>NZ_CEYADA010000001.1:0-437117 GCF_982780845.1 Thalassococcus sp.
CAATCGTGCCAATGTTGCAGTGCGGCTTGCCGCGCTCAAACTTTTCCTTTGCCATCTCTCAAGACGCCTCACCGTTGGGGGGCCGAAACGGGCCCGAATTGCATCGCGGGCGGAGATATTGACTCGCGACGGGAAAATCAAGGCGCAGTTGCACCAAGTTCGACAGAAGTGCCCCGACAACACAGGCCGGGAACAGTCATTTAGGCTTAATTCGGCGCATCCAGCTCCGGTTCGATGACCGGAGCCATGACCTCGGACGCGGCGCTTTCTTCAGAGTAATCCAGCGCGGGACCGCCAATTACTACATCATATTCAACGGGTTCGCCGGTTGCAGTCAGGTTGGCTTCCGGTCCTCCGAACCAGCCGGCCTCCTGCTGCATGCGGCGCATCCAGTTTTCGATCTGCAGGGCTGCATTTTTCGTCAGATTTTCCATCTGCTCTTCGGCGGATTGCGTCACACCAGAGCCGACAATCGTTTCGGCAGAGGCGGCTTCTAGGGCTGTGATTTGCTCGGGCACATCATTCAGCTTTTTGCCGGTCGCATCTTCGAACACCGTAGCGCGGACAATCACCACCGATTTCGGGCTGAAGACCAGCGGAATACCCGGCTGGGCCAGAACAAAGCCTTCGACGCTGACGCCGATGTGGTAAAAGCTGTCACCCTCGTAGCGGCGGAAGCGTTCTTCGAGCGCGGCGTCCATGGCCTTGTTCCACTCATCCGCATCCGCCTGACGGGACGCAGGACCTTTGGTGATATTGGGCGACGTGACAACCGCATGGCCCAGCTTGAAATTGCCAAGCGGCACAAACGGTTCCTTCAGTTCGCGGGCGCCGTCAGCACAGGCTGCCAGAAGGGCCAAAATCGGAACAAAAACAAAGGTAGACAGACGCATGATATAGCTTCCCACATAGCTGTAGACATTGGCATATCGCACCGTCGCAATTGTCGCAATCAAACTAGGCTGGAAACTGCCGTTGTTGATACTATCCTAGCCGATATGGACGTACCCTACCGTGAACGACATGCGCCAGCGCCTGCCTGTTAAGCCCGCCTTTGCCCGCGGGCCGTTAACCACGTTGCAGACGCTCAAACACGTGCGGAAGAATGTTCTGAACATCATTCCGCAGACCGCACTGACCGAAAAGATAGTCACCGATGACAAACGCCCCCGCTGGCATATGGTCACCGACCCTGATCTGCTGCGCCGCGTTTTAAAGGATAACGTCGACAATTATCCGAAATCGCTTGTGATGAAGGCGCTCTTGCGGCCTGGTCTGGGAAATTCGATCCTGCTGGCTGACGGTGCGCCGTGGCGATGGCAGCGCAGGACCACCGCGCCTGTTTTTGCCCCGAACTATGTGCGCGCCTTGGGTCAAACGATGACCACCGCCACCGATCAGATCAGCCGCAAAATCGCGCGCAAAGCGGCCTCCGGCCCTGTGAACCTCTATGACGACATGACCGAGGTGACGTTTGACATCATCGCAAACGTCACGTTTTCCGGCGACGAGGGGTTGGATGGCAAAGCCATGCACCAGTTGATCAACGACTACACCTATTCGGTAGGCAAGCTGTCGTTGATGGATCTTCTGGCAGTGCCCGAATGGGTCCCCCGCCCGAGCCATTTGCTGAACCGCCGGACGATCAAGGCGCTGCACCGGCAGGCTGAACGGGCCATCGATCTGCGACGCGAACTGGGAAACGCGAACCGCCCTGATGATCTGCTGGATTTGCTGCTACGGACGGAAGACCCGAAATCAGGTCGACGGATGACCACCAAGGAACTTCGCGATAATCTTCTGACCTTTGTGATCGCTGGCCATGAGACTTCCGCGCTCGCGCTGAGTTGGGCGTTTTATTTGCTTGGGTTCGATCCCGAACGTCAAGCCAAGGCCCGCGCCGAAGCGCAAGCCGTGCTTGGAACGCGGACAGCAACCGCTGACGATGTTGAAAACCTGCCCTATATCCGCGCCATCATTGACGAAGCACTGCGGCTCTATCCGCCCGCGTCCTTGGTGGGGCGCGCGATTTTGCGCGATGACGTGCTGGGCGAAACCAAGGTTTATGCAGGCGAAGCGATCATGATCCCGATCTTCGCCCTGCACCGGCATCGCGATCTTTGGGATGCGCCCGATGATTTTGTGCCCGAAAGGTGGCTTCAGACGAAGTGGTCGGAACGGCGTTATTCCTACCTGCCGTTCGGGGACGGCCCGCGTGTTTGCATCGGGGCCAGTTTTGCCATTCAGGAAAGCGTGATTGTGCTGGCAACGCTGCTGGCACGGTTCGCGTTTGAAGCCGTGCCAGATAGAACACCGGAACCGGTGATGATTTTGACGATGCGCCCGAGTGGCGGCGTCTGGATGAAGGTGACGCCGCTAAACGCTTAGCGGCTTGCGCCCGGCACCCACAGAACGTCAGCTTTGCCGTCGTCATTGGCAATGCGTGCGGCCACAAAGAACCAGTCCGACAGGCGGTTCAGATACGTGACGGTCGCTGCATTCACATCCTCGGTCACGGATAGCTCGATCACCAGACGTTCCGCGCGACGTGCCACGGTACGGCATTGGTGCAGATGTGCCGATAGTGCCGACCCACCTGGCAGGATAAAGCTGCGCAGCGGCTCGAGGCGTTGGTTCATCTCGTCGATCTCGGCTTCCAGACGTTTGGTCTGGGCCGAAATCATCCGCAGCGGCGGATAGTCGGCCTCGTCATCGCGGTCCATGTCGGGGCGGCACAGGTCCGCGCCCAGATCGAACAGATCGTTCTGAATGGTGGCCAGCATGGCGTCCATTGCACCTTCGGAATGCAAACGGGCAAGGCCAACGACAGAATTCAGTTCATCCGTCGTGCCATAGGCGATGACCCGTGGGGAATGCTTGGCAACACGGTCGCCATTTCCCAAGGCCGTTTCGCCTTGGTCACCGGTGCGGGTGTAGATGCGGTTCAGGACAACCATCGGCTCAGGCTCCTCTTCTGATCCAAACGAACAAGAGGATCAGTACCACCGCAAAGAACTGTGCGTAAATGCGGTAGCGCATGATGCGGTTGGCGTGTTTGCGGTTAAATTCGCCACCTTTGGCGAAACCGCCGATTCCGACCATCAAAATCCCCAGAACAAGGAGGATGGAGAACCCCATGACGATAAATAGTGGATCCTGAAGCATAGCGGACCTTTCAGATGTCTACGCGTGTCTGCGAAGACATAGCTGCCCTTGCAGAAAAAGCGAATGCGACTTTCACGCCCGCTTTAGAACCCAGTCTAGCACAGCTTGCGGCAGAATGCGCTTGGCCACGGCCATGGCCTGCGTTGGCATGGTCACACGGTAACGCGCGGGTGGTTCAATCTCGGTCACAGCCTGAAATAGCTTTTCCGACACGGCCGAAGCAGGCAGCGTGCCCTTCATCTCGCCGCTTCCTTTGTACAGTTTGTTCAGCAAGGTGCTGCGATACTCATCAGCGCGGGGGGAACTTTCCCAATCCACCCATTTTTCGAATTGCTTGATCGCGTTATTCCGAAATTCAGATGTGATTGGGCCGGGCTCAATCAATACGACCTGAATATTTTCGCTTTCCAATTCCAGCCGCATCACATCGGCCCAACCTTCCAGCGCGAATTTGGTCGATACATATGCACCACGCCATTTCGTTCCGATAAATCCGAGAATTGAGGAATTCAAAACAATACGGCCATGCCCCTGATCGCGCATCACCGGCAAAAGCTTTTGCGTCAATTCATGCCAACCAAGGAAATTCGCTTGGAAAATCGTGCGCATCGCATCAGGAGAGATATCTTCCAATGGCCCCGGAATGGCGTAAGCGCCGTTGTGGAACACCGCATCAAGGGTGCCACCGGTCGCGGCCAGAATTTCTTCGATCGCAGGGGTAAAGGTGACGGGGTTTTCGTAGTCGATCAGCGGGCTGTCAAAACCCATCTTGCGCAGGCGATTGCAATCTTCGGGTTTCCGGCAAGAGGCAAAGACGCGCCATCCGCGTCGTTGCATCATCTGCGCTGCGTCCAATCCAATACCGCTCGAACATCCGGTGATCAGTATGGATTTGGTCATGTCTCAGTCCCGTCTTCATTGCAGTCAGGACTGAGATGATCTGTTAGGGGCGCCACTTCAAGCCTTTCAAAGGCTTAGTTTGAGGCTGTGACCAGATAATCAGCCATCCAGCCCACTTGGTTGCTAGATTTTACGCGCAGTTTGATCCAGCCGTCGCCATTGTCGGACAGAACCTGAACTTTATCACCGCGCACCAGCTTATCCAGAACCGAATACCGTGTGCCGGGACCGTTGCGCAGGTTTACTCGCGATGCAGACACTTCACGCAGGTCAACTTCGTTTGCGACAGCCGCGACAACTTCGGGTTCGGACACGTCAACTTGGATAGGTTCGGCTTGTGTGTAAAGAACGTTCACAACGCGCGCACCTCGCGTGCCGTCAGCATTGTAGGAAACCGGTGTCACCAAAGGCTTGGCTGTGGCAACAGCGCCAAGATCATTGATGCGCGTATCCGCCCGCGTCACGACAGCTTCTTCTTCTACTTTCGGCAGAACTGTTTCTTCGACAGCAGCAATTTCAACGCCGTCTTTATTCTCAATATACCATCCGGGTTCAAAATCAGCGCCGCCGCTCATTTCGTAAAAACCCCAGAATAGAAATCCAAAAGATGCAATAATGAAGCGGGCCATCCGCTCACCCCCAAAAATAGACTGTGTTACTGAACTAACGCCAAAAGGCAGCTGGCGTTCCCTGGGTCCTAACGATTCTCTTTTTACGGGATAAGGGGAAAACGAAAAAAAATGCATCAAGCGCAACTTGCCGAAGCACTTTCGCAGCGGTATCACGATGCCCATGAACGATAGCATAACCGAGCCGGACACCCCTTCGCACACAAGTTCTGAACCCCTTCGCCGCGCGATCGGGGAACGGTATCTGACGTATGCGCTGTCGACGATCATGCACCGTGCGCTTCCTGATGCGCGGGACGGTCTGAAACCTGTTCACCGCCGCATTTTGTACGCGATGCGCGAACTGCGCCTCTCGTCGACGGGTGGCTTCCGGAAGTCCGCCAAGATTTCCGGCGACGTGATGGGCAACTATCACCCGCATGGCGACGCCGCGATTTATGACGCGATGGCGCGTTTGGCGCAGGACTTTGCCGTGCGCTATCCGCTGGTTGATGGTCAGGGTAACTTCGGCAATATCGACGGCGATAACCCAGCTGCCTCACGTTACACCGAAGCGCGACTGACTGTCGTAGCCGAGGCGATGCTGGACGGTCTGAATGAAAACGCCGTCGACTTCCGCCCGAACTATGACGGCACGCTGGAAGAGCCCGTTGTTCTGCCCGCGTCTTTCCCGAACCTTCTGGCGAACGGCGCCAGTGGGATCGCGGTGGGCATGGCGACGAATATCCCGCCGCACAATATTTCCGAACTGATTGATGCCTGTCTGCATCTGATCAAGTCGCCCAACGCGCAGGACGACACCCTATTGAATTACGTCCCCGGTCCGGATTTCCCGACGGGTGGCGTTTTGGTGGAATCGCCCGAAAATATCGCTCAGGCCTATAGCACTGGTCGTGGATCGTTCCGCCTACGGGCGAAATGGGCGATCGAGGATCTGGGCCGTGGCGTCTATCAGATTGTCGTGACCGAAATTCCCTATCAGGTTCAGAAATCCAAGCTGGTCGAACGGCTGGCTGAACTGATCCAGACCAAGAAGGTTCCGATCCTTGCCGATGTCCGCGACGAAAGCGCCGAAGACATCCGCATGATCCTTGAACCCAAGTCCAAGAACGTGGACCCCGATGTTCTGATGAACATGCTGTTCCGCAACTCGGACCTCGAGATCAAGTTCAGCCTGAACATGAACGTTCTGATCGACGGCGTGACGCCCAAGGTCTGTTCGATGAAGGAAGTGCTGCGTGCCTTCCTTGATTTCCGTCGCGATGTTCTGTGCCGCCGCTCGGCGCACCGGATGGAAAAGATCGACCACCGCCTTGAGGTGTTGGAAGGCCTGATCATTGCCTTCCTCAACCTTGATCGCGTGATCGACATCATCCGCTACGATGACGACCCCAAAGCCGCGTTGATGCGCGAAGACTGGTCTCAGGATCACAAACGCGCCACGTCCGAGGCCGATTATGTCGGTCCGTCCAATGTGATCCCTGCGTCCGCTGTGACCCTGACCGAGGTCCAAGCCGAAGCGATCCTGAACATGCGCCTGCGGTCCTTGCGTCGTCTGGAAGAGATGGAATTGGTCGCAGAACGGGATCGCTTGATGGAAGAGCGCGCCGGTCTGGAAGACCTGCTGGCCAGCGAAGACCTTCAGTGGACCCGCATTTCGGAACAGCTTCGTGAAACTAAGAAGGCGTTCGGCAAGGGCTATGCGGGTGGCGCACGTCGCACCATGCTGGCCGAGGCCGCCGAAGCCGAAGACGTTCCGATCGAAGCGATGATCGAGCGCGAGCCGATCACCGTGGTCTGTTCGCAAATGGGCTGGATCCGCGCGATGACCGGCCACATCGACCTGACCCGCGAACTTAAGTTCAAAGACGGCGACGGCCCGCGCTTTATCTTCCACGCGGAAACCACCGACAAACTGCTGGTGGCCGCGTCGAACGGGCGCTTCTACACCATTTCCGCCGCGAACCTGCCCGGCGGGCGCGGCATGGGTGAACCGCTGCGCCTGATGGTCGATCTGCCGAACGAGGCCGAGATTATGGATATCCTGATCCACAATCCCGACCGCAAACTGCTGGTCGCATCCTCGGCTGGTGACGGCTTTGTCGTGCCCGAGGCCGATGTCGTGGCACAGACACGAACCGGCAAACAGGTTCTGAACGTCAAGGAAGGCATCCGTCTGCTGGTCGTGAAACCGGTCGAAGGCAATGCCGTGGCTGTCGTGGGCGAAAATCGCAAAGTTCTGATCTTCCCGCTGGATGAACTTCCGGAAATGGGTCGGGGCAAGGGCGTGCGCCTGCAAAAGTACAAAGACGGCGGATTGTCCGACGCGAAAACCTTTGTGCTTGAGGTCGGCCTGAACTGGCTTGATCCCGCAGGCCGGACCCGCACCGTCACGCATGAAGAACTGGGCGAATGGATCGCCAAACGCGCCTCGGCGGGGCGCATGGCCCCACGCGGTTTCCCGCGGGACAACAAGTTTACCTGATACCGAGAACAAAAAAGGGTGCTTCAAGGCACCCTTTTTTAGTTTCGCAAATCAATCGCTTTGCCCTTTACCGAGCGCACAACCTTTAGCAGAGTGATGGCAGTTAACCTTAGGGAAAGATATTTATGACCAGCCCATTAACAGGCTCGCCGAGCGGCGATCTAAACGTCAATTATAATGGCACCAAGAAAGAGATGTTCAGCCTTGCCTTCAAGACCGGGATGCTGACCATCGTGACCTTCGGCATCTACCGCTTCTGGCAGAAAACACGACTGCGCCGGTACATCTGGTCGCGCGCCAATGTGGGCGGCGACACCTTTGAATACACTGGCACAGGGCTAGAAAAGCTGTTGGGCTTTCTTGTCGCGATCGTGTTTCTGGCGGTCTATCTGGGGATCATCCAGATGGTGCTGTTCTACTTTAACATGAACATCATGGTAGACCCCGAAAACGCGTCGCCTGCACAGGTACTTGGACAGATCCTGGCGATCTATATTTCGTTCTTTGCCGTCCTGCCGTTTCTGCTGTTCGCGGTCTACCGCGCACGCCGCTACAAACTGGCCCGCACCCGTTGGCGGGGCATCCGCTTTGCCATGGAAAAAGGCGCGTGGGGCTATGTCTGGCGGGCGATTGGCCATGGTCTTTTGACGCTTATCACCTTGGGCATCATGCTACCGCGCCAGACTTATTACCTTGAGAAATACATGACCGACCGCAGCCACTTTGGTTCGGCCAAGTTCAAACAGACCGGTGAATGGAAAAAGCTGTATCCGGCGATGAAACATATCGCCATCGGCTTGATTATTTTGGTCGGAGCAGTGGCCGCGGGTGTCTCTGGCAGTGGGGCTTTGGCAGGTATTCTGGGCTTCGTCGGCTATGTCTGGCTGATTATCGGCAGCATCTATTACTCGGTCCACAGCTTTAAATACCTCACGAACAACAAGACCCTTGAAGATGTGCGTTTCAACGCAGACCCAAGCACGGGCACAGTCATTTCCAAGGCCATTCTCGGAGCGATCATCATCACTGCGATCATGGCAGCAGCGGCGCTGATCTTTGGCTTGGTCATGGGATTGTTCGGTGCCTTTGCGCAAGAAGGCGGAAGTCCGGTTATCCTGATCTTCATCGGGCTTGTCGGCTATCTGACGTTGCTGGTTCTGGCGCAAGCGCTTAGCCTTGTGTTTATCACCCAGCCCATTCTGGCGCACTACATCGACACGCTGACTGTGCTGAACCCCGAGGGGCTGAACATGATCCATCAGCGCGAGGCCGACAGCAATCTGGATGCCGACGGCTTTGCCGACGCGCTGGATATCGGAGGCGCAATCTGATGCAAGAAACGCAGGCCGTTTTCTTTGATGGCATGACAGCAGGCAGGATTCCGGTGACCGTGTCACTGGGGCCTGACCGGCTGGCCCTGTTCATCACCGGTGACGGCCTGCCGGAACCGCTGCGCTGGCCTTTGGGCGAATTGCGCGGCCTGCATTCGGATGGCGCCAAGCATCAGGTCATCCTGACGCTGCGCCAAGAAGGCGATGACGAACTGGCGCGCCACACGGCGCGTCTGGTTTTAGAAGATACCGTTGCCAAAAAATGGCTTCTGACCACGCGGCCCGATCTGTTCCGCAAGGATGTCCCGAAAGGCACATTTAAAAAGATCGCCAAGTTCACAGGCATGGCCGTGGGGGCCACTGTGCTGATGCTGTTCGTGATCCTGCCGGCCATGGCAAACACGCTGGCCGCAATCATTCCCATCGAACGCGAAGTTGCCTTTGGCAAAACCGTTGTGGCCCAGATTGCGCGGGTGTTTGGCGGAGTCGGAATAGATGAACTGACCTGTCAGGGGGAAGAAGGCCAGATCGCACTGCAAGTCATGGTCGACCGACTAACCGAAAATCAGGACATGACCTACACTATATCAAGTCGCGTGTTTGATCATCCGATGGTCAACGCCTTTGCCGCGCCCGGCGGTCAGGTGGTTGTGATGAAGGGCCTGATCGACAATGCAGAAAGCCCCGACGAGGTGGCCGCCGTGCTGGCCCACGAAATCGGCCATGTCGAATCGCGCGATGCGACACGCAATGCGCTCCGGTCCTCTGGGTCGGCCGGTTTGCTGACCATGCTGATCGGGGATTTCACCGGCGGCGCGGTTATGGCGATTCTGGGAGAACAGCTTTTGTCGGCGTCCTACACGCGCGAAGCAGAAGGTCAGGCGGATGAATTCGCGCTTGAAATGCTGCAAAACGCCAATGTGTCCGCCGACGGGATGGCGCGTTTCTTTGAACTTCTGGACGAAACTTACGGCGAATCCGCGCTGCCTGCGTATCTGTCAACGCACCCCGTTACGCTTGAAAGGGCTCAGCGCGCACGGGACTTTGCCGAAACACAAAGCGCCACAAGTCCGGTCATCTCTGATTCCCAGTGGCAATCGCTTAAGCAAATCTGCGATTGAGCCAACTTGCGACCAAAGGCCCCGTTTTCATGGGGCAAAAAACACTTATGCCGAAACGTCATAATCAGAAAACGCGACGTCGAATGCACCCGATGTGACGTTTTTTCCCTGTTTCAGTCACCGCTGAACGGTTATTCACGCCGTGGGAGAAAAGTTTTACCCGCGCATGGCCTCGGCCACGCGCCTGTACAAGGAGAGAAACGCATATGAAGGTACTCGTGCCTGTCAAGCGCGTGATCGACTACAACGTGAAAGTTCGCGTGAAAGCGGACGGAACCGGTGTCGATCTGGCTAACGTCAAAATGTCGATGAACCCCTTCGACGAAATCGCTGTAGAAGAAGCGATCCGTCTGAAAGAAGCGGGCAAAGCAGAAGAAGTCATCGCGGTATCCATCGGCGTCAAGCAGGCGCAGGAAACACTGCGGACCGCTCTGGCGATGGGCGCGGATCGCGCGATCCTCGTTGTTGCGGCTGACGACGTCCACACAGACATCGAACCCCTGGCGGTTGCCAAGATCCTTGCCAAGGTTGCCGAAGAAGAAGGCGCCGGTCTGGTTGTCTGCGGCAAGCAGGCGATCGACAACGACCTGAACGCGACAGGCCAGATGATGGCTGCGCTTCTGGGTTGGGCACAGGCGACAAACGCCAACACGCTGGACGTCGACGGCGACAACGCTGTTGTGGCCCGCGAAGTGGACGGCGGCCTGCAGACCATCAAGGTCAAGCTTCCCGCAATCGTCACAACCGACCTGCGTCTGAACGAGCCGCGCTATGCGTCTCTGCCGAACATCATGAAGGCCAAGAAAAAGCCTTTGGATGAGAAAACACCGGCAGACTACGGCGTCGACGCATCCCCGCGTCTGGAAGTTGTCAAAACATCCGAACCGGGTTCGCGCGAAGCGGGTGAAATGGTTGGCTCGGTTGACGAGCTAGTGGCGAAACTCAAAGAGAAGGGTGTTGTCTAATGGCTGTTCTTCTGCTTGCTGAAATCAACGACGGCGCACTGGCGATGGACGCCACAGCCAAGGCTGTGACTGCGGCCAAGGCACTGGGCGACGTGACTGTACTGGCGGTTGGCGCAACGGCGAAAGCCGCAGCTGACGAAGCCGCGACAATCGACGGCGTATCCAAAGTTCTGGTCGCCGAAGACGCGATCTATGGCCACCGTCTGGCGGAACCCGTCTCGGCTCTGATCGTTTCGCTGGCTGGCGGTTATTCGCACATCGTGGCCCCCGCCACGACGGACGCGAAAAACATCCTGCCCCGCGTTGCGGCGCTGCTGGACGTGATGGTTCTGACAGACGTCACAGGCGTTGTAGATGCCGACACGTTCGAACGTCCGATCTACGCCGGTAACGCGATCCAGACCGTCAAATCCTCGGATGCGACAAAGGTCATCACCTTCCGTACATCGACATTCGATCTGGCGGGCACAGGCGGTTCTGCGTCGGTCGAGGCGGTTTCCGCTGCTGACAACCCCGCCCTGTCCGAATGGGTCGAAGACAAGATGGCCGAAAGCGATCGTCCGGAACTGACATCGGCTGGCGTCGTTGTCTCCGGTGGTCGTGGCGTTGGTTCGGAAGAGAACTTCAACCTGATCGAAGCACTGGCGGACAAGCTGGGCGCAGCGGTTGGCGCATCCCGCGCCGCGGTTGACTCGGGCTTTGCCCCGAACGACTGGCAGGTCGGCCAGACAGGTAAGGTGGTTGCACCTGATCTGTACGTCGCCGTCGGCATCTCGGGCGCGATCCAGCACCTTGCGGGTATGAAAGACTCCAAGGTCATCGTCGCGATCAACAAAGACGAAGAAGCCCCGATCTTCCAGGTTGCCGACTACGGCCTGGTTGCGGACCTCTTCGATGCAGTTCCGGAACTGACCGAGAAACTGTGATCGACCCGATCATCTGAATTGGAAAAGCCCGCCGAATTCGGCGGGCTTTTTTGTTACAGCGACACCTCTAGCGCGGGTCTTAGTTTTTCCAGCAAATGCATGCTTAAGCGTTTGTGCGCATCCGGCCCGACACAGGCCCGTGCGGCGATCTCTTCAAAATCGGAAAAGATCATACCATCCGCGCGATGCGGACGGGGTGGGTCGCTGACCTCAACAAACCCCAGCAAGCGCGGGCGCAATTCGTCGATCATCGCTTTGGTGACAAACAACGGATCAGGCCCAAGCTGCTGGTTGGACTCGTAACTCACATGTTCGGGCACAGGTTTGTCTGACATCCAGACAAGTATCGTGCCGCCCAAAAAACCGCCGACCAGCGATTTCATCCGCGCGACCCAAGCCGTCTGAAGCTCTTGTATTACCTGATCGAACCTTTCCGGCCCGCGGTCGATCAGCGCCTGCAACAGATGGCGTGTAAAATTGAACTCGGTAAAATCGACCTCAGGATAGAGGTCCAACAATTTGTCCGACGCTTTCAGGAAGCGGTCATTCCGGCGTGGATGCACGCTGTAGTACCGGTTCGACATATTCGCCGCGCCCATCACCTGACAGACAACCAGCCGTGCCTCTTGTACCAAGGCCAACACATCTGGATCATTTCGAAACAGGTCGATGCCTGCGTTGATGACCCCGAAGTTGGCCACTGGCACATTCAGTCCGGCCTCGATCAACGTTGGATAAGGTTCAGGCACAAACCGCCCGTAGGTTTCTGTGCCCCCCAGACAGGCCAGATACGGCCCCTCTAACATGCGTCTGGGACCACGAAAGCCCAAACGCGATTTTCCGTAACGACATGGATAATATTCCAGTCCCCCACGGGACTTTGACAGTTCCGTCATCTCACCACCTATATTTTCACCCACTTGGAAAATTCGGTGATTCCTCTTGCCGAAATCCTAAATTTCAAATTTGACAGGAACTTGAGCACTTGGTCTTGCGGTTCCCCTAGGGCACGCCCTACTGTTGCGCTGCAGCAAGATGAAAAGGGCACGACATGGAAATTAAGTCGGTGGGTGTCGTTGGCGCAGGCCAGATGGGCAACGGGATTGCACATGTTATGGCCGTAGCCGGCTATGATGTTGTGCTGAACGATCTGAACGCTGATGCGCTGGAACGCGCCATGGCGGTGATCGATAAAAACCTTGATCGTCAGGTCAGCCGGAACATCATCTCGGCCGATGACAAGGCTGCGTCGCTAGCAAGGATTTCATCCACGCAGGAACTGACCGAGCTGGGCCAATGCGATCTGATCGTCGAGGCGGCGACCGAACGCGAAGAGATCAAGACGAAAATCTTTGAAACGCTTGTGCCGCACCTGAAGCCCAACACGATCCTGACATCGAACACGTCGTCCATTTCCATCACGCGACTGGCCAGCCGCACGGACCGGCCGGAAAAATTCATGGGCTTCCACTTCATGAACCCCGTACCTGTGATGCAACTGGTCGAGCTGATCCGCGGCATCGCAACGGATCAGGAAACCTATCAGGCCTGCCTGAAAGTCGTTGAAGACCTTGGGAAAACCGCAGCCAGCGCCGAAGACTTCCCCGCCTTTATCGTGAACCGCATCCTAATGCCGATGATCAACGAAGCGGTCTATACGCTGTACGAAGGCGTGGGCAACGTGTCGTCGATCGACCAAGCGATGAAGCTGGGTGCGAACCACCCGATGGGGCCTTTGGAACTGGCAGACTTTATCGGTCTGGATACCTGTCTGGCGATTATGAACGTGCTGCACGACGGTCTGGGCGACACCAAATACCGCCCCTGCCCGCTTCTGTCGAAGTATGTCGAGGCCGGGTGGCTGGGCCGCAAAACCAGCCGCGGTTTCTATGACTATCGCGGCGACGCACCTGTTCCGACGCGGTAATTTACGCCACTCCATTTAAATGATAGCCGAGCTAAAGTTTTCGCCTTACGGAACCTGAGGTTTGGCATGAAGTATCGAGCGGATATTGACGGGCTGCGCACCCTAGCAGTCGTTCCAGTCGTGTTGAACCACGCAAATATCCCCGGCTTTACCGGAGGATTTATTGGCGTTGATGTTTTTTTCGTTATTTCGGGGTTTCTAATCACCGGCATAATCGCAGGCGAAATTGAACACGGTCGATTTTCTCTGGCCAAGTTTTACGAACGTCGAGCCCGTCGAATATTGCCAGCTCTTTTTACAGTATTGGCGGCGTGTTCAATCGCTGGATGGTTTTTCCTAACTCCAACTGCATTTGTCGATTATGCAAATTCGCAGAAAGCCACTCTATTTTTCATATCCAACATAGAATTTTGGAAAACGAGCAGCGATTACTTTGGCTCGGGGGTAGAACTTGCCCCTCTACTCCACACATGGTCTCTCGCCGTAGAAGAGCAATTCTATTTGTTCTTTCCTTTACTACTGATCGCGATTGCGAAATTGGGACCGCGATGGTGGAAAATGGTAGTATCCACGATTGCTTTACTATCTTTCGTCGCATCTGTTTGGATGACATCTCGTTTTCCCGTTGCCAATTTCTACCTTTCACCATTTCGCGCCTGGGAACTAGGCGCAGGTGCTCTCTTGGCTTTGGGAATAGGTCAATCGTGGAATAGACCAATTTTCGCCGAAGTACTCAGCTGGCTAGGTATTATTCTTATAGCAGCAAGTATCGCGTTCATGGACGATGCCACCCCATTCCCAGGGCTTTCCGCGCTACCCTCCGTGCTAGGCGCGTCATTGATTATTTTCGCTAATTCAAGAAGCACAACTCAAGTTTCGAAGCTTCTATCCTGGCGCCCAGTCGTTTGGATGGGTTTGATTTCTTACTCGCTATATCTCTGGCACTGGCCGGTTTTGGTCTATGCCAGAATAATCACTGAAGCACATGAACTCCCGGCTCTGGTGAGCACTGGCTGCGTGATTTTATCAGTTTTACTTGCGTGGATAAGTTGGCGTTTCATTGAGCAACCCTTTCGCAAACGACAATCGGGTAAAAGCAAATCCACAGCACGAGTATTCGCCGCAACTGGTGCCGGCATACTGTGTCTTGCCAGTCTTTCGGGCTTCATTCACGAAAAAGACGGAATGTTGGGTCAGTTTTCGGAAGATCGATTGGCCATATACACTAAGGCGAAGCAGCGCCCTTCTTTGGATCTTTATTGCACGTCTTTGGACGTAGATGACGAACCCTGCAGATTTGGCGCCGAAGCGGCCCCAGTTACAGCCTTGATTTTCGGCGATTCGCACGCCAGCGCCATGCTAAATGGGTTTGATACCTATTTTGCATCTCAGAATACTTCTGCTGTTGCATTCGTCAAAAGCGCCTGTCCTCCCTTGCTGGGAGTTTACAGAGTTGACCGAGGACAAACTCATCAATGCGACAAACACAATGCGGCTGTTGTTTCAAAGATGCGAGAGTTTCCCGATCTGGATACCGTCTACCTTGCAGCACGATGGGCCTTGGCTACGGAAGGCAGCCGTGCCACCAACGAAATGGGCCGCCCTGCTGTTTTGGCAAAAACTGGATCTTACAACACAGCTATCCAGAATAATGCAGCTATCGCAAAAGAAGGGCTAGAAGCTACAGTTTCTGAGATACGCAATTTGGGGCTCAATGTGGTCATCCTAGCGGGTGTGCCCGAAATGCCTTTCGACGTAGCAGAAGCCATTCTTCGCAAACCAATTTCTAGTAACACACTCCCTTCGGCACAAAGTGTCGCGGCACGCAATCATCGTGCTGATCTAATGTTGGAGAGTGTCTCGAACGAATACGATGCCAGAATTGTCAGGCCTATGGATTTTTTGTGCGACACAGTCTGCATCGCTGAACATGAAGGCTTCTTGCTTTATCGGGATGACGACCATCTGAGCGCATACGGATCAAACTGGCTGCTACCAAAACTAATCGATTAGATTTCGCCTCTCTGGTATGCGAAGAAACGTTTCAATCATCTGTATTATATCTTTTCATCCCAAGACTGTGCGCGATTATGCGTAGTTTTCCGGCTAGTTCCTCAGGATCATCATTTCCAGTTTGATCCGGATCGAACATCAGGCTGATCACACGCGTGGCGTCGGCCATTTTCAGGGGCATGGTGACGACCTCGCGCCGATGGACCGCTTGGATACGGGCGAAAAGATCGGGGATGACGGCAACACCCGCACCAGTGGCAGCCATCAGTAGGATCGAATCCAGACTGGTGCCTTCGTAATCATCCGACACGATACCCCCGCTGGCCGCAGCAAGCCCGTAGACAATCCGCGCCAGCCTGTGGCCTGTATCGAGGGTCAGCAGACGCTGGCCACTCAGATCCTCGGCTGTGGCGCTTTTACGTCCTGCCAATGGGTGATCGCGGGACACCGCAATCCACAGAGGTTCGGTAAACAGCGGCATCTGGCGGGTGTTCGGATGATCCTCGGGTGTCGAGATGATCGCATCAAAACGGCCATAGCGGATGCCTTCATCCAGACTAAGCGTGTTTTCCTCGCGCACGATCACGCGCAAATCCGGCTGGTCGCGGTGCAACACCTGCATGGCTTGGGGCAACAGATACGGCCCGATGGACGGCAGAACGCCCAACCGCAGTCGCCCGCCGAACGGCGCGGATGAGGTCATCGCCCCGCGCAGGTTCGTCACCTCAGACAGAATGCGCCTTGCACGTTCGATGAACTCCAAACCCTTGGCCGTCGTCTTTACGCCGCTCCGGTTTCTGTGAAACAGCCGCACGCCCAATTCGGTTTCAACGGTCGCGATCTGTGTCGACAGGCTGGGCTGACTGACGTTCAGCACCTCGGCGGCCAATCCGAAATTGCCCAACTGATGCACCGTGACAATGTATTCAAGCTGCCTGAGCGTTGGACGCATACATAGCCTCAAACTATAGATAATGTGATCAATTTGTATTTAAGTTATCAAAATTCATCAGGCAACAGGGCGCGGATTTCATACTGGAGCCCTCCCCATGACCACCGTACTTGAAAGTCTGATTAGCAACTTGATGGTCCCAACCATCCTGTTTTTCGTTCTTGGCCTGATTGCCGCCGCTGTTCGCAGCGACCTGTCTATTCCCGAAGGTGCCGCCAAATTCATGTCGCTGTACCTGCTGCTGGCCATCGGGTTCAAAGGTGGGCACAGCCTTTCAAAGCACGGGCTTCAACCGGACCTGTTCCTGGCCATCGGGGTCGGCCTTCTTCTCTCATTCCTAATTCCTTTCATCGCTTTCGCGCTTCTGAAAACGATGACGCAGCTTGATACTCTGAACGCAGCCGCCGTTGCAGGGCATTACGGCTCGATTTCGATTGTCACCTTTGTTGCGGCGTCCAGCCTGCTGGAGCTGTCAGGCATCACCTTTGACGGCTACATGGTCGCCGTCGCCGCCGCGATGGAGGTGCCTGCGATCCTGTCCGCCCTATGGATCGCCCACAAATACGGAAAAGCCGACGAAACAGCGTCCGTTCCCATGCGCGAACTGCTGGCGAACGGGTCTATCGTTCTTCTGGTCGGGGCCTTCTTTATCGGTGCGGTGACTCGCGAAAACGGGATGGAGATGATCGCCCCATTCGTCGTCACGCCCTTCACCGGAATCCTGTGTCTGTTCCTTCTGGACATGGGCCTGAACGCGGGGCGCAGCCTGATGCGGAACAAACATATGCTAGGCGGTGGTCTTTTCGCATTCGGGGTGGTCATGCCCGTGATCGGCGCGCTGCTGGCTTGCGTGTTGGGCATGATGATCGGGCTCGGCACCGGAAGCCTGTTTCTGCTGATGGTCCTGTCGGCATCGGCCTCTTACATCGCCGTTCCCGCTGCAATGCGGATCGCCCTGCCCCAAGCCGAAGCGGGCATCTACCTGACGCTGTCATTGGGTGTGACGTTCCCCTTCAACATCACAGTAGGCCTGCCGCTGTACCTGTGGCTGGCGTCCTTGGCGGCTTGATAATTTAGCGGGCCAGACCCATCGTCTGTTCCCGCAACTTTGCCACCAATTCACGCCCACCTTTGGCCAGCGCCTGAATATCGTCGGGCGACATCGGCTGACCCACAATCGGGGCTTGCGGTTTCCCGCAGGCCCGCATCACTTCGTGGATCAACAGGCCCTGCCGGATGGTCGGCGAAATCGTATTCGCCATCTGATACGCGCGCGAATTCTGACCGGTGAACCGGATAGGCACCACAGTCGCGCCAGATCGCTGGATCATCTTGGCTGTGAACGGGTTCCAATCGCGTTCAATCACCGGACCGAACATCGTGTCGGACGAGGCCACCACGCCGGACGGGAACAGAACGATCAAACCATCCTGTTTCAGATGATCCATCGCCCGCGCCCGCATCTCAAGGCTTTGTTCCCGCGCATTTTCTTCGTGGGGAAACGGCACGGGGATCATGAATTGCTCGATCTCGGAGATACCTGTCAGTAGCGACCGCGTCAGGATTTTATAATCGGTGCGGACGCGGCCAATCAATTCTGCCAGAACCATTCCGTCAACCAACCCGTGGGGATGGTTCGCAACGACAATGACGGGGCCGGATTTCGGAATATTGGCCAGCTCATGGTCGGGCGTCTCAACCGCGATGTTCATCAATCCCAGCGCCTGCGCCCAGAATTTCTGACCCTCGGCAGGCCCCATCCGTTCAAACCGGCGCACGAGCCGCAGCAACGGGATCTTGCCCGTCGCCCACTCCATCGCGCGGATGGTGTTGGCTTTCCATGGATTGGTGAATGTGTTCGCGTAGCTTAGGCGACGCTTGTCATAAGGCGCATTTTGCGTGGCGACCGTGACACCGACGCCTTCAGGCTCTGTCGTCCCGGTGTCACGCACGGTCATCCTGACGACCGATCAGCAGGGTTCGCCGAAGCGGTCGGCAATCAGTGTTTCGATGGCATCGGCCAACGGCTCTGCGTCGGCGCCACTGGTTTCCACATCAACCGACGTGCCACGCGAGGCAGCCAGCATCAGCAAGCCCATAATGCTGTCTCCGGACGCGCTCATACCGTCTTTGGAAACTTCGGCGCGGGCGTCAAAGCCTTCTACAACCTCGACCAGCTTGGCCGACGCACGGGCATGAAGACCTTTTTCGTTCACAATCTTATGGGTACGGCGGATAGAGTCAGTCATACAGGCACTTTTTCTTGTTATATCAGGCTGTTTTGGCGGCAGCGTCCGATCCGTCGTCGGACTTGATATTGACGCTGTCGATGTACTTCCGACCGGCTTCAAGCGCTTGCCGAACCGCATCTGGCACCGGAAGGTGCCGGCTTTTGGCAAGTTTGATCAACATGGGCAAATTGGCCCCGTATAGAATTCGGCGGTTGTCGGGCTGACAGGCCATCAGGCTCAGGTTCGATGGAGACCCGCCAAACATGTCTGTCACAACAACAACACCTTGCCCCTGATCTACGGCATCCGCCGCAAGACAGATTTCTTTTTGCTTGGTCGCACGATCACAGTCGGCCTCGATGGCGATCGATTGAATGCCCTGCTGCGTGCCTACGACATGCTCTACCGCCGCGAGGTATTCGCGCGCCAGACCACCGTGGGCCACAATAACAATACCAATCAAACCAGAGCGTCCTTTTGTTCAGTGGGTAGAGTGGACGACCTCCAATTCGCCCGCCTCTCGGCCTCCCTATGCCTAATTGACACCCGCCAGCCGGACTCCGCAAGAGCACGCGCAACGATTTCCGTCACGGCGACGGACCGGTGTTGCCCGCCGGTACACCCAAAGGCGACAGAAAAATGTGCTTTTCCCTCGTCGCGGTAGGCTGGCAGCAGGAATTTCAGCATTTCCACCACACGTGTGCGGAATTCGTCGAACCGCCCGTCTTTGGCGATGTAGTCCACGACCTCGCGGTCCAGCCCTGTCATATGGCGCAGCGCCGGGTCCCAGTGGGGATTCGTCAGAAAGCGGCAGTCAAAGACCATATCGGCCCCTTGGGGCAGCCCGCGCTTGTAGGAAAAGGAATGCAACGACACCGCCAGCCCCGCGCCCGCGCTCACATCAAAGCGGTCCTGCAGCGTATCGCGCAGGTCGTGCGGGCTAAGTTCGGTGGTGTCGATCAACGTGTCAGCTACATCGCGCACCGGTTCCAGCAAGGCCAGTTCCTGCTTGATGCCTTCGGAAGGCGAGGTATCGGGCGACAGCGGATGGCGACGGCGTGTTTCGGAATAGCGGCGCAACAGAACATTCTGCGCACAATCAAGGTAGATCAGCTCAAGCGACAGACCCGGATCACGCTTCAGCTTTTCGTAGAGCTCTAGCAAGGCCTGAACCGAAAAATCACGGTTCCGAACATCGATCCCCAAGGCCATCGGCTGTGACGCCACAAGACCGTCCAGAAGACGGGGCACAAGGCTTAGGGGGATATTGTCGATGGTCTCAAAGCCGATATCCTCGAGAACATGGATAGTCGTCGTCCGGCCAGCTCCGGATGGGCCGGTGACAAGAACCACACTCTGGGGCGCTGCGTTCAAGATGTTACTCCTTACGACCCAGCTTAAGATATTGCAGGATCGCGGCTGCAAAAGAGGGCTGCGCGGATTTGTGAACGACTGGAACCGTAACGTCCAGCAAAACCACGCTGCGATGCGGCGGCAATCGGTCGGTTTCGGTTTGGTTCATGTCCACGGCTAGCACGATTTGGGTGCTGTCGACGGTGACGGCGTTCAGAATACCGATACCACGCGCTTCTATCATACCATGCAAATTGGGTGCCGTCCGCGCAATCAGGCTTTGGTCGCGGGTTTCCAGAACCACACGATCATCGCTGACCAGATCGGCCCCATAGCCCATCAGTTCAAGCGCCAGTCCGGACTTGCCACTGCCTGACGGCCCCATAATCAAAACGCCGCGCCCGTTTAAGGACACGGCGGTTGCATGGATGATACTGGACCCTTTGTTCAGGGACATAACACTGCCCCCGACAGATCAGATCGGCAGACCAACAACAAAACGCGCACCCAGCGGTTCGGACGTCACGTCCGCTTCGGTCGGGCGGATGTTTTCCGCCCAGATCACGCCGCCATGGGCTTCGACGATCTGTTTCGAAATCGCCAGACCAAGGCCCGAGTTATTGCCAAAGTCGCCTTCGGGACGGTGCGAATAGAACCGTTTGAAGATCTTGGTCAGCGATTGTTCCGGAATGCCCGGACCTGTGTCTTCGACCACGACCAGCACGCGGTTATCACGGCGGCGGATCCAGACGCGGATCGCATCGCCGTCTTCGCAGAAACTGATCGCGTTGGTGATCAGGTTTACAAACACCTGCGCCAAACGCGCCTCAAGGCCGGTGATCGAAATCGGATGTGGCGGCAGGTCGGTGATGAATTCGATCCCTTTACGCTTGGCATCTTCACCAAGGTACTGGGACAGATTGTCGATCATTTCGAGCAGGTTGAACTCTTGCTCTTCTTCCTTGACCAGTTCGGAATCCAGACGCGACGCGTTCGAGATGTCGCTGACAAGACGGTCCAAACGGCGCACGTCGTGTTCGATCACATCCAGAAGCTTGCCGCGCTGTTCGTCCTTTTTGACGATCCGGAGCGACCCGATAGCGGAGCGAAGGCTGGCCAGCGGGTTCTTGATTTCGTGGGCCACGTCCGCAGCAAACTGTTCGTTGCTGTCGATCCGGTCGTAAAGCGCAGACACCATCCCACGCAAAGCGCCGGACAGTCGGCCGATTTCATCAGGGCGCGCTGTGAGGTCAGGAATACGGATACGGCCCGGTGCCACGTTGCGTTTGTTGCGATCGCGGCCAATCTCGGCAGCATCGGCCAGATCGGAAATCGGATTGGCGATGGTCGACGCCAGCACAAGGCTAAGCGCGATGGACACAAGCGTCGCCACCACAAACATCTGCAAGACGCGTTCGCGTTCCAGACGGACCACCGTGTCGATCTCGCTTGCGATGGTCACAAACCCTACGGTGCCCACGACCTTGCCGGCATGGCGGATCGGGGCGAGTGCGGTGAATTGCGTTTCGCCGTCTTCAGAATTGTCCTGAATGACGCGGGTCTGATTGACGTTGCCGTCTTCGATCAGACGACGCAGGCGGTCTTCTTCGTCAATGGGTTCATCGCCCGACAGAATGCTGAACAGTTCCGACACCGACCGCCAAAGCGTCATCAGGAAATCGGAAATCACCGTGGGCTTATCGCCCTGTTCGTCCTGAAGGATAGACTGGCTGGGCGTCATCGTCCCGGTGGTTTCACCGACCAGAAAATTCTGGTCGTCGAACACCAGAACCCGCGACCCCTGCCGCAGATCAAGATTGCCCAAAGTCATCTGAACATTGACCGCGCCTTCGTCCGCCAGCCTGACTTGGGCTTCCCCTTCAAGCTGGGCTTCGAACACGTCTGCGATCAGTTCGACCTCGGCCTCCATCGCCACAGCGCGCTGGATGGCCAGCGTGTCACGCGATGAGTTCAGGTACAGGATGCCCGCGACCAGAACATTCAGAGCGATCAGGTTGAACGTGATAATCTTGCGCGTCAAAGGCGAACGGTTGAGCGAGAAAAGGCCACGGCGCGCGCGGCTTTCCCTGAGCTCACGTTCGACTGTGGAATCCGGCGCGACCCAATCGTCACCCAGAACCACATCATCCTCCCGCTTTTCAGCGGGTGAAGAGTCGCGCATATCCATTCCTTCAGCCAGCGACATGGCTTATTCTTCGTTGTAGCGATACCCGATGCCGTACAGTGTTTCGATTGCCGAAAACTCGTCATCAACAGTACGCATCTTTTTCCGCAAACGCTTGATATGGCTATCGATTGTGCGGTCGTCGACATAAACCTGATCGTCGTAGGCCACATCCATCAGCTGGTCGCGGGACTTAACAAAACCGGGGCGCTGTGCCAGCGCCTGAAGCAGCAGGAATTCTGTCACGGTCAGCGACACGTCCTTGCCCTTCCATGTCACCGAATGGCGCAGCGGGTCCATCGACAGGCTACCGCGTACCATCAGCTTGGTTTCTTCGGTGTCACCCACGGTGTTGTTGGCAACCGCTTCCTGACGGCGCAGAAGCGCGCGGATGCGTTCGACCAACAGACGCTGCGAGAACGGTTTCTTGACGTAGTCATCCGCGCCCATACGCAGGCCCAGAACTTCGTCGATCTCGTCGTCTTTGGACGTCAGGAAGATGACCGGCATCTTCGATTTCTGACGGACACGCTGAAGCAAATCCATACCATCCATGCGCGGCATCTTGATGTCGAACACGGCCATGTCGGGCAGCTTTTTGTTGAACGCATCCAACGCTGCCTGACCATCGTTATATGTTTCTACCTCGAACCCTTCGGCTTCAAGAGTCATGGCGACTGACGTCAGAATATTCCTGTCGTCGTCCACCAGTGCGATCTTGGACATGGTGTTATCCTTGTACTGCTCACAATTTATATTTTGGTCATATTATGGGGGGAATTGGACGTTGCAGCAATTCCAAAGTGCGAATCACCTGTTGAAACAGGATGAACCAAGGTGCGATTTTTCTTGTGAATGGCGAAATTGCCGCACTGCCCTGCGACAGATCGGACATGATTGCGCTAAACTGACGATGGTTGCGCTAACGGCCTTGGAGGGGTCTGTTCACTTGTGAAATCATCGTGTTACAGGCCCCGCATCCGACGGCATGCAGGCCGTAGGAGCGCGAAGCTTTCGTGCAAACAGTGACCGCCGCACCCTTCGCGGCTACAGGAGCATAAGAAATGACATTTGGACGCGTAAATCCGCAGTTCCGCCTTGAAGACCAGGGAATTGAGGGTCTTGGGAATGTCTATTACAACCTCATGGAGCCCGCGCTGATCGAGGCTGCCCTTGAACGCAAAGAGGGCACTCTGGGCAAAGGTGGCGCATTCCTCGTGACAACCGGCGCCTTCACTGGCCGTTCCCCCAAAGACAAGCACGTCGTCAAAACCGACAGCGTTGCCGATAGCATCTGGTGGGACAACAACGCCGAAATGTCGTCCGAGGGCTTTGACGCGCTTTATGCCGACATGGTCGAGCATATGAAGGGCCGCGACCACTTTGTGCAGGATCTGGTTGGCGGTGCCGACCCGGCCCACGCCATCGACGTTCGCGTCGTGACAGAACTGGCATGGCACGGCCTGTTCATCCGCCACATGCTGCGCCGTCCTGACCGCGAAGACCTGAACAGCTTTGTTGCTGATTTCACCATCATCAACTGCCCGTCGTTCAAAGCGGACCCCGCCAAGCACGGCTGCCGTTCGGAAACAGTGATCGCTCTGAACTTCGACAAGAAGCTGATCCTGATCGCCAACACAGAATACGCCGGTGAAAACAAGAAATCCGTCTTCACCTTGCTGAACTACCTGCTGCCCGAAAAAGGCATCATGCCGATGCACTGCTCGGCCAACCACGCGGTGGGCAACCCCGTCGACACAGCCGTTTTCTTCGGCCTGTCCGGCACAGGCAAAACCACCCTGTCCGCTGACCCCGATCGCATCCTGATCGGCGACGACGAACACGGCTGGTCCGACCGTGGCACCTTCAACTTTGAAGGCGGCTGCTATGCGAAGACAATCAACCTGTCCCGCGAAGCCGAGCCCGAAATCTACGACACGACCGAAAAGTTCGGCACTGTCATTGAAAACATGGTCTTTGACCCTGAAACCAAAGACCTTGATTTCGAAGATGACAGCCTGACAGCCAACATGCGCTGCGCATACCCGCTGAACTACATCTCGAACGCGTCCAGCACCGCGCTGGGTGGCCACCCGAAGAACATCATTATGCTGACATGTGATGCCTTCGGTGTTCTGCCTCCGATCGCGCGTCTGACACCGGCGCAGGCGATGTACCACTTCCTGTCCGGCTTCACGTCGAAGGTTGCCGGAACAGAGCGTGGCGTGACCGAGCCCGAGCCCACATTCTCGACCTGCTTTGGCGCACCGTTCATGCCGCGTCGTCCGGAAGTCTACGGCAACCTGCTGCGCGAAAAGATCGCCAAGCACGGCGCAACTTGCTGGCTGGTGAACACCGGCTGGACCGGCGGCGCATACGGCACAGGTTCGCGTATGCCGATCAAGGCGACACGTTCCCTGCTGACAGCGGCCCTGTCCGGCAAGCTGACCGAGGCAGAGTTCCGCAAGGATCCGAACTTCGGCTTCGACGTACCCGTCGCTGTTGAGGGCGTTCCTCAGCTTCTGCTGGATCCGCGCAAGACGTGGGACGACAAAGCCGCCTATGACGCGCAGGCCGCGAAACTGGTTCAGATGTTTGCAGACAACTTCGAACAGTATGTTCCCTTCATCGACGAAGACGTGAAAGCCGTCGCAATCGGCTGAACCGACTGAAAACCATTCGAAAGGCGCGCGGATTTTCGCGCGCCTTTTCTTTTGCGCGGGCCACTGGTTGACACATCACGCCACCTGACCACCTTTGGCCTATGACTTCGCTTCGCCTTACCACCGGGTTTTGCCTGACCCTGACCGCGCCTGCCGCATGGGCCAGTGCGGAATACGATGCCTCTGCCCTCTGGCTGGAACAGGGCGTGTTCTGTGCCGTTCCGATCGTCGATGAAATGCCCGCCCCAGGTACCGCCGCTGGCAAGATCGAACTGTTCGAAGGCATCCCCGAGTTTCAGTGGATCACCAACGAAGTCCCCGCTGCCGAGAACATCAGTTTCGGCATCAAGACCGAGGCCTTGGACGGTCGTGTCTATGACAATGTCATCCTGACGCTGACCCACCCCGAATTTCGCGACAGCGGCATCAACGTTCAGCGGTACATTACATCACTGGGTGGCGACGGCACGTCGATCAACGCCTACAGCTTTGACACACTGGAAGAGATGGAGCCGGGCATCTGGACCTTTTCGGCCACCCGCGATGGCGAGTTGGTCTACCGCGCATCGTTCCGCGTGGTGCCCCCAGCCCTGTCGCCCGAGATTGCGGCGGCTTGCGGTGGGCTTCCGCTATCTTGAACGACGCCTTGATCAGAAGAACGCGCGGCGTAATAGGTTCAGGCCTGCGATAAACAGCACGAACAGCGTGGCCTTTTTGAACGCCGCCTGATCGATCCGGTCTTGCACCATGCCACCCAGCTTCATTCCCAGAACGGCAGGGATGATCATCGTCGCCGAGAATAAGCCCGTTGTCAGGTTCAGCACGCCAGACGAGATATGCGCAAAGGTCAGGGCAAAGGCCCCAAGGCCATAGATCACGCCCTGAACCCGCATCTGTTCGCGCTTTTCCGTCCCTAAGGCTGTCAGATACGCCACCGTGGGCGGCCCCCAGACACCAGACATGCCGCCGATAAAGCCCGCGAAGGCCGCAATCGCGACCTCAAGCTTACGACCTGCTTTGGTACCTTCGGGCAGCGTGCCTTTCCATCCGAGGATCTGGGCCAAGGCAAAGGCCGTGATCGGCACGCCGATGATGGCCAGCATAAGCGACACAGGGATCACTGTGACCAGTTGCGCCGACAACAGCAGCATCACCAGTCCCACCAAAAGGAAGATACGGAACCGTTTCACCGATTCCCAAGCCGCCGCCGGACCCTGCCGCAGCGACTGCATGCCGTTCGTTACAAAGGTGGGCAAAATCAGCGCAGCCAGCGCCAGTTCGGGGGCAATCACCGATCCCATGCCAGAAATCATGATCATCGGCATTGCGAATCCCACCACGCCCTTGACGATGCCCGCAAGCAAAGCAAGTCCTAGACAAATAACGAATTCGGTCGGCGTGATAAGCGTCAGAAGCTGTTCCATGATGTATGGATAGCACTGCTTGTCATGCTGCACCGCAAAAATCGAACGGGTAATAATTGAACAATTGGTCGCATCCATTGGCATTATTGTTGCGCTGCAACTGCGAAAAGACTATATCCCGTTTATCGAAAAAGAGGATATGATTCATGGCGCATGACGGACAGGATCTGACGCTGAATGGTAGCACCGTGCTGCCCGATTTGCTGACACTGACCAAGGCTGCGGTCGCTCCGGCGGAAGCGGTCCTGGAAACAGCAAAAGCGCGCGTTCGCGACTTGGTTTCCAAAGACGGCCGCGTTTCCGCGCGTCTGGTCGAAGACAATCAGACAGCCGCACATGGCATCGCATGGCTCGCGACTTACGTTGAATCCCTGCGCCAGATGCAGAACTGGGCCGAAAAGCTTCAGGGTGAAGACAACTTTGGTGACGTTGAACAGCTGATCCACCAGATCGCCTTTGGTGAATACCTTGCGCAGATCGCAGGCGGCATCCAGATGAACCAGGGCGAAATCGTTCGCCTGAACGATCTGGGCCTTTCGGTTGACGATCAATCCCCACTGCAGAACGACGCGGTTCAGACGCTGATCCAGACCGGCAACACACAAGATGCGCGCACGCGCCTTGTACAGCTGATGCAGGAACGCGCAGCGGAAACCACTGTGGGTAAAACAGGCCTTGATGAAGAGCTTGAGATGATCCGCGAACAGTTCCGTCGCTACGCGGTCGAAAAGGTCGAACCCTTTGCGCACGAATGGCACCTGAAAGACGAACTGATCCCGCTTGAGGTCATCGACGAACTGGCGGAAATGGGCGTCTTCGGCCTGACCATCCCCGAGGAATACGGCGGCTTCGGTCTGTCCAAAGCATCTATGTGCGTCGTCTCGGAAGAACTGTCGCGCGGCTATATCGGCGTGGGTTCTTTGGGCACACGTTCGGAGATCGCGGCTGAACTGATCATCGCGGGCGGCACGGAAGAGCAGAAGCAGAAATGGCTTCCGCAACTGGCCAGCGCCGAAACCCTGCCGACGGCTGTTTTCACAGAGCCGAACACAGGCTCTGACCTTGGCAGCCTGCGCACCCGCGCGGTTAAGGATGAAAACGGCGACTACAAGATTACCGGCAACAAGACATGGATCACCCACGCGGCGCGGACCCATGTTATGACGCTGCTGGCACGGACCGATCCGGAGACATCCGATTACAAAGGTCTGTCCATGTTCCTAGCTGAAAAGACGCCGGGCACAGACGAAAACCCGTTCCCGACCGAAGGCATGACCGGCGGCGAGATCGAGGTTCTGGGCTACCGCGGCATGAAGGAATACGAACTGGGCTTCGACAACTTCCATGTGAAGGGAGAAAACCTGCTGGGTGGTGAAGAAGGCAAAGGCTTTAAACAGCTGATGGAAACCTTCGAATCCGCACGTATCCAGACAGCTGCACGCGCCATCGGTGTTGCACAGTCCGCAATGGACGTGTCGATCAAATACGCCGAAGACCGCAAACAGTTCGGCAAGTCGCTGATCGAATTCCCGCGCGTGTCGTCCAAACTGGCGATGATGGCGGTGGAAATCATGATCGCGCGTCAGCTGACCTACTTCTCGGCCTTTGAAAAGGACGAAGGTCGCCGCTGTGACGTCGAGGCTGGCATGGCGAAGCTGCTGGGTGCCCGTGTGGCGTGGGCCTGTGCCGACAACGGCCTGCAAATCCACGGCGGCAACGGCTTTGCGCTGGAATACACCATCAGCCGCATCCTGTGTGACGCACGTATCCTGAACATCTTTGAAGGTGCGGCGGAAATTCAGGCTCAGGTCATCGCGCGCCGCGTGCTGGCAAGCTCGAACTGATACGGTTTACACTGTTCTGAAAAAGAAACGCGCCCAACCCGGGCGCGTTTTTCTTTTTGGGGTGATCAGTCTGCCGGACAGGCCGCACCCGTATCAATCCACGCCTGCACTATCTCGCCGAACGCCTCTTGACTGCCCGGCGCGCGTTCGCGCCCCGGACCGGGGTGCCAGCCCCAACCAACCAGACCATCCTCGGCCATATGTTCATGGATCGCAGCAAGGTCGCGGCCGCCGTTGCGTTCGGGATCTTTCAACTGGGTACAGATGTCAGCACCACTTAGCCCGACCCAGCCCATGGATTGGGGCGCAAGGTGCCACGGCTCATGCCCCGGAATGGACCCGTCGCCCGTAACGAACGCGACATTCTCGGTCCCATGACAGGTGCTGCACATCATCCCCTCAGCGCCAAAGCCCGCGTCGCCGCGCACCACGGGTGGCATGTGCGGACGCATGTCATCGCCCTGTGTCGGCTTGTCGCCCACCGGATGGCAGTTCAGGCAACGGGGATGTTCGATCACCTTCAGCATCTCTTCGAACAGCGCGACCGAGCGTTCGGTTTCATCCGGGATACGGTCAAACGATCCGACAGGTTGCAGGTCTTCGGCAGAAACCGAGCCGGCCCATAGGCACGCAACCGCGATGGAAACAGAGACCCGCATACCCCTACCCCTCAAGCGATTTGGCGGCGGCATGGATGGCCTTCCGGATACGCAAATAGGTCGCACAGCGGCACAGGTTCCCTGCCATGGCGCGGTCGATATCTTCGTCCGTGGGCGTCGGGTTCAGGCGCAAAAGTGCGGTCGCGCTCATGATCTGGCCGGACTGGCACCACCCGCACTGTGGCACGGCGATATCCACCCATGCCTCTTGCACGGCTTGCGCTTCGGGCCCTTCGACCGCTTCGATGGTTTCAATGTCGGCCCCCTCAACGCTTCCCAAAGGCGTGACACACGACCGGCGTGGCGATCCGTCAACCATCACGGTGCAGGCCCCGCATTGCGCGACACCACACCCGAATTTGGTGCCGGTCATATTCAGCCCATCGCGCAAAGCCCAAAGCAAGGGCGTGTCATCCGTCATATCGACGGTCACATCCTGCCCATTTACCGTAAAAGTCGCCATACGCCCCCCGGACTGCGTCTGTTGATCACATAAAGCCGCAGCGTGACCAATCAACTGGTTCGGAAATACTATCCCCTTGGAACTTTGCTGCCAGCGTTTCGTTGGGTCACATCGAAATGCACACAAAACCCCGAACAAGGGCAAGGACCCGCGCAGATCGCATTTATGTGCGTGACATCTGCTGGCGCAGCCGCCGCAACAGCGCTAGATTCACCCTATAATTCTTGACCGAAAGGCCAACGCGACCGTGTTACGCAAAACCTCATTTATGGCGTTGGCCTGTGCTCTGGCTTTCGCTGCGCCGACGGGCACCGCCATTGCGTTGGAAGATCTGGATTTCGCGGTAGACGCGCCTAGCCCCGAAAAGGAAGAAACGGTCAAAGCGGCCCTACGCGCCGCATCCAACCTGCGCACGGCTGAAAATGAAGGCCGGACAGACGCGCAGGATTTGCTGGCTGCGGCCTTGGCCGATTACAGCGCACTGACACTGGCGCTTTATTCCGAGAGCTACTACGGCGGCGTGGTCAGTATTCTGATCGACGGTCATGAAGCCTCTCAAATCCCGCTGTTGAAAGTGCCCCAAACCATCAACCGCGTCGAAATCCGCGTGAAATCTGGGCCCAAGTTCGAATTCGACCGTGCCCGCATTGATCCGTTGGCAGGTGGTACCGACCTGCCCGAAGATTTTGCCAAAGGCCGCACCGCGCGATCCACTGTCATCACCGAAGCCGCCGACGCCGCCATAAGCGGTTGGCGCGACAAAGGCTATGCCAAAGCGCACATCGAGCAGGATCGCGCCGTGGCGGACCATGCACGCAACAAGCTTTCGGTCGAGATCGACCTCGACCAAGGCCCGTTGGTCAGTTTTGGCGATCTGGTCATCACCAAGCCCAGCGCCGTGCGCGAAAACGCGCTCCGTCGCATCGCCGGTTTCCCGAAAGGCGAACGGTTCTCACCGGCCGAGGTTGAAACCGTCCTTGCCCGCCTGCGCAGAACCCGCGCGTTTTCGTCGGTCACATTGACCGAGGCAGACACTGTTGATCCTGACGGCAGCATGGATATGAAGCTGGCCGTCACCGACCAGAAACCCCGCCGCATCGGGTTTGGTGCGGAATATTCCACGCAAGACGGCGCTGCGCTGTCCGCCTTCTGGCTGCACCGCAATTTCTATGGCGGGGCTGAACGACTGCGCTTTGATGTGTCGATCAAGAACATTTCGACCGTCAGCAGCGGCATTGACTATGGCGTCTCGGGCCGTTTGGACGTGCCTGCGATCTACGGCGCGGACACACACGGATTTACGCTGATCGCGCTAGAACATCTGGATGAACCGACCTTTGAAACCGACCGTGCCGAAGTGCGCTTTGGCTTTACCCGTCCCCTCAGCGAATACCTCAGCATCGAAAGCGGGATCGGCTTTGTCTGGTCCCACACGAACGATGACTTGGGCGAACGGGAATTCACGCTTGTGACCCTGCCGACAACCATCACATGGGACAAACGCAACAATTCGCTGAACCCGCGACAGGGCCATTATGTGGCGTTGCAACTGACGCCCTACGCAGGCCTGAACGGCAGCCAGTCGGGCGGACGCCTTTACGCGGATGCGCGCGGGTACTTCGGCTACGGCGATGGGGACCCAACGGTTTTGGCGACACGATTGCAGCTGGGCTCTGTCGTCGGGTCCGACATCGAAGGTACGCCACCTGAATACCTGTTCCACTCGGGCGGCGGCGGCACTGTTCGCGGCCAGCCCTATCAGTCGTTGAACGTCGATCTGGGCAATGGTGACGAAACCGGCGGCCGGAGCTTTGCGGCCCTCTCGGTCGAACTGCGACAGGACCTGACCGAAAATCTTGGCGTCGTTGCGTTCGCGGATGCAGGCTATGTCGGCGAAAGCAGCGAATTCGACAACAACGGCGAATGGCATTCCGGCGCGGGCCTTGGCGTCCGGTATCAGACCGGTCTTGGGCCCATCCGCTTTGACGTGGCCGGCCCGACAGGTGGCGAAACAAGCGACGGTGTGCAGTTCTACATCGGGATTGGACAAGCGTTTTGAAGCGGTTTCTCGTATACACCACTGTCGGCGCGACCTTTCTGTTTCCCGCCATTGCCCCGTCGCAAGAAAGCGACGAAACCTCACAAGAGGCCGCCGACCGGGGCTATCTTGAGGCGCTGATCGAAGACAATCTGTCGAACGGCGATTTCGCCGTGGATATCGTCGATTTCCAAGGCGCGCTCAGTTCACGCGCGACGGTGGCCGAACTTCGGATTTCGGACGCGCAAGGCACATGGCTGACCTTGCGTGGCGTGGAACTGGACTGGAACCGCTCTGCCCTGTTGCGGGGTCAGCTGGATGTGACCGAACTCTCTGCCCAAGAGATCATCGTGCCACGCCTGCCCGGATCGTCCAGCGACGCCCCCAGCCCCGAAGCCTCGCCCTTTGCCCTACCAGAATTGCCCGTTGGCGTGCAGATCGGTCGTATTGCAGCGGAACGTGTTGAACTGGGCGAACCTATCCTTGGTCAGATCGCCATCCTCAGCGTCGAGGGCTCTGCGCAACTTGCGGAAGGCTCTGGCAACGTATCAATTGCCGCGCAACGGCTTGACGGTGCCAGCGGCGCATTTGGGGTCGAAGGCAGTTTCGACAACGCTACGCGCATACTGGCACTGGATGTGTCGCTGCAAGAGGGTGAAAACGGCATCGCGGCTTCGCTGCTCGGGTTGCCGGGCCAGCCGTCGGTCGCATTGAACATCGATGGCGAAGGCCCGCTGTCGGACTTTGCCGCAGACATCGGTCTGGCCACCGACGGACAGGACCGGATCAGCGGCACTGTGGCGCTTTTGGCCAATGACAACGGCGAACCTGGAACGTCGTTCACTGCCGATATTTCCGGCGACATCCGCCCCCTGCTTGAACCTGAAAGCCGCGAATTCTTTGGTGAAGACCTGTCGCTGAAAGTGGACGGCACGCGGTATCAAAGCGGCGCGCTGGATCTGACGGATCTGACGGTGACGTCAGACGCCATCAACATTTCTGGCTCTGCGGCCTTCGGCGAAGACCTGTGGCCCAGCCGTGTCGCGCTGACAGGGGATATTGCAGCACCGGAAGGCGGCAAGATTGAACTGCCGATTCCGGGTGAGGTCACCCGACTGGATCGCGCCGATCTGGACATCCTTTACAACGCAGAAACCAGCGATGACTGGTCCGCCCGTATCGAGGTCGTGGGCCTTGACCGCCCCACCCTGTCCGCCCGCCTGCTGCGCATCGACGGCGCAGGGTCACTGTCACGTGGCGAAGGCACGGCGCTTGGGCAACTGGCGGGGACGTTCGATGTTCAGGCTGAAAGTCTGGAATTCACGGACCCCAACCTGTCGCAAGCCGTTGGTACAGACGCCACCGGCCAATTCGATGTCAGCTATATCGAAGACGCGCCCTTCAAGATCAGCAACCTGACCCTGTCCGGCGCAGGAACCGATGTTGCGGGTGATCTGGAATTCGACGGTCTGGGCGACGACCTGAACCTGATCATCTCGGGCGATCTGCGGGCCGATGTGGATGACATCAGCCGCTTTTCCGGTCTTGCCCAGCGCGAAGTTGCAGGCGCGGCTGACGTCCGTGTTGTCGGCAATATCGCCCCTCTTTCAGGTGGTTTTGACGCGGTGATCACCGGATCGACGCGCGATCTGATCGTCGGGATCAAACAGCTGGACACACTCGTCGCGGGGCAAACCGAACTGACGCTCAGTGTTCTGCGCGATGAAAACGGGATATCGCTGCGCGATCTGACCACCGAAAGCTCGGTTGCGAAAATCGAAGCGAACGGCCTTTTGGCCAGCGACAACAGCGAAATCTCTTTTGACGCCCGCCTGACCGATCTGGGCGATGTGCTGGAAGGCGCGAACGGCGCGACCAGCCTGACAGGTGTGGCCACGCAAACCGGCCCGCGCTGGGGCGTCGACCTGAAGGCACAGGCCCCCGGTCAAACGGCGGTGGATGCAACGCTTGGCCTGCTGCTGATCGACGGCGAACTATCGGATATTTCCGGCCAAGGCACGCTGTCCGCCGATGATCTGTCGGTTTGGTCGAAAATCGCGAACCGGCCCCTTGGCGGCGGTGTCGAGGCCACAGCAAACGGGCGTTACAGCCTGCCGACCGGTCATTTCAACGTGGCCGCCGATGGTATTTTGAACAGCCCCGAAACCGGCATCGCCGAAGCCGACCGCATTCTGGAAGGCCGCAGCACGTTCAAGATTGATGCGATTATGGATGCGCTAGGCCTGACCGTCAGCGACTTTAACATCATCGCGCCGCGGGGTTCGGTTCAGGCCGATGGCCTGTACACCCCCGACGGTGATGGCAGCCGGATCACGTTCACATCCGAACTGACGAACCTGAACGATATCTTTCCCAACATGTCCGGCAGCGCCTATCTGAACGGCAATGCCACGCAAAGCGGCGAAACACTGGACTACACCGTTCAGGGCGCAGGGCCCGGTGGATCGAAAATTGACGTCTCGGGTCAGGCCGATATTGCAGATTTCAAACCGACCGAAGTGACGGCACAGGGTGCGATCAACATCAACGATCTATCGCCACTGTCCGGCCTTGTCGGGCAATCCTTGGGCGGCGCGGCGCAGCTTTCCGGCTCTGGCAGCGTGGATCTGACGGACGGCTCTTTTGCGACAAACGTCAGGGGCCAAACCGTCAACCTGCGCACCGGCATTGATGCGGTGAACAAGCTGATGCGCGGTACGGCGGATCTGACCGCTATTCTGGAACGCTCTGATACAGGCACAATCAGGATCGACACGCTGACCGTCGATGCGACCGAGTTTGATATTCAGGCGTCGGGCAGCAGCGATGATCAGAATGATGTCATCCGCTTTTCCGCCGATCTGCGCGATGTCGGGCTGTTCGCGCCTGACTTTAGCGGGCCGGCATCCGCCACAGGTACAGCGCGCCGCTCGGGCGAAACGCTGTTTGTTGATACGGTCCTGAATGGGGCTGGCGGCACCACCGCCACGATCAACGGCACCGTCGCGCAGGACGGCAGCACAGCGAACCTGACAATTGACGGCAATGCGCCTCTCGGGCTGGCGAACTTTGCGCTGACCCCGAACGTTGTATCCGGCACAGGACGCTTTGATTTGCGCCTGAACGGTCCTTTGCAGCTGTCGTCTCTCAGCGGGCGTATCGGCACTGAGAACGCAAGCCTTACTGTCCCGACCCAAGCGCTGGCCTTTGATCCACTGACGGCAACGATCGATCTGAACGCAGGCCGTGCGCAGATCGACGTAGAGGGCCGGTCAACCACCGGCGGACGGATACAGGTGAATGGCCCCGTGTCATTGGAGGCGCCCTTTAACGGCGATCTGAACATCCGTCTGCGCAGCCTAGGGTTCGAAGACCCGTCGCTTTACGCAACAACTGTCGAAGGGCGGCTTAATCTGAACGGTCCGCTGGCGTCGACGGCCCGCCTGTCGGGCACAGTCGATCTGGGGCAAACCGAACTGCGGGTTCCGTCGGGCGGCACCGGTTCAACTGCGCTGACCTTCCAGTTGGCACATGTCAACGAACCCTCCGCAGTGCGCACGTCCCGCGCACGTGCCGGACTGCTGGATACTGCAGAGGCAAAGCCGGAAGGCCTGTTGGATTATCCGCTGGATGTGACCGTGAACGCGCCCTCGCGCATCTTCGTGCGTGGCCGTGGTCTGGATGCCGAACTGGGTGGCCGTGTCCGCATTGGCGGCAGTCTGAAGAACGTCACGCCAACGGGTCGTTTCGACCTGATCCGCGGTCGTCTGGATATCCTTGGTCAACGCCTGACGCTAAGCGAGGCCTCTATCGTCCTGCAGGGCGATCTTGATCCCTACCTGCAGGTGCGCGCCGATGCGTCCCGTGCGGACACCGAAATTCAGGTGAATATCGTCGGCCCCGTGTCTGACCCCGAGGTGAGCTTTACCTCAAGCCCCGACCGCCCCGAGGAAGAGGTTCTGGCCCTGCTTTTGTTCGGTCGCGACCTGACCCAAATCTCGGGCCTGCAAGCGCTGCGCATCGCCGCCGCGCTGAATACGCTGGCCGGTCGCAGTGGCAATTCAATCATCGACAACATCCGGATGAGCACGGGCCTGGACGATCTGGATGTCCAGACCTCTGAGGACGGCACGACCGAGCTTCAGTTGGGCAAGTACATCAATGATCGCACCTATACCGACGTGACGGTGGGCAGCGACGGGACGTCTGAAATCAACCTGAACTTGACAGTGACGCCCAACATCACCGCCCGTGGCACTGTTGGCTCGGACGGAAATACCGGCGTGGGTGTGTATTTCGAAAAGGATTACTAGGCTTTGGACTGGCGCGCCAATTGGACCGCCAGAATGCCAGCCGCGATGATCGCGACGCCAATCACATCCCACACCCCTAGGTTTTCATTCAACAGAACCGCAGCAATCGCCACGCCGAAAAACGGGTTCAGGAAGTGGAAGGTCGCAGCTTTGACCGCGCCGATGCGATCCACCAGCAGGAACCACACCAAAGTGGCCAACACGCCCGGAACCAGTGTCGTGTAGGCAAAGGCCGCCAACAGGGTCCACGACGGTTCGAACGTCAGCGTCTCAAACGCCAGCGACGGCACGATCAGAGCGGCAGAGCCGACCAGCATCTGTAGGCCCACGATCATCAGAACATTGCCGCCCGCTGTGACGGATTTCACCGTCAACGTCGCCACGGCCAATGACGCCGCACCGATCACACAGAGCGCCAGACCGATCAGATCAACCCCACCGGTCACACGCATCCCCATGATCAACAGAACGCCCGCGACACCGGCAAACAGGCCGATCACACCCATCAAGGGAAGGCGCTGACCAAGGAAGGCCCAGCCTGCAAAGGCCACGATCAGGGGCATGGTCGATGCGATGATAGCCGCCAGTGATGCCTCGACCGTTTGCATCGCGACAAAGTTCAGACCCAGATAGAGCGCGTTCTGGCACAGACCGAAGATCACCACACCGCGCCATTGCGACCGCGTCAGGTTCATGTTCTGGCCCAGCGCGCGGGCTATGAGGATCGCCAGAACGCCCGATATCAGGAAGCGCAGGGAAAGGGCGGCCAAGGGCGGGGCCGACATGACGATGATACGGGCCGAGGCAAAGGCCGACGACCACATCAAAGCAAAGGCCAGCCCCATAAAGATTGCGCGAATATCCATAAAGCCCTCTGCCCTGCGTTTCCCGCACCTGATCCGAAGGTTCCGATGACGTCAAGGCAACCCCGCTATGTACACAAATCGCGGCTTGCATGCCTTTGCCCAATATGGGCCCCTACAGAAGGTCGCGGAATTCGCGGTCACCCCTTTTCTTTGCCCAACTCTCTGTCATGCTCGGATCAGAAAGTTTGCCGCTGGAGCGCAAATATGCTTCTGGACCCCGAGACCGACCTAAGCTTTTCTCTTACCCTAGACGCCCCTAGGGCCGTGATCTGGCAGTGCTGGACATAGCCCTGGCATCTCAAAGAATTCTTCGTTCCCAAACCCCACTTTATTGAATCCTGCACATCGCGTGTCATTCTTAAAAAAGAAAACACGCCGCGTTTTGATCAAACGCGGCGTGCCCTAAAATGTCTGACGATCTGTCGCTAGTGCGATTTAGTTGCGGCCTTTACCGTTGCCGCCACCGTTTCCACCGCCATTGCCGCCGCCGTTACCGTTGCCGCCGCCGTTTCCACCACCGTTGCCACCGCCACGGTTGCCTTTGTCGCCGCTGTCACGGCTTGTGGCACCGGCGTCACGCTCGGCTTTGCGTTCTGCGTTGCGGGCTTTGGCGGCTTCGCTGTTGCCGCCAGCGTTGTTGCCTGCACGCACTTCATCGAGGGTCACGATACCGTCGCCATCCGCGTCAAATTTCAGCAGGGCGCGTGTCGCGTTGGGACCGAAGGCATGTGTCAGCTCTTCTTCGTCCAGTTCGCCGTCGTCATCTGTGTCGATCTCGTCGAATGTCAGCTGACCGTCGTCATTTGTATCCAGCTCTTCAGTCGGCGTCTGTTCCTCTGTCGGCGTCGGCTCTTCAGTTGTTTCTTGTGCAGAAACCGAAGTCGTTGCCAGTGCCAGACCCAAAATCAGTGCCGTCGTCGAAGTTGTAAATTTGAGCATGAGAACCCTCTTTAGATATCCAATAATCCGTCTTCCGCACCGTCATCTTCAATTTTTGTGCCCAAATTAGGGCTAAACTGCGATTTTATATTCATAAGACAAGATATCATGAACAATCAGACACATAGCTGTCGCATTTGCCTGCCCAAACCAAAAAGCCCCGCCTGACAGACAGGCGGGGAAGGTCGCGTCACGTAGGCGGCTACGGACGCGGGCGGTAAACTGTTCTGTATTTTCGGCTTAGTTCGGACGGTCTTCCATCTCGGCGCGGATCTGCTGGCGCAGGACGTCGATCGGAACAATCTTACCGTCTTTCTTGAAGTGCCAGTAGGTCCAGCCATTGCACGACGGTGCGCCTTCCAGATGGGCGCCGACCTGATGGATCGAGCCTTTGACGTCCAGACCGACCAGAGTGCCGTCTGCACGGACCTTGGCGCTTTTGCCCGACGGGGAAACAAGCGTTTCGCCCGGACGCAGCATGCCACGTTCCACCAGCTGACCGAACGGCACGCGCGGCTCGGCGCGTTTTGCGCGGGTCACTTCCAGCGCGGCCTTGTCGAATTTGCGGATGTTCGCGATGCGCTTTTCCGCGACTTCTCGGTAGGCCGCTTCGCGTTCGATACCGATCCAGTCACGGCCCAGCATTTTCGCCACGGCACCGGTTGTGCCTGTGCCAAAGAACGGGTCCAGAACCACATCACCGGGGTTGGTCGAACCAACCAGAACACGGTGCAGCAGGGATTCCGGTTTTTGTGTCGGGTGTGCCTTGTCGCCATTGGCGTCTTTCAGGCGTTCGCCACCGTTGCAGATCGGCAGAACCCAGTCAGAACGCATCTGGATGCCTTCGTTCAGGGATTTAAGCGCCTCATAGTTAAAGGTGTACTTGGCACCTTCCGACTTGGACGCCCAGATCATTGTCTCATGCGCGTTGGTGAAACGCTTGCCGCGGAAGTTCGGCATCGGGTTCGACTTGCGCCAGACCACGTCGTTCAGAATCCAGTAACCTGCGTCCTGAAGCGCAGAACCCACGCGGAAAATGTTGTGATAGGAACCAATGACCCAGATCGCGCCATTCGGTTTCAGAAGACGACGGGCCGCCGCCAGCCATTCGCGTGTGAACTCGTCATAGGCGCCAAAGCTGGAAAACTGGTCCCAGTGGTCATCCACGGCATCAACGCGCGAGTTATCAGGGCGGTGAAGCTGCCCTTTCAGCTGAAGATTATACGGCGGATCTGCAAAAATCAGATCGACAGAATTCTCCGGCAGGGACCGCATTATATCAATGCAATCCCCCGATAGAATCGTGTTGAGAGGGAGCGCTTGCGCGCTCTTAATATCGGTCATCTTCGTCATACTCTGCCTCTGTCCCGTTGGCGCTTTTGCGCTCTGTGGTTGGGTACAATGGTGAGTCAAACGTGATTCGGGGTCAAATTCTTTTTTGAATCAGTACGTTAGAAATTATTCTTGATACAAGATATTGTGTATCGGTTTGAAGCTACGTCTATGATGTGGGGTAACACCAAAATCTCGGAGCGCTTCTTTGTGGCTTTTTGACGGGTATCCCGCGTTCGAGTCCCAGCCATACTGCGGATAGTGTTGCGCCAAATCACACATCACCCTGTCGCGACATATTTTGGCCACAATTGCGGCCGCCGAAATCGACACCGATTTGGCATCGCCCTTGATGATTGCGCTGGCGGGAATGGTCAGGTCTTTGGGGATCATATTGCCGTCGACCAGCACATGATCCGGCTGCTCGGGCAACGCCGCAATCGCACGGCACATCGCCACGTGGCTGGCGCGCAAGATGTTGATTTCGTCGATTTCCTCGACCGTCGCCTCGCCGATGGCATAGCGGCAGTTCGCGGTGATCAGCTCGGACAATGCCGCCAGCTTTTTCTTGGACAGCGCTTTTGAATCGCGCAGGCCCTCGGGCAAAGTTGCCGGATCAAACAGAACAGCTGCCGCCACCACAGGCCCCGCCAACGGCCCGCGCCCGACCTCGTCCACACCAGCAATCAATTTGCACCCTTGCGAGATCAGCGCACGTTCATGGGAATCGTCAGGAATGTTCATGGTTGCTGGGATACCTGACAGGCATCGGTACAACCACATCAAAAGTTTGAGTAGTCTTGAAAGCGAGAGAGTCTGGTTTGAGCCCAGAGTGCAAGATGCTGCGGAGCGTCCGAATGTCGGGTTTGACGCGAAGGCATGGTATAGGCATGCACGGGACGTTGGCGAAAAGCTGCATTTTGCATCGTACTGTCGCGTCGGTTGTGTGAAGGCGACTTGCGCCTCCATCCGATCGTCGGATCGCTTGTGGACAAAGAAACGCTCGAAAAGTTGGGCGCGCAAAAGCGGAGAATTTTGATGCCATGGATGCTGAAATCGGAGCTTGATGACATGTCTGCCCGGCATCACTGGGAACTAATTTCCGCGAATGGTGAATCGATCATGTTTCCCGCGTTGTCAAACTGGCGGCTGGCGGTCACACCGGATGATCTGCCGCTTCACCTCAAGCTCATGGCCGATGGCCCGGATAATCTTTATGACATGATGCAGGGACCGGGTAGCTCGTGGCTGGTTAGTGCGCGTCTCAAGACATTGTTTGAATCGATCGACGATCAAAGCGGATCTTACTTCCCTGTGGTTTTGCACTTGGGGCATGAGACGATGGAAGACTCACATTACTGGCATCGGATGACAGACGTCGTCTCGGGTGGCATCGATGTCGGGCAATCCGACGTCAAACCCGTCAAGGTCGCCGGCCAAGTTGCGTTCTACAGCACACCGCACACGCCCAACATTGTCTGGAATGCTGAGGCGGTCGCAGGGCGACACGTTTGGACGGATGAATTTTTGAGAGAACGACTTTTTGTATCAGACCGCGCGTTGGAGGAGATGGTCGGCGCTGAAATGACCGGTTTCAAGAAAGTGGCGTCTCCTTTTGCATAAGAGGCTTTGTTAACCGTGATGACTTTAGACGACCTGGTGGCGAAATAGTTCACCAGCGCCTGAGCGGCCATTCGAGCGGCATTCAGAGAAGGTCCGCTTCGTCCCGCATAGCAGACAATGCCACATTTCTTGCGCCATCTTACAAAATAAGACGCGCGGCCTTCTTTGGGCCGCGCGTCTGTGGCGATGCAAGGGGACAGGGGATCAAACCCGATGCATCTCCTGCTCGAAAAGGATCAGCGGCGGCGCATCACGTAGCCGCGTTTGCGCAGGCACTGGGCGCCGTAGGCATGAGCATAACCGCGCTGGGTGCGCACCTCGGTCCGGCATTTGCGCGGCAGGCGGTTGGATGCGTCGTATTTGCGGTTCAGGCAGCGGGCGCTGAAAACCGCATCGTGCTTTTTCGAACCGTTGCGCGGCACCCACAGGCATTCAGCGGGCAGCGGCGGGCGCATACGGTTCTGGAAGTTGTTCTTGCCGTACTGCGGCCAGGCCCGTTCGTAGATCAGCTCTTTCTGCTTTTTGGTGACCTTACCGTCATTGCGTTCCCGCGCCTGTTCGGCAGCATTGGCGATCACATAGATCGTGGCGGCCCCTGCCAGAAGTTTCACAAGATCATCGGCATCGGCGGCACGGGCGCTGGTGGCCCCGAAGCTGGTCAGGGCAAGGGCGGTACTTAGGACGGCGGCAATAAAACGGCGGGACATGGGGCGGCTCCTGTGGGCTGTTGGACATTTCGGTGATGCACCTGATCGAACGAGACCAAGCTTGTGTCCCGAACCTGTCCCAGCCCCCCGAAGTCAGGCAATGACGACCGCCTGTTATCGGATAACAGCCCTTATTTTGCGCGTTGTTATTGAATTGCAGCACCCATTGCGTGCAATCATGTCCTTATGAAAAACGCCCTGATCCTTTCCCTGCTTCTTGCCCTGCCCGCCGCGGCAGAGGCCGGTTGCTATGCCGATTACAAGGCCAAGCAGGAAGACCCGTTGCGCCTGCATTACGGGGTGGCCGAGATTTCTGGCGACTGCAGCAAGAAATCCGCCAAGAAAGAGCTGAAGCCCCGCCTGAAAGACGCAGGCTGGACTTTGCTGAATGTTGTGTCTGTATTTGACGAAAGTGGTTTGGAGGAAAGGAAGACCAGTGCCGGAAACAACTACCTCCGCTACTGAGGCGCGCCGGTCCGGCACGCGTATCGTCAGCCTTGGGATTGTCGCGATCGTCGCCTTGTTGGCGGGTGCAGGGATCTGGCTGTTGCTGGCCCTGCCCGACGCCAACGCCTTTGATGCGCAGGTCGAACGTATCTTTATCGAAAACGACGACCTGACATCGCAGGCCGAAATCAAACTGCTGGAAATTCTGGCCCAGTCCGGCAATGCCTTTGCCGAAACGCTGGCCAGCTACCGGATGGTCATTTTCGTCCTTTTGATCTTTGCCACCGCCATGCTGGTCGCCGCCTTGGTGTTCCTGATCATGCTGGTCACGATGAACCGCCGGATGGCCCAGATCGAACGGTCAGGGATCGAGGTGTCGTCGCTGATCATCAGCCGCGATGAAAAGACGGTCTATCTGAACACCATGGGCTTCAAACTGACCGACGCGATGATGGAGACGATATCGGTTCTGGCCGAGGCCCGCATGGACGACGAAATGCTGACCGGCGTCCAGATCGAGGCGATGATTTCCGGCCGGTCCGAGGCCGACTGCGACGAAGCAGCCGGTGCCACCCGCATCAAACGCCTGCGCGACGGGCTGGGCAACCAGTTGGTCAGCGAACTGCTGGTCAAAACCATCGCCAAACGCGGCTATGTGCTGGCCATCGACAAGGGTGTGATCGAGGTGGTGTAGGAAGCTGCTGCAAAAGCAGCTTCCTTAGCCCGCGTCATTTACCCCAGAGCGGATAGTGCCGCATTGGTTGCCTCGCGTTCGTAACGGAACACCGGAACGGCGGCATAATCCACGGCGCGACAGGTGAAGGATTGCTTCAGTTCGTTGAACAGCTCTTCCTGCCCCGCTTCAAAGGCTTTCATCTCGGATATGTCGTCGAAATTGATCGTCACGTACAGCGAGCCTTCCTTGCACAGAAAGATATTCAGCCCTGTCATGTTGTGTCTGGCAATCGATCCGCCCAGTTCCTCGGCAACGTAGGACGCAGCAATCTTGCCTTCGGTTAAGCTGGTCAGCTTGATCTGATAGATTTTGGTGTACATCGCGCTACTCCATCATTGCAAAGAGATCTTCGACGTCCAGCGTCGCTTTGGGGGCCAGGATTTTGCGGCGGAACATCGCGGCGGACAGGCCCTGATTGCCCTGAACCTCTCGGCCCACGGCGGACAGCTCTGCGCCAATTCCTTTCTTTTCGGCCAAACCCATGTCAATCAGCGTTCGCAAGGTATCCTTGGACACCGGGTTGCCAGCACAGAGGCTTAGAAAGCCTTCCAACTCGGGCAAGCCCATTTCCGGGTATTCACGACCAAGGTTCCGGCAGACTTCGGACATGCGTTCCGTGACAGCACCGCGTTCTTCCATTTGCAGCGTGATCATCAGGGTCATGTTCGACGCCAGTTCAACCATCCGGTCCACGACCTCGGGTGACATCACCCTTGGCTTGTAGTCCACAGTGCATAGCGTTCCCAAAACCAGACCGTCATTGGTCACAAGCGGATAGGCCCCCCAAAACACCCAATGGGGCGACTCAAGCACCAGAGGATTGTTCTTAAGCTTTTCGTGCTCTCGCAGGTCTGGAACAATTGTCGGTGCTGTGCTGCCCAATGCATATTGGCAAAGGGTCATTTTACGGGGCACTTCAGTGGCGTCGATCAGCCCGTTGAAATCCTGAGCAAGGAAAAACTGGCGATCCTCATCCAGCAGCCCTGTATAGGCGACCGGACAATCCGTAATCAGTTTCGCAAGATCGACATATATATCCCACCGGTCAGGCTGATCTACATCCATGACCCCGGACCGGTGAACCCGTGCGTTGCGTGCTTCTTCGTTCGCAGGCAAGGGTGCGGCTTCGTATGCAGGTACCATAACAACTCCATTCCGAAAATTTACCCAAGGTAAATTGTGAAGCAAAAAGCCCGTACGTCGAGATGACCTAAGATCAAATGAAGCTGTCTTGGGCGATCTGAAACTTCGAAAGACATCGCGTCACAGCTATAAAATGAGCCCGAGGTCTGTCGTACACCTCGACGTCTCGACGCGGCCCGAAATCAAAGCGCCGTGTCCCTCCGCGCGTGGCGCGACCCACGTATACGTTAAGACGGGAACACCCTATCAAAAACGGATGCGTCCATTTGGGAAATCGGGCGTATTTGCGTGCCTATTCCGTCGAGTCAAAAAACGTCCAAAGGTCCTTTTCAATCTTTTCGCCACGAACTAGGCTTTGTCTGTCTTGGCAATAAAGGCATTGCGCGCTGCTGTCAGGATGAGCGGAGCTTTCCCTCTTGGTCAGACGCCCTGAAGCGTCGGCTGCGTGCACAAGGCTCCTTTCATTGAAACAGGCGGCGCGCCGCCGGAACCGATAGGTGAGCCATGCTTCGCAACGACCAACTTGAACAGTGGGATCGCGACAATTTTTTCCACCCCTCCACACATCTGGCCGAGTTCGCCCGCGGCAACGTCCCGCAGCGCGTCGTCACCGGCGGGTCAGGCTGTCATATCGAAGACCGTGACGGCAACCGCCTGCTGGATGCCTTTGCCGGCCTTTACTGTGTGAATGTCGGCTATGGCCGGTCTGACATTGCTGATGCGATTGCGGATCAGGCCAAGGAATTGGCCTATTACCATTCCTATGTGGGTCACGGCACCGAGGCGTCGATCACACTGGCCAAGATGGTTCTGGACCGCGCACCCGATCATATGTCCAAGGTCTATTTCGGCCTGTCCGGATCAGACGCGAACGAGACCAACATCAAGCTGGTCTGGTATTTTAATAATATCCTTGGCCGCCCCGAAAAGAAAAAGATCATCTCGCGCTGGCGCGGCTATCACGGCTCGGGTTTGATGACCGGATCGCTGACAGGGCTTGAGCTGTTCCACAAGAAGTTCGATCTGCCACTGACGCAGGTGATCCACACAGAGGCCCCCTACTATTTCCGCCGCCCCGATCTGAATATGAGCGAGGAGCAGTTCACCGCCCATTGCGCGGCCGAGCTCGAGGCGCTGATCGAACGCGAAGGCGCAGACACCATCGCCGCCTTCATCGGCGAACCGGTTCTGGGCACAGGCGGTATCGTCCCCCCGCCCGCAGGATACTGGCAGGCCATTCAGGCGGTGCTGGACAAACACGATATTCTTCTGATCGCGGATGAGGTCGTGACAGGCTTCGGTCGTCTGGGCACCATGTTCGGGTCTGACCATTACGGCATGCGCCCCGACATCATCACCATCGCCAAGGGCCTGACTTCGGCATACGCGCCATTGTCCGGCTCGATCGTGTCCGACAAAGTGTGGAAGGTGCTGGAACAGGGCACAGACGAAAATGGCCCCATTGGCCACGGCTGGACCTATTCCGCACACCCCATCGGCGCGGCGGCAGGTGTGGCGAACCTGAAACTGATCGACGAATTGGACCTTGTCACGCAGGCGGGCAAAGTCGGTGGCTATCTGAACAAAACCATGTCCGAGGCATTGTCGGCCCACCCCCATGTCGGAGAAGTCCGCGGCGAAGGCATGCTCTGCGCGGTCGAGTTCGTCAAAGACCGCGACAGCCGCACATTCTATGACGCCGCCGACAAAATCGGCCCGCAAATCGCAGCGGCCTTGCTAGAGCAAAGCAACATCATCGCCCGCGCCATGCCCCAAGGCGACATCCTAGGCTTCGCCCCACCGTTCTGCCTGACCAAACAAGAGGCAGACGAGATCGTCGCGGCAACCACGCGGGCTGTGACGTCGGTTTTGGGCTGATCAATGCCCTGAGATCACAAAATGAATCCTGGCGATCCCGGCAGGATTCGAACCTGCAACCTGCCCCTTAGGAGGGGGCTGCTCTATCCAGTTGAGCCACGGGACCGCACGGGTTTTTTGCATATCGTCTGCATCAAGGCTTGTCATCCCTGAATGGACTGTCGTTTGCCTTGTATGATCTTATGGGATTGCGCTAGACTTTTAGAAAAGCACAGGAAAACACCGTGGCCCCGACAGACCATCGCCCCTTGACGCTCCGCGACGTTTCAGAAGCTTCTGGCGTTTCCGAAATGACCGTGAGCCGCGTTTTGCGCAACCGTGGCGATGTCAGCCCAGCCACCCGCGAAAAGGTCCTCGAAGCGGCCAAGGCGCTTGGGTACGTGCCCAACAAAATTGCAGGCGCTCTGGCCAGCCAGCGGGTCAACCTTGTGGCCGTCATTATTCCCAGCCTGCGCAACATGGTTTTCCCAGAGGTTCTTTCCGGCATCTCGAACGTGCTGGAAACCACTGACCTTCAACCGGTCGTTGGCGTCACGGACTACCTGCCGGAAAAAGAAGAACGCGTTCTTTACGAGATGCTGTCGTGGCGTCCCTCGGGCGTGATCATCGCCGGTCTGGAACATTCCGATGCGTCCCGCGCCATGATGCGCGCGGCAGGCATCCCGATTGTCGAGATTATGGATATCGACGGCACGCCCATTGATGCAGCTGTCGGTATTTCACACCGTCGTGCAGGCCGCGAAATGGCGCAGGCGATCCTGAAACAGGGCTACCAGCACATCGGCTTTATGGGCACCAAGATGCCCTTGGACCACCGTGCGCGGAAGCGGTTCGAAGGCTTTACCGAGGTTCTCGCCAAAAGCGGCATCGAGGTCGAGGATCAGGAATTCTATTCCGGAGGATCGGCTTTGGCGAAGGGTCGCGAGATGACCGAAGCCATGCTGGAACGTTCGCCCGAGCTGGATTTCCTCTATTACTCAAACGACATGATCGGTGCCGGTGGCCTGCTGTATCTGCTGGAAAAGGGCTATGACGTGCCCGGCAAGATCGGTCTGGCCGGTTTCAACGGGGTCGAGTTGCTGGACGGCTTACCGCGCAAGCTGGCCACGATGAACGCGGGCCGGAGCGAGATTGGCACCAAGGCTGCCGAGATCATTGCAGAACGCGTTGCCGACCCAACGAAAGAGGTCGAGCGTATTGTCGAGCTTAGCCCCAAGGTTCTTTACGGCGACACGCTGAAACGCCGCTAAATTTACGCTCTAAACGGGTTTTGTCATTATCCCGATACACGCGACGTCTACACCGGCGTCATGGAGCAGCGTCTTTTTTCACCTCAGAAATCGCGCCGCCTGTCGCTTCGCCTGACAGGGGCCGAGGTTTTGCGCGACGGAAAAATGCAACGCAGGTCTGTCGCCATTCAAAAAGGTCGGGTCACCAAGGGGCCTTTGCCTGAAGTTGACCTGTCCGGATATTTTGTACTGCCCGGGATCGTCGACCTGTGTGGTCTTGGCTTTCAGAACCGGATGACTGCGTCCGATATGTCGATGCAATCCGCGTTACTTACGACCGCACGCGATGCTGCGGCCAACGGGGTCACGACGGCGCGCATTGCTCAAGGATGGGGTTGGGAGGCCGAACACTCAAGTCCGGATGTTGCACGAACTGTGCTGGCCTTAATCGAGCATATGCGGCCCAGCTGTCTGATTGATATGCGGGCCGTATTGCTGTGCGACACGCACACGACCACAACACGTGATGCTCTGCTGGCTTCGGTCCGCCGCCATGGCGTGGATCTGGTGCTGTTCACCGATTTGCTGAAACGTATCGAGCTAGGAAAGCTGGATCGCGGCCCACTGCTGGAAAAAGCGGCCTCTGTGGCACCCGAAAAACGTGATGTGCCGCGCCATCTGTGCCGTCTGGCCGAAGCCTTTGATCTGCTGGGCACTGTGTACGGCAGTCTGGATGACCCCGATGGGGAAACGCGGGAAACCTATTCAATGCTGGGCGCCAAGCTTTGTGCACGACCCGACAACCGTAAACCCGCCGCATTGGCCAAAGCCGTTGGTGATCCGGTGACTTTGCCCGCCTCGTATATCCTGCGAAGCGATCAAGCTGCCCTGACGACAGATCTTTTGCGCTCTGGATTGTGTCAGGCTTTGATGTCGGACCACCATTACGCCGATTTGGTGCGCGCCGTATTCAAGATCGTGGACGACGGGCGCATGTCCCTGCCCCGTGCTTGGGCGCTGATATCACAAACTCCGGCCGAGATTTTGCGACTGCCCGATCGAGGGCATATCGATTATGGCCGCCGCGCGGATCTGGTTGTGGTGCATGCCACCACGAAAAAGGTCGAGGCCACCATCTCTGACGGGCGCATCGCCTATCTGGCGGGCGGTGCCGCACAGCGTTTTCTAGCGGCGGGCAGCGAAGCCGCGCTGGCCGCAGAATAGCACTGTTACCGAACTGTCATCGGAATCACATACCTTGCTTTTGCGAGTAGTGACCGCGCTTGGTCCGTCCCACGGACCGCTTTATTACTTTGGCCTTCGGGCATAAATTTTCCAAACGTCTCTGGGGTGGCTTCGGTCACCCCAATTCCTTTGCAGCTGCAGCATAGCAGCCCTGCAAATTGCGACTCTAGCCATGCAAATAATGGAAACCGGCTATTACCAGACAGCTCTTTTTTTGCCGCGCCGCAGCATATATCAATGTCTCAAGGGAGCAGACTTGAACAGGAGTTTGTCGAAATGGCACTTGCAGAAACAACACTCGTCCGCGAATCCAGCAACGTATTCGCAAACATCGGTAACGCGATTCTGCGTACCATGACAGCTATCGCAGAAGCCGACGGTCGCGTCCGTCGCGTTCAGCAGCTGCAGGCAATGAGCGACGCAGAACTGGCGAAGCGCGGCCTGAAGCGTGACGAAATCGTCCACCACGTTTTCCGATCCACATACTACATGTAATCCGGTTTATCGGTACTCTGAAAAAGGCCGTGCCCACTGGGCGCGGCCTTTTCTTTTGCCCGATCGTCAAATCACAGACGCCAAAAACAAAAAGGCCGCATCGAATGATGCGGCCTTTCCGTATGGGGTGGCGCGGAACCTTAGTTCTGCGCGTAGAATTCGATGACCAGGTTCGGTTCCATGACGACCGGGTACGGTACGTCGGACAGGCCCGGCTGGCGTACGTATGTCGCTTTCATCTTGCTGTGGTCAGCGTCGATGTAGTCCGGAACGTCACGCTCTGTCAGCTGAGTTGCTTCCAGCAGAACGGCCATTTGCTTGGACTTCTCGCGAACTTCGATCACGTCACCTTCTTTAACACGGTAGGACGGGATGTTGACGCGCTTGCCGTTCACCAGGACGTGGCCGTGGTTTACGAACTGACGAGCAGCGAAAACTGTCGCAACGAACTTGGCGCGGTAAACAACGGCGTCCAGACGACGCTCGAGCAGACCAATCAGGTTTTCACCTGTGTCACCCTTGATACGTTCCGCGTCCGAGAAGATGCGACGGAACTGTTTTTCGGTCAGGTCGCCGTAGTAACCCTTCAGCTTCTGCTTGGCGCGCAGCTGGATACCGAAGTCGGACAGCTTGCCCTTACGACGCTGGCCGTGCTGGCCGGGGCCGTATTCACGACGGTTAACGGGGGATTTCGGACGACCCCAGATGTTTTCACCCATCCGGCGGTCAATTTTGTACTTGGCAGAGGTGCGTTTTGTCACCGTCTGATCTCCTTCTGTAGGCGACACCCCTTCGGTGGTCTTGGGGGTATCTATGAAGGGCGTTGTCCTCTGGGTCGAAACCCTGACAGGCATCCCCTTGCGGGGGCCACCAACACCAATGAAGCCGCGCTTATATGCGCACACCTTTCAGAGTCAAGCGCTTTGCCACGGGGTCCCTGATTTTAAAGGCGCAGAGGGAAATAGGTGGCATTTGAATAGAGCCTGATTTCTTAACCAACCCGTTAACCTCTGGCGGGCACTTTGGCGATGGCCATAGTGGAAGAGTGGATCAATGCGCCCGCAACACCAGAAAATGAAATCCAACGCCCTGTCAGAGGCTGTTCGCAACCGTGACAAGGATATTCCGTCAATGGTTGCCGCGGCCGTGCGGCACAAAGAGGTGAAACTGGCCTATCAGCCCATCGTGCAGGCCAGTGCCCAGAACCGCGTGGCTTTCTGGGAAGGCTTGATCAGGGTCACCGACCCTACGGGCCGCATCATCCCTGCGCGGGAATTCATCGGATATGTCGAAGAACAGGAAACCGGCCGTTTGCTGGATTGCCATGCGTTGGAACACGGGCTGCGCATGCTGGCCAAAGTGCCCGACCTGCGCCTGTCGATAAATATGTCTGCCCGTTCGATCGGGTATATGCGGTGGCAACGCATTCTGGATCGTCAATTGTCCGCCAACCCGACACTGGCCGAGCGACTGATTCTCGAAATTTCTGAAGACTCAGCCATGCGCGTGCCCGAATTGGTGACCGAATTTGCACGGCGATTGCGGAAAAAGGGCATTTCTTTTGCCCTCGATTCTTTCGGTGCAGGGCAAACGGTGTTCCGCCATTTCAAGCAATTGGACTTCGATATCCTGAAAATCGACGGGCATTTTGTCGCAAACGTGGCCCATGATTCAGACAATCAGGTCGCTATCCGCGCCCTTGCTGCCGTGGGTGGCGAATTTGGTATGATCACTGTCGCAGAACGGGTGGAAACCCTAGAAGATGCAGCCTTTTTGGCCAGTGTGGGCATTGACTGTTTGCAAGGTTACGCCTTTTCCGCACCCACGCTTTCTCCGCCTTTTGTTCACAAGCCCTAGGTTTGTGTATTTCATCCACTTCACGCGGCACACGAATAACACAGCCCGCCCTGTCGGGCAGTGATTGGGCCACCTTCGGGCAGGTTGCCGCGTTGGAATTGCTGCTGTAACCGTTACACAGGAGGAATTGTGCGGCGGCGCAGCAATGCACGTCGCACCACCGGCTCATTGGATGGAGAACCAAATATGACCAACATCGTCATCGCATCCGCAGCGCGTACCGCTGTAGGTAGCTTCAACGGCTCTTTTGCCAACACCCCTGCCCATGATCTTGGCGCCGCCGTTCTTGAGGCACTGGTCGCACGCGCAGGCATCGACAAAGCGGATGTGTCGGAAACCATTTTGGGTCAGGTTCTGACCGCGGCTCAGGGCCAGAACCCTGCCCGTCAGGCGCACATCAACGCCGGCCTGCCGAAAGAGGCAGCAGCCTGGGGCATCAACCAGGTGTGTGGTTCGGGTCTTCGCGCTGTTGCGCTGGGTGCACAGCACATCCAACTGGGTGATGCGGACATCATCTGTGCCGGTGGCCAGGAAAACATGTCGCTGTCCACACACGCCGCGCACTTGCGCGCTGGCCACAAAATGGGCGACGTAAAGTACATCGACACGATGATCCGCGACGGTCTGTGGGATGCGTTCAACGGCTACCACATGGGCCAGACAGCCGAAAACGTTGCCGAGCAGTGGCAGATCAGCCGCGACATGCAGGACGAATTCGCGCTGGCATCCCAGAACAAGGCCGAAGCGGCCCAGAAGGCTGGCAAGTTCGACGACGAAGTCATCGCCTTCACGATCAAAACCCGCAAAGGCGACATCGTTGTCGATAAAGACGAATACATCCGTCACGGCGTGACACTGGAAAGCATGCAGAAACTGCGTCCGGCCTTCACAAAAGACGGCTCGGTCACAGCGGCCAACGCATCCGGCATCAACGACGGCGCGGCGGGCGTTCTGCTGATGACAGCGGACAACGCAGAAAAGCGCGGTATCGAGCCTCTGGCGCGCATCGTGTCCTACGCGACAGCCGGTCTGGACCCGTCCATCATGGGCGTTGGCCCGATCTACGCATCGCGCAAAGCGCTGGATAAAGCAGGCTGGAAGGCCGAAGACCTGGATCTGGTCGAAGCCAACGAAGCCTTCGCCGCTCAGGCCTGCGCCGTGAACAAGGACATGGGCTGGAACCCCGAGATCGTGAACGTGAACGGTGGTGCAATCGCCATCGGCCACCCGATCGGCGCATCCGGTGCCCGCGTTCTGAACACGCTGCTGTTCGAAATGAAACGCCGCAACGCCAAGAAGGGTCTCGCCACCCTTTGCATCGGCGGCGGTATGGGCGTCGCCATGTGCGTCGAACGTCCGTAACAAACAAAGGCGGGTCGGAAACGACCCGCCTTTTTCTTTTGTACATTGGCGATTGCTTTTTTTAAGATTTTCATCGGGACAAACAGTGGAAACGCGGCCAAATCACGCACAGGAAACGGTGATTTAGCCCATTCGTCTGCTTGACGTCCCCCGCGAAACCTGTTTTTTGAAAAGTAACAATCTTGCAAAAACAATGCAGGTTTGCGCAATAGAATTACTCAGTGCTTGGAGGACAAGACATGGCACGTACAGCATTGGTCACAGGCGGCAGCCGCGGAATCGGCGCTTCGATTTCCAAAGCCCTGAAGGACGCAGGTTATCAGGTTGCGGCAACATTTGCCGGCAACGAAGAAAAAGCCGCGGCTTTCACTGCCGAAACCGGCATCAAGACCTACAAATGGAACGTTGCGGATTATGAAGAATCCAAAGCGGGCCTTGCACAGGTCGAAGCCGATCTGGGCCCCATCGATGTTGTTGTTGCCAACGCTGGCATCACCCGCGACGCACCGTTCCACAAAATGACACCGGAACAGTGGCACGAAGTGGTCGACACAAACCTGACAGGCGTTTTCAACACTGTGCACCCCGTCTGGGGCGGCATGCGTGAGCGTAAGTTTGGCCGTATCATCGTGATCTCGTCGATCAACGGTCAGAAAGGCCAGTTCGCTCAGGTGAACTACGCGGCGACCAAAGCGGGCGATCTGGGCATCGTGAAATCGCTGGCCCAAGAAGGCGCGCGCGCAGGCATCACAGCCAACGCAATCTGCCCGGGCTACATCGCAACAGACATGGTTATGGCGGTTCCGGAAAAAGTCCGTGAATCCATCATCGCGCAAATCCCGACAGGCCGTCTGGGCGAGCCGGAAGAAATCGCGCGCTGCGTTGTGTTCCTTGCGTCCGACGACGCGGGCTTTATCAACGGCTCGACAATCTCGGCAAACGGCGGTCAGTTCTTCGTCTGATCAGACCGACAGTCAAACGCGAAACCCCGTCCAATGTGGCGGGGTTTTGTGTATCAGCGCACAGGATCAGCGCTACAGGTGGAATTTACGCACACCGATTGCGGCCTATATTGCGGACCAAACGCTATAGGAGCTTTCCATGATCCGCGACATTCAGGGCCTTCACCACGTCACATCGCTGGCGTCTGACGCCCAGAAGAACAACGACTTCTTTACCAAAGTGCTCGGCCTGCGCCGCGTCAAAAAGACGGTGAACTTCGACGCGCCCGAGGTCTATCACCTGTACTACGGCGATGAGCTGGGCACGCCAGGCACAGTGATGACGTACTTCCCCTTCCCCGGTGCGCGCCGTGGCCGCGCAGGTATCGGCGAGGTCGGCACGACGGTTTTTGCCATCCCGACCGGTGCTGTCGGCTATTGGCAGGAACGCCTGACCAAAGCAGGCGTCGCCAACATCAGCAGCGACACCTATTTCGGCGCGCCGCGCCTTCGTTTCTCTGGCCCTGATGGCGATGCCTTTGCCGTGGTCGAGGTCGAAAGCGACAGCCGCGAGCCTTGGACAGGAAACGGTATGCCTGCCGATGTGGCCATTCGCGGTTTTCATTCCACCGACATGCGTTTGTGGGATGCGACAGCCACTGCGGAACTGCTGGAATTCATGGGCTACGAAAAGCAGGATCAAAGCGGATCGGTCACGCGTTACCACATCCCCGGCGGCAACGATGCCAATGTGATTGATCTGGCCCAACTGCAGGCATCGCCCGCCGCGCAGGGCGCGGGATCTGTCCATCATGTGGCCTTTGCCGTGGAAAACCGCGCCAAACAGCTGGAAGTGCGCAAGGCGCTGATGGACACAGGATACCAAGTGACGCCTGTGATTGACCGGGATTACTTCTGGGCCATTTACTTCCGCACTCCGGGCGGCGTTTTGTTCGAGATCGCAACAAACGAACCCGGCTTTGACCGCGACGAAGATACAGCGCATCTGGGCGAGGCGCTCAAGCTGCCATCACAGCACGAACATCTGCGCGACTTGCTGGAACAGAAGTATCTGGAGCCGATCCATGACTGATCTGGTCTTTGCTGAAACCAAAGGCACCGTAGGCGCCCCGCTGGTCTTTACCTTCCATGGCACAGGCGGTTCGGAACGACAATTTCACGACTTTGCCCAAAGCTTGATCCCCGGCGCGCATGTGATTTCGCCGCGCGGCACCGTGAACGAACACGGCGCGTTGCGGTATTTCAAACGTACCGGCGAAGGTGTCTATGACATGGACGATCTGCGCGAACGGACCCAAGACATGGCCCGTTTCCTGTCCGATCATAAAACACGTTTGGGCGCGGATCGGGTGGTTGGCCTTGGCTATTCGAACGGCGCCAACATTTTGATGAACGTGATGTTGGAGCATCCGGATATCTTTACCGATGCGATGCTGCTGCACCCGCTGATCCCATGGTCGCCTGCCCCGCAACCGGGTCTGGCGCAGTCGCGCATTCTGATCACGGCGGGCGAAATGGACCCGATCTGTCCGGCCCAGCAGACACGGGCTTTGATTGCCTATCTGGAACAACAAGGCGCGGATATCCGCGCAGACTGGCATTCCGGCGGTCACAACATCATGCAGAACGAAGTCGAAGCCATGACCGATTTCTGCGCCGCGATCACCGCCTGATTCCCCATTGCCCTGAAACCGAAAACGCCCTCATGAAAAATCATGAGGGCGTTGAAACCTACTATCATGCGATGCCTTCAGGCACCGGCCTTATGCGTCAGTGCATCGTCTGAGGAGACAGACGTGTAATTTCTTCTTTAAGCTTAAGCTTTTGCTTTTTCAGTTGGGCCACGCGCAAATCGTCAACGCCGGGCGATCTTTGCGCCTCTTCTACTGCGTCTGACAGAACACGGTGCTTCTTCTTCAGTTCCTGCAAATGCGAACTCAAGCTCATAGTGACCTCCTGTTTGTGAATAGAATTTCAGTGCATCATATTTTTTTTACAAAGTCACGCTGCACGCGCATTCTTGGGCGAGGAATATCAAAAGTATTTAGCAAAAGTTGTGCAGGCGCCTAGAAAGATAGCGCGCCGCCATGGCGTAGGATGGCCCTGATCTCGGGGCGATAGTCATCCCCGTCGGTCATGTGCTGGCGGCCTTGGTGCAAAACGATGGGCGCATGCAAACGGAACGGCGCGCGACCTTCCTTGCGTCCGCGGATCAACACCAACCCCGCATCACGACCTGTGCGCGGCACAAAGGGTTTCACTTCGACCGAGCCCAGATATTTCGCAAATCCGGAAATAAGTTCCGGCAATTTTTCGGCGCGATGGATGAACGTCACGGTGCCACGCGGCGCGGTGCGCTTAGCGGCGGCCTTGATCCAGTCGGCCAAGGGCGTTTCGATGGACAGCCCCGCCTCTTTCCCGCTGTCTTGCGCAGGTACGCGTTGGGACGGATCATAATACGGCGGATTGGCGATCACATGGTCAAACGACATTTGCCGCAGCTCAGCAGACAGATCGCGCAGATCGTTGGTTTCGATCACAGCGTCCAGACCGTTGCTTTCGGCGTTCCAGCGCGCAAGTTCGGAATAGTCAGGCTGTCGTTCGACGCCCCACAGGTGCAATCCGCTAACGCGTGCGCCCAGACACAGCAACGCAGGCCCTGCCCCGCAGCCAAGTTCGAGCACACGGTCACCGGGCTTTGCCGGAACGCTGGCGGCCAGGAAAACAGGGTCAACGCCCGCGCGATATCCAATGCGCGGTTGGCGCAACGTCAGTTTGCCGCCCAAAAAGGCGTCTTGCGTCAGTTCGTCGTCTGAAAAGGTTCTAACCTTCGAATTTAACACCGTTTTCCCAAAGAATTGTTCTTGCACGTGCAAGGTCCTGCGCCCTAACCATAAGGCGGCGTGGCAAAATGCCAATGGACCCTTCGAGCACGCTCATATTTACGTCGAGTTCAAAGGTTTCTATACCCGCGTCGTCCAGCACTGTGCGGGCAAGTGGAATAAGAGTAATATCGGTCGTGCGCAAAAGCTCTTCCATATTTCTCATCTAAACATCGGGGTCGGCCAAAGTCGACCCTTGGGGAGCATCACAATGGGTTTGGATCACACATCTGTAAAACCGCATGAACGCCTCGCTCAGGTCCTGTCGGGCGAGATGGAACAGGTGAACACGCTGATCCGCGACCGGATGGCATCGGAACATGCCCCGCGCATCCCCGAAGTGACGGCCCATCTGGTTGAGGCCGGCGGCAAGCGCCTGCGCCCCATGCTGACACTCGCATCCGCCAAGATGTGTGGTTACGACGGCCCGTATCATATGCATCTGGCGGCCACCGTAGAATTCATTCACACCGCGACCTTGCTGCATGACGATGTCGTCGATGAAAGCGCCCAGCGTCGCGGACGCCCGACGGCAAACCTGCTTTGGGACAACAAATCCAGCGTTTTGGTGGGTGACTATCTGTTCGCCCGATCGTTCCAGTTGATGGTGGAAACCGGATCGCTGCGCGTTCTGGATATTCTGGCCAACGCCTCGGCGACCATTGCCGAAGGCGAAGTTCTGCAACTGTCCGCCGCAACCGACCTGCGCACAGACGAATCCGTTTACCTACAGATCGTGCGCGGCAAAACCGCCGCCCTTTTCTCGGCTGCGATGGAAGTGGGCGGCGTGATTGCAGGCGTCGATGATGCGCTGACACAGGCGCTGTTTGATTACGGCGATGCGTTGGGCATTGCCTTCCAGATTGTGGACGATCTGCTGGATTATCAGGGCGACACGAAAGCCACCGGTAAAAACGTTGGTGACGATTTCCGTGAACGCAAACTGACCCTGCCTGTCATCAAAACCATCGCCAAAGCCGACGATGAAGAACGCGCCTTCTGGAAGCGGACCATCGAGAAAGGCAAACAGGAAGACGGTGATCTGGAACACGCCTTGGATCTTCTGAACCGTCACGGTGCGCTTGAAGCAACGCGCGACGATGCGCTGGAATGGGCTGAAAAAGCGAAGACAGCGTTGTCCGCGATCCCGCAAAGCGATCTGCGCGACATGTTGATTGATCTGGCGGATTACGTGGTCGCGCGGATCAACTGATCACGGGTTCAGCGTAACGGGCGCAACCCACCAATCCGGACGCTTGGCCGCAATGCGCAAGGCCGCCTGTTGGGCGGTCTCCTTATCCGGATAGAGCCCGAAGCACGTTGCCCCCGATCCGGACATCCGCGCCAAGAGCGCATCGTCGAGAACCGCCAGAACATCGTCGATCACAGGCGCAATCTCGCGCGCCGGAGCGGACAAATCATTGCGTTGGCCCGCCAACCAGTCCGCTGCCGCGGTCACATCGGCAAAGTCCGGGATGACGTCTGGCATCGGCGCATTATTCTTTGTCGCCAATCCTTTGAACGCCGCCGGAGTGGGGACACCCACGCGAGGATTGACCAGTACAGCAGGCATGGCGGGCAGTCCTTCGACGGGCATCCGCCCTTCGCCTGCGCCAGAAATACGGGCCGCTTTCGGCTCCAGACACATCGGCACATCAGCCCCCAGTGTCATCGCATTGCCCGGCAGGGGCATTCCCCACATCTCACCCAGCGCGCGCAGCGTGGCCGCCGCATCGGACGATCCGCCGCCGATACCTGCAGCCGACGGCAATTCCTTGTGCAAGTGGATCGACGCACCGCGCACCGGATCCAAGAGGCGCGCGGCTTTCAGAACCAGATTTTCCTCGCCGGTCGGGACACCATCGGCAAAGGGGCCATCGACGCTCAACGCCAGTTCGCTGTTCGGCGATACTTCGATGCGGTCGCCAAAATCGGCGAACACAACCAGCGAATCCAATAGGTGATAGCCGTCAGAGCGTTGGCCCAAGACGTGAAGGGTCAGGTTGATCTTTGCCGGAGCAAAGTCGTTAATTTTTGTCATCAGTTACCATGTTCAGCGGATCAGCGCCTTCTTCTTCAAGAAGCTGATCCAGCCCGACTTCCAATTTGCGCCGGATGCGGTCGGCATCCGCGTCTTCGGACACATTTTCGTAGTCCACAAAACTTAAGGCACGTCGCCACATAAACTGGGCCTCTGTCCGACGGCCAACAGCCCAATAGCTGTCCCCGAGGTGATCGTTCACAACAGGATCGATCGGCATCAGCTCGGCTGCGCGTTCAAGATGTTCGACGGCCTCTTCATAACGCCCGAGTTTGAAAAGAACCCAGCCAAGGCTGTCGACGATATAGCCGCTGCCCGGTTCGGCTGCGACCGCCCGTTCAATCATATCCAAAGCCTCATCCAGCTTGGTCTGCTTTTCGACCAGCGAATACCCCAGATAGTTCAGAACCTGCGGCTGATCGGGGTTCAGGTCCAGCGCGGTGCGAAAGTCGGCCTCGGCCGCCTCCCAGTTGCCGGACCGTTCGTTGGAAATCCCCCGCGCGTAGAACAAGAACCATTGCGACCGCTCGGGTTCGTCGAACAGGTCGATGGCTTTGGCGTAGGCTTCAATGGCGTCGTCATATTCGTTCAATGACCGCTTCAAGTCGGCTAAGGTCGATTGCACGACGGGCAAATCGCCGTGGGTCTCCGCAAGGCTTTCCAACACTTCCACCGCCGCATCGGTGCGGCCAGCAGCGCGAAGGGCACCTGCCCGCCCCAGTTCCGCCGCATGGAACGCCGGATCGTCGCGTTCGACATCACGGTAGGCATCGACGGCCAGTTCGTATTGGCCAAGACGTTCAAGCAATTCGGCCGTCATCAACGCCGCTTCGAAGTGGTCGCTGCGCAGGTGTTCGGCGATGCGTGCATAAAGAAGCGTGAAATCGTCAGACGCATCCTGCGCCAGCGCCTCGGCCAATGAGAAGAAGGATTCAGCCAACCCGTCCTTGGCAGAGCGAACCACGTTAAACGGCAGGGTTTCGCCCGCCTCAAGCGCGGCTTTTACGCTGCGCAATTCCGGGTCCATCTGGGCGTTAAAGGACTGATCCAGAAAATTGAGCGCTTCCTGATTACGCTCAAGCTGGCTCAGGATCGACAAACGCGCGATGACGGCGCGGCGGGTGAATTGCAGACCGCCAGCCATGTCCGTCGCAAAGATTTTTTCGGCACCCTCATAATCGCCGACAGATGCCAGTGCCAAAGCCTTGTGATACACCGCAAATGGTTCAAGCCCTTGGGTTTCGCCGACCTTTTCGAAAGCGACTAGCGCGGCGCTCATGTCTCCTTGGCCCAACTGGGACCACGCGGTGATCAATCCGTCAACCAAGGGGCCAACGCCACGGTTCTGCGCAATCATATCGATTGCACCGGCGTAGTCATCCTTGCCAAGGCGTTCGGCCATAACAGCCATCTGCGCGACCTGGCTGGATTGACCGCTTTCCAGAATGCGATTGCCCAGGACTGCCGCCCGCTCCACATTACCCAGAGACAGGTACGACAGCGCGCCGCGATCCATAAATTCGAGGTTGTCGGGATCGAACATCAGGGCGCGGTCAAAATAGCGGGCAGCCTGCTCAAAATCGCCGGTCATGCCCGCCTGACGCGCTGCCAGATAATCACCGGCAACCCCCTGAGCCGCCGACATCGACGGAAGGAAGAGTGCGATTGCCGTTGCCGCGGCTTTAAGCCAGCCTGATTGAGTCATTGTCGCCCTTTCGGCCTCTGTGAGGTGCTTTGCCTTAAACCTAGTCCTCTGCACAGCCACGCGCAATGAGGGGCCCACAAATATGGGCCCCTCATCATAAATCTTACGTTATCACGAAAAGACTTTCACAGCCTCCCAGCGACCAGCCAAAGCCGCTTTGTATGCTGCATCACTCACGCAGCAGAGGAAAATCTACTTAAGAGGAAGTAATAAACCTTACATGCGCAAAATCGCTGTGTTATTCGTGTAATAGTAGAGTTTTCAGATTGACGATGCGTGAAATAGACACATCAGTAAACCTGCCAAGGAAGTTCGTTTTTTATCTTACCTTGGTGGCTATTGTTACGGTGATTGGCCCATTTGGCACATACAACGCCCTTTCCCTTTGGGACAGGTTCGCGTTCTGGCTGGTGGACTTTTCCGCTGTGGCTGTCTTCGCCCATATCGGCGTTTATACTGCGTTTTCCGTAAATCTTTTCAATAAGCTATCGGGCACGACACGATTGTGCATCGGAGGCGTTTTGGGCGCAATCCCGTCTGCTGCGGCTGTCATGTTCATCTACAAGGTTTTCGCACCCGAAGCAGCCGCTGCGCTGATTTACCCCAAGGTATATCTGGAGATCGCAGTGATTTCCGCGCCCATGTTGTTAACTGAATTTGTCGTCATTCCAGCTGTCTTCCAGAAAACAAAAGGCGCCGAGGAAGAGGTTGCCGAACCAGTCGATGGAACGCCGCCAATCGAACCGGCAGCGCCCCTCGCCAAGCAACCAGACCTGCCATCTGCGTTGAAAGACCGCTTGCCGCCAGAGATGCACAGCGCGCGCATTTGCTCAATTTCCATGCAGGATCACTATGCCCACATCACAACAGATCGCGGAAATGCGATGTTGCTGATGCGGATGGGGGATCTTGTCGATCTGCTGAATGGGGTAGACGGCATTCAAATCCACCGCTCACACTGGGTGGCGACTGCGGAAATCGAAAAGATTGAGAAGAACGGGCGCAAGCATCATGTGCATTTGCGGGATGGACGGGTTTTGCCGGTCTCGTCCAACCGGTTGGATCAGGCGCGCGCCCAAATCGAGCGCGCGCAGGAAACTGTCTGATTACATGTTCGGATAGTTCGGACCTTCGCCACCCTGCGGTGTCGTCCAGTTGATGTTCTGACTAGGGTCTTTGATGTCACATGTTTTGCAGTGAACGCAGTTCTGGAAGTTGACGACAAAGCGTGTCTCTTTGCCCTCTTCCTCAACGAACTCGTAAACACCTGCCGGACAATAGCGCGCCGACGGGCCTGCGTATTTGGGCAGGTTAACCTTGACCGGAATGGTCGGGTCTTTCAGCTGCAGGTGCGGAGGCTGCTGTTCTTCGTGGTTCGTGAACGAGAAGCTGACGTTGGTCAGGCGGTCAAAGCTAAGCTTGCCATCGGGCTTGGGATAATCGATCGGTTCGAAATCCTTGGCCTCGCCTGTGGCATCCGCATCGGTTTTGCCGTGGCCGATTGTGCCCAGCAGCGAGAAGCCGAATGTGTTGGTCCACATGTCCAGACCGCCCACCATCAGCGATGCGACCAGACCGTACTTGGACCACAGCGGTTTCACGTTGCGGACCTTCTTCAGGTCTTTACCAATCGCGCCTTCGCGGACTTCGACCTCATAGTCGTTCAGTTCATCACCCGAACGATCCGCCTTGATCGCGGCAAAGGCGGCTTCTGCCGCGGCCTTACCGGACAGCATCGCGTTGTGGTTCCCCTTGATGCGCGGGACGTTGACCATGCCAACGGAACAACCCAGCAGCGCCACACCAGGTGCCACCATCTTGGGCATGGACTGATAACCACCTTCCGAGATTGCACGCGCGCCGTAAGCCACGCGCTTACCGCCTTCAAGCAGCTCGGCGACCATCGGGTGGTGCTTGAAGCGCTGGAATTCCATGTAGGGGAAGAGGTGCGGGTTTTCGTAGTTCAGGTGAACCACGAAGCCGACATAAACCTGATTGTTTTCCAGATGGTAGATGAAGGAACCACCACCGGCGTTCGAACCCAGCGGCCAACCCATGGTGTGGGTGACTGTGCCCTGCTTGTGCTTGGCGGGGTCAACTTCCCAAATCTCTTTCATGCCGATGCCGAATTTCTGCGGCTCTTTACCGGCGGAAAGCTTGTATTTCTCGATCACTTCTTTGGCGAGCGATCCGCGAACACCTTCGGACAGGAACACGTACTTGCCGTGAAGCTCCATGCCTGGCTCGTATCCATCGCCCGGTGTGCCATCGGGGTTCTTGCCGAATTCACCGGCAACCACGCCTTTGACTTCGCCATTGTCGCCGTACACCAGTTCGGAACAGGCCATGCCCGGGAAAATCTCGACGCCCAGTTCTTCGGCTTGTTCGGCCATCCAGCGGCAGACGTTGCCCATCGAAACGATGTAGTTGCCGTGGTTATTCATCAGCGGCGGCATGGGGAAGTTCGGCACGCGGATCTGGCCAGCTTCGCCCAGCATATAGAAGTTGTCTTCTTTGACCGGCGTGTTCAGCGGTGCGCCTTTTTCTTTCCAGTCAGGGATCAACGCATCCAGACCGCAAGGATCAAGAACAGCACCCGACAGGATGTGCGCACCAACTTCGGAGCCTTTTTCAAGGACAACGACATTCAGCTCCGCATCCAACTGTTTCAACCGGATCGCAGCAGACAGACCCGCCGGGCCCGCACCTACGATTACAACGTCATATTCCATCGCTTCGCGCTGAATATCGGTCATGACACTCCCTCTGCCCACAGAAACGGGCACTCTTGTGAAATAATCTTGCGTGACGAGGTAACGACCGACACCGCCAAGGTCAATTGTGACACGGCGTCTCGGGACCAAATGATGTGATGATAGCGCGAACGCCCGCCAATTTTTCTAGCAGCACTTGCCAAGTGCTTTGCACTGCAACACTGTTGCATCGCCCGACACCCCGTGATTAGGACACGGCATAACCAGTGACAGCGTTGCGATCCGTCGTGATGCAACCTCCGGGAAAGAAAATGGAAAAACTACCGATGACCCGCGCGGGGGCCACCGCGCTAGAAGTTGAATTGAAAAAGCTCAAGTCCGAAGAGCGTCCCGCCATTATTCAGGCGATCGCAGAGGCACGCGAACTGGGCGACCTGAAAGAGAACGCCGAATACCATTCCGCGCGTGAAAAACAGGGTTTTATTGAAGGCCGCATCAAAGAGATTGAAGGCGTTCTGGGTCTGGCCGAGGTCATCGACCCGACCAAACTGAGCGGCTCGATCAAATTCGGCGCGACCGTCACATTGGTTGACGAAGACACCGACGAAGAAAAAACTTGGCAGATCGTTGGCGAACATGAAGCCAACATCGAAAAAGGCCTTTTGAACATCAAATCCCCCATCGCCCGCGCCCTGATCGGCAAGGACGAAGGTGACAGCGTCGAAGTACGCACACCGGGTGGCGAGAAAAGCTACGAAGTGCTCAAGATTGAATACATCTGATCAAAGGTGCAGCTGATATGGCTGACAACAGTCAGAAAAAATCCGGTTTGGGCCTAAGCGACCGCCAGTCTGCCGAAGCAACGCGCGCGGTTGATCGGGCGGCTTTGGGCATTGGCATTGTGTGGCTTTTGCTGTCCGCAGGCTATTTCCTGTTCTTCAGTCAGGACGGGCTGGATGGCGTGCGCTTTCTGCTGATCCTGATGGTCGTGTTTATGCCGGTTGCCATGATCTGGGTTGCCGCCATGGCCATGCGCGCCGCCCGTATCATGGAGGCCGAAAGCGCCCGCTTGCAGGCCGCTGTGGACGCGCTGCGTAAGGCTTATGTGACCCAGTCCAAAGCATCATCGCCGAACGAACAACTGCCCGCTGTGTCGATCGCGAAAAAGCTGGATGAAATCGCCGCGGCCCAACGCAAAACCGAAACGGCCTTGGCGACCTTCACCACAGTGCGTCACCAGAACCCCGCGCCGCTGGCGTCTGATCCGTCCGATCCGAACGGCGGCGACCAGCCTGCGCTGGCGCTTGGCACACCGGCCGAAGCGATTGGCCAGCCGCTGAGCACCGCTCAGTTGATCCGCGCGCTGAACTTTCCAGAGACGGCGGATGATTCCGAAGGGTTCGCCGCCCTGCGCCGCGCGCTGAAAGATCGCCCGACAGCCCAACTGGTTCAGGCCAGTCAGGATGTGCTGACGCTGCTTAGCCAAGACGGCATCTATATGGACGATCTGCGCCCCGATCTGGCCCGCCCCGAGTTGTGGCGGCGTTTTGCGCAAGGTGAACGTGGACGCGTGATTGCAGCGCTTGGCGGTGTGCGCGACCGGTCTTCGCTGGCACTGACCAACGCGCGGATGAAGAAAGACCCGATCTTCCGCGATGCGACACACCACTTCCTGCGCCTCTACGATAAAGCGCTGGCGCAGTTCGAAAAGACGGCAACCGACGAAGAACTGGCCGATTACACCATGACCCGCACATCGCGCGCGTTCATGCTGTTGGGCCGCGTTGCGGGCACCTTCGACTAAAGCCCGAAACTGCCATAGGGGATGAAGCGCACCAGATCGCCCTCGGCGATATCCGCCGCTTCGTCCCCGATTTCAACCAGCCCTTCCGCCCAGCTAAGCCCCGACACGCGCCCTGACCCCTCAGAGGCAAACACCTCGGCCTTGCCGTTGCGCAGGCGGGCACGCAGGTATTCACGCCGTCCGGGTTTCTTGCGTTTGGTAAAGGCCGCAGGCACGTCGAACCCTTCGGGCGAAATCCAGCCTGCCCCTGACAACGCCGACATCGCCGGACGCGCAAAGATCAGCGAACAGACAAAGGCCGCCACCGGATTTCCCGGCAGGCCAAAGACGGGAACGCCGTTCCACATGCCCAGCGCCAAGGGACGACCGGGTTTCAACGCGATCCGCCATTCCTGCATCGCACCTGCTTCACGTAGCAGAGCCGACATGTGGTCCTCGTCCCCTGCCGAAGCACCGCCGGACGTCAGGATCACGTCTGCCTTGGTCGCAGCATCGTCCAGAATTGCGCGCAAGGCGTCGCGGTCATCGGGCGCGCGGCCCATGTCGACGGCTTCGTACCCCCAAGCCTCGGCCAAGGAACACAGCATCGGGCGGTTGGCGTCGTAAATCTGCCCTGCGCCCGCCTGTGCCCCTGCCTCGACCAGTTCGTCGCCGGTTGACAAGACAGCCACCCGCAGCCGTTCAAAGACTGGAACCGTGCCATGCCCCACGGACGCCGCGAGTGCCAATTCGGGCGGACGCAATTTGGTGCCCACGGGGATCGCCACTTGGCCAACGGCCATATCCTCGCCCGCCTTCCGCGTGTTGGCCCCACGGCGCAGACCACCCCGAAACGCGACCTGCGCGCTGTCCGCACTGCAGTCCTCATCCAGCACGACAGTGTCCACACCGTCAGGCAGATCAGCGCCCGTCAGAACGCGGATCGCGTGGCCTTGGGGGACCTTGCCGTCATAAGGCACCCCCGCGGCAGAGCGGCCTTGAACCAAGGGCAGAACGTTGTCGCCATCGGACATCGCGGCATGGGCAAAGCCGTAGCCATCCACCGCCGTATTAGGATGCGGCGGATTTGCGCGTTTGGCCAGTAGATCAACGGCCAGAACACGGCCACGGGCATCAGTCAGCGCGACATCCTGCTGCCCCACCACCGTATGCAACCGATCACGCAGCATCGCCAAAGCATCGTCCACAGGCGTCCAGTCGACACCCGCCGGCAAGGCAAAACAATCGTTCCGCAGGGGCGGTGGCCGCAGACCTGCGGCGTCGTTCAATTCGTCTTCAAAGCCCAAGCCCAGTATCCAACCTTCTTCCGGTGCGTTGACATCCAACATCTCAGCCAAGCGCGCGGGGGGCAACGCAGAAAGCGCACGGGCCAGTAACCTGACCTGATGCGCATCGCGAATACCGCCCAAAGCTTCGGCAGATTTCACAGAAGAATTAATAAGCCCCGGCCAGATTTCGACAAATGCCACAGGCGCGTCCAGTTTTTGAAACGGCCAGACAGCGACCTGCATTTCGCTCCGCAACCGATTGAGCACCGCCAGACCCGTAAACACCTGACCGCCAACGGCCCCTGCGCCACCCATCTGCCAACAGGTAAAGGCGCCTTTTGCCATGGCGTCACAGGCACGATGTTCGGACATTCCGTGACCTGTGCGCGTGTCTTTGCGTGGCAGATGGGCAAAGTCCTGCTTCAACGCATTGAACCAGAACGGCCCCACGCCCGCAAACTGCGCGTTGATCTGGTCGGCCAAAGCAAAGCGGTTGTTACCCTTGGGCGTATCATCAAGGTTCTGTTCGACCCAATCCCAAACGGCAAAAGGATCGTCCTGCCCTGTCAAAGCCAGCGCGAAGCCAGCGGGGTAGCCGAAAGGAAAGTCAAAGCCGATCAACAGGCGCTGGCCAAGCGCCTGAGCGTCATCAATCAACGCCCGCAGACGATCCTCTGCCACTACGCGATTGCGTAAGTATTCTGGCTCGGCCCCGTGTTCACACAGCCAGATCGCGTCCTTGCGCGGCTTGGGCCCTGTGTCATTGCCGCCCGACCAATCGACCACCACAAAGCGGTCGAAGCGGGTCACAGGCCGACTTCCCCGAGGATAAAGTCCGCGATGGCCTTTGTGTCGTTCAGATCAAACACCGGCCGATCCAGTTCCAGCGGCGTGTCCGAGGCAACCGCGCGGATGGTTGGATCATCGGGCGCGATCAGCGGATTACCCGGTTCCTGACGGTGCGCTTCGACCTTGGGATGACGATCGCGTTTATAACCCTCGATCAGCACAAGATCGACGGGCGACAGGCGTTTCAGCAAGTCATCAAGGCTCGGCTCATCCTGATCGCGCAGTTCCTGCATCAGGGCGACGCGGTTGCGCGATGACAACAATACCTCGCGCGCGCCTGCTTCGCGGTGGCGATAGCTGTCGCGACCAGGGTGGTCTACATCAAAGCTGTGATGGGCGTGTTTCACCGTGCTGACGGAAAATCCGCGCGCTGTGATTTCGGTCACCAGCCGTTCCATCAGCCCTGTTTTGCCCGCGTTTTTCCAACCCGTGACCCCGTAGATTTTCATGAAACAAGCGCCTCGGCTTTGGCCAGATCCTCTGGCGTATTGACGTTAAAAAACGGATCGCCCGCGTCTGTCGGAAACAGCGCCTCGCGTCCGTCGTGTTGTTCGGTCCAGATCACCACCTTGGCCCCGCCCCCTTCCAGAAACTTGCGCAGGTCGTCGCGTAGGGCAACCGGCCAAAGGCCGAAGGTGGGATGCCGTATCAGGCCGGACTGGGATTTCGATTTGGTCTTGGCCTCGCCCTTGGTGGCAGCCAGCGCCAAGGGGTGCGCCATCCCGTCGGCGGCCAGCAACAATTGCGGCACCAGATCGCAAGGAAAAAACGGCGTGTCGGCGGCAACGGTGACAATGGTTTCCGCGCCCTGCTCTGCCGCCCAATCCAGACCGGCCAGAACGCCCGCTAAGGGGCCTGCATAGCCGTCGATACTATCGGCAATCACGGGCAGGCCATAGTCCGCAAACCGCGCGGCATCGCCATTGGCGTTCAGCGCACAACCGGCGACCTGCGGTTCCAGCCGGTCGATCACATGGGACAGCAGGGTTTTGCCCCCGACAGTCAGCAGCCCCTTATCACCACCGCCCATGCGCGTGGCCTGACCACCCGCCAGAATAACGCCCAAAGGTTGCTTCATGCCGCGCCCTTCCGACCGGATTTCTTGGCCTCGTCCGGCACCGCGTCAGGATCGATGTCCCATTCCAGCCGGTCCTCGCCACTAAGGCAAACAAAGCGTTTGCCGCGCATCCGTCCGATACAGGTCAAACCTACCTGACGCGCGATATCGACGCCCCAAGCCGTGAACCCCGAGCGTGACGCCAGAACGGGAATGCCCATCAACGCGGTTTTGATCACCATTTCCGATGTCAGTCGCCCCGTCGTGTAAAGGATTTTGTCGTCGGCTGAGATACCGTTCAGAAACATCCAACCGGCGATCTTATCCACCGCGTTATGACGCCCCACATCCTCCATATAGACCAGCGGCTGATCGCCTTGGCATAGAACCGTGCCGTGGATCGCGCCTGCCTCCAGATACAGCGACGGGGTCGTGTTGATCTTGTGCGCAAGGCCGTACAGCCATGAGGTTTTCACAGGCGTCTGCGGCAGTTGAACCTGATCCAACCCCTCCATCATGTCGCCAAAGACGGTGCCTACAGCGCAGCCCGAAGTGCGGGTCTTTTTCTTGACCTTTTCTTCATAGGTCGTGGCCGACGCTGTGCGCACAACGACTGTCTCAAGCTCTTCGTCATAGTCGATGCCGGTGATCTCTTCGTCGTCTTTCAGCATCCCCTGATTGCGCAGGAAACCGACCGCAAGAAAGTCGGGATAATCCCCGATGGTCATGGCGGTCACAACCTCTTGGCTATTCAGATAGATTGTCAGCGGGCGTTCCTCGACCACGGAAATCTGCGTTTCTGCACCTGTGTGGTCAATGCCGGTGACTGCGCGGGTCAACCCGTTTCCTGCGGGATCAGGTGCAATCACGTAGTTGGCTTTTTCGTGAAGCTCTGCCAATTGCATCTTCCTTTTCACGGGTCTACGGCTGTTTTGATCAGATTAGGACAGAGTGATGGTGGCCACGAGCACAAAGTCAAGTTTCTGGCGCGGTTTTCGAACTGGCGTGCCGTTTCTTATGGTGATTATCCCCTTCGGTCTGCTGTTCGGGATCGTCGCCACGGACGCGGGCATGAGCAGTTTTGAAGCGCTGGCTTTTTCCGTTGTGGTTATCGCTGGCGCCGCCCAGTTCACCGCTGTTCAGCTTTTGCAGGATCAGGCCCCGATGGTTGTTGTTCTGGCATCGGCCATTGCGGTGAACCTTCGGATGGCGATGTATTCCGCCTCGATGACCCCGCACCTTGGCCGACTGCCGCTTTGGAAGCGCGCGATGACCGCGTATTTCCTTGTGGATCAGGTCTATGCCAGCGCGATCCTTGAATACGAGGAACGCCCGCAGCTGACACTTGCCGAAAAATTCGCATTCTTCATGGGGGTCGTGACACCGATTTGCCTGCCTTGGTATGTGGCGACAGTGGCCGGCACGATTGTTGGCAACGCGATCCCGCCTGAACTGGGTCTGGATTTTGCCGTGCCCATCACCTTCCTTGCGATGATCGGGCCGATGCTGCGCACCCGTGCACACGTCTGGGCGGCCATCGCCGCCGTGGCAGGGGCGCTGGCCTTTGTATGGTTGCCTTTCAATCTGGGCCTGATGGTGGGGGCCATCGCAGGCATGATCACAGGCGCCTACGCCGAAACCCGCGCAGAGGAGGCCAAAGCATGATCCCTGAATGGAAAATCTGGCTGACAATCATCGGTCTCGGCGCAGCAAGCTTTGGCCTGCGCTTTGTGTTCCTTGGTCTGATCGGCGACCGCGCCATGCCTGAATGGGTGCTGCGCCATCTGCGCTATACGGCTGTTGCTGTGTTACCAGCCCTGATCGCGCCACTGGTGCTATGGCCCAGCGCCACGGGCGGCACGTTTGATCCGCTGCGCTTTACTGCGGCGATGGCGACACTGGTGGTGGGCTATAAGACGCGCAACGTCGTGGCCTCGATCCTTGCCGGTGCCGCAATCCTGATTTCGGGGAATTACTTGTTGCCCTGATGCGCTTCGCCGCTTGGACTGGTGACGCTGGCTTCTTCGGGTTTGAAGGCGGCGATCGCCTCGGCCTTATCATCCGAATCGTTTTCGAACAGTTTGCGTTCGGTCACGCCGGGAACCTGAGACATCTGTTTCTGCAGATTGCCCGGGAAGAACGTCGGTTTGATCTGTTCGAATCCCGGAAGCTTGCTGAGCAGGCTGGACGTTGCGTTGGTACAAAACGCACTGGCAACGGTGCCGCGATCCTGCGCCAGACGCAGCGCCATTTCCGCAACCTCAGGCGATACCTCGATCCGCTGGATCACCACGTGATAGGTTTCCCGCGCATGTGCCCGTTCGTAAAAATCGGCAACCTGCGGCGTGATGCCATAAAGAACATCACCACGCTCCGCGATGGCGGGATGTTTGACCGACCCAGCCGGGTCGAACACCACGCGCTGTGATGCGTTGATCATAATGCTGCTGTGTGCGCCGCTGCCCGAGCGGTTTGACACCATCGTGTACAGCGTCAGAGCGGGAGGCCCATCATGGCGATAGGCGAATTGCTGTGTCGTCTCGATAGACACATCGTCCGGACTGTGCGCTGCACAGCCAGACAGTCCAAGGGCCACAACAAGACAAATCGATGCTTTCGATAGCGTCATGAGGCCCTCGGATATTCCGTAAAGTCAGGGGTGCTTATGCGCCGACAAGCGCCAGAATGACCACAGCCACCAGAATCGCAATACACGTTTTGATCGTGAAGCTGACGAAACCAGCAAATGTTTCTTCCTGAACAGTGATGTCCATTTCGCCGTGCTTGTGCTCTGCCATCGTTTCATTCCCTTCCAGAGTCGCGTTTCCCGTCTGCTACCGCATTTAAAACGGGCTGTCACGATGTCCATTAGGCGCATTCTGCCGCAAGGAGGCCGAAATGCGCAATTATCGGGCTTTAAACACCCAAGCGCCGTCATCCCGATCACTGCGAGTCGCCCGATCTTCGTGCCAGAGGTGAAGGCAGTGGGACATCGCCTCAACCAGCGCGAGACCGTATTCACCACTGCCGATGTTACGTTTGAACAGCGGCATAAAGCATTCGCCCGCCGCTTTGGGCGTGTCCAGATGGGCCTCAAGACGGTTCAGCGCGCTGTGATGGTTGTCGATCAACTGGCGCATGCGCATCGGCAGGCCGGTGAAAGGTAGCTTGTGACCGCCTAGAACCAGATGATCGGCCCGTGCGTGTGACGCCAGCCGTTCGCAGGCCTCGATCCAGTCGCTAACAGGGTCGGCTTCGGGTTCCGTCGCGTAGACACCGATGTTGGAACTGATCGACGGCAGCATCTGGTCGCCTGCCAGGATCAGGTTGTCATCGCGGCTCCAGAAGGTGGCGTGTTCGGGCGCATGGCCGTTGCCGATCCGCACGTCCCAGTCGCGCCCACCGATGCGAATGACATCGCCTTCTTGCACCCGCTTGAACCCCAAGGGCATCGGATGAACCACATCGGCAAAGTTAAAGGGTCGTTCTGCCGCGCGCTGGTCATAGACCTCTTGCGACATGCCGCAGCGGCGCCAGAATTCCAGCGTTTCCGGCGTTGGCGTGGACTGCGCGTCCAGCGTCAGCATACGCGCAAACAACCAGCTGGTGCGCGTCGCCCAAACCTTGGCGCCGCGCGTCTGGAACCAACCGGCCATACCCACGTGATCGGGGTGATGATGCGTCAGGATCACCCGCGAAACCGGCTTGCCCGCCAAGGGACCCGCCAACAGCTTTTCCCAAATCGCGATGGAGCGTTTGGAGTAGATACCTGCGTCAATCAGTGTCCAGCTATCGCCGTCATCCAACGCATAGATGTTGACGTGATCCAGCTTCATCGGCAGCGGTAGGCGAAGCCACAAGACCCCTTCTGCGATCTCCGTTGCCTCGCCCTCGGCGGGCGGTTCCGTCCAGGGGTAACGTATGCCCTCTGCCGCGCCGTCCATTACGCGGCCAGATCGTCGGGCGACAACGCGTAGAGGTCTTCGGCCCCACACCGCGCGTGCGCCAGAACACCTGTGTGCTCGGGCAACAGACGGTTGATGTAGAATCGCGCCAGACGCGCACGGGCGCTGTCGGGTTCCTGCATCGCCGCCTGAAGGTGATAGTAGCCACCCAGCACACGGGCAAACCCGCGCAAGAATGGAACAGAACCCGCAAAGCGTTCGTTCAGGTTGCCCTGCGCGACCATCCATTCGACCGTTTCACGCAGCGTTTCGCTGGCCTGCCAGACCGGTTCGGCCAGTTCGGGCATCTTGTCCCGCGCCTGTTCGGCAAAGCCTTCGATTTCGTCCAGCAGCGCAAAGATCGCGTCGCCGCCGTCCATCATTTTCCGTGCCACAAGGTCCATCGCCTGAATGCCGTTGGTGCCCTCGTAAATCGGGGTCACGCGCACATCGCGCAGGAACTGCGCCGCGCCGGTTTCCTCGACAAAACCCATACCGCCGTGAATTTGAACGCCCGTGTCGGCCACTTCACAGCCCACGTCAGTACCAAAGGCCTTAGCCACCGGTGTCAGCAGGGCCGCGCGCGCCGACCATTCCGGCTTGCCCGTGGCTGTCGCCATGTCGATGGCAACCGCACAGGCCAAAGCAATGGCGCGGGCCGCAAAGATATCTGCCTTCATCGATGCCAGCATACGGCGCACATCCGCGTGGTCGATAATCGCGCCTGTGCCGTTTTCAATCGGGCTGGCACCCTGTGTCCGGTCCATCGCATAGGCCAGCGCGTGCTGATAGGACGCCTCGGCGATACCGATGCCCTGTGCACCCACACCCAGACGGGCGTTGTTCATCATCGTGAACATCGCTTTCATGCCGCCGTTTTCCGACCCGACCAGCCAGCCAGTCGCCTCGTCGTACTGCATCACGGCGGTGGGCGAACCATGCAGGCCCATCTTGTGTTCAAGGCTTACACAGCGCAGCGAGTTCGCGACGCCCGGCTTGCCGTTCTCATCGGGAATGAACTTGGGCACCATGAACAGGCTGATGCCTTTGGTTCCGGGCGCACCGTCGGGCAGACGGGCCAGCACCAGATGACAGATGTTTTCCGCCACATCGTGATCACCCCACGTGATGTAAATCTTCTGGCCGCTGATCTTATAGGTGCCGTCACCGTTCGGTTCGGCCTTGGAACGTAGCGCACCAACGTCGGAACCGGCCTGCGGTTCGGTCAGGTTCATCGTGCCTGTCCATTCACCGGAAATCAGCTTGGGCAGATAGAGTTCCTTGATCTCGTCGCTTGCGTGATGCTCCAGCGCCTCGATCTGGCCTTGGGTCAGCAGCGGGCACAGTTGCAGCGCAAGGTTCGCACCCGACATCATGTCGTTTACCGCGGTTGCCACCGCTTGGGGCAGGCCCATGCCGCCGAATTCAGGGCTGGCTGAAACCGACACCCAGCCACCTTCGGCAATCGCCTTATACGCATCGCCAAAGCCAGGAGACGCGCGCACAACACCGTTTTCCAGAACCGCCGGCGTCAGGTCGCCCTGACGGTTCGTCGGCGCGACCACTTCGTCACACAGTTTACCGGCCTCTGCGATGATCGCCTCGACCACATCCGCTGTCGCATCTTCGAAACGTTCGGTGGCAGTGACGTCGTTCAGACCAACAATCTGATTAAAGAGAAAGGTAAAGTCGGAAACAGGGGCGCGATAGGGCATGAAGCCTCCATTGGAAATTCTTGGCAAGCACGTCCAGCAGGTCTATGCAGACGGCCATCGTTAGAGACAGGTTTACCCCCTCTAACTGCCTGTTCAACAAAAACGCGGCGTCATAGGTGCGCATCTTCCCATGAAACCAACTCAGACACGACGCATCACATCGGAGCATACCGCTGATGCGGTTTCGATCTGGCGCGACGGCGGGCTTGTCGCATTCCCGACCGAGACTGTCTACGGTTTGGGCGCAGATGCGACAAATGACCATGCAGTGGCCCGTATTTATGAGGCCAAGGGTCGCCCGAGTTTCAACCCACTGATCGTGCATTTCGCTGAACTGGATGATGTGAAGGCCCAAGTCATCTGGTCCAATCAGGCCGAGGTTCTGGCCAAAGCATTCTGGCCCGGCCCGCTGACCATGGTTCTGCCTTTGGCCGACGGGTCAAAGATGTCGAAACTCGTTTCAGCCGGTCTGCCCAGCTTGGCAGTGCGCATGCCTGCCCACCCAGTGGCCCGCGCGTTGCTGCGTGACTTCGGCGGTGGCATCGCTGCCCCTTCGGCCAACCGGTCGGGCCAGATCAGCCCGACGCGCAGCGACCATGTTCTGGCCACTTTGGATAGCCGGATCGAGGCAGTGGTCGAGGGCGGGGCCTGTGACGAAGGGCTGGAATCGACCATTATCGGTTTGACAGATACGCCGACAATCCTGCGCCCTGGCACCATCACGCGCACCCAGATCGAAGCGGTCTTGGGTCTGCCCGTCGCCATCCGCGAAGAAGCAGGTGCCATCAGTGCCCCCGGCCAACTGGCCTCGCACTATGCCCCCAACGCCCGCATGCGCCTGAACGCTACAGACTGGCATGACCGCGAAACGCGGCTGGGTTTCGGCGACGTGGATTGCGATCTGAACCTGTCGTCCACTGGCGATCTGACCGAAGCGGCTGCCAATCTGTTTGCCCACCTGCATGATCTGGACGCCAAGGGGGCATCGGTCATCGCTGTGTCGCCCATTCCAGACGAAGGTCTTGGCCGCGCCATCAACGACCGCCTTGGACGCGCTGCGGCACCACGCCCCGACGATCAGGTTTGAACGGTGAGGGCTTTGCCGGATATGCTTGGCCCGTCTGTGGCAGGTGGAGAGGGTCCCAAGTGACACAAAAGGCACGCGCAACATGGCTGTGACGTTGAAAGACGTGGCGCGCTACGCGGGCGTGTCGACCTCGGCTGTGTCCCGAACCTTTACCCCCGGCGCATCGGTATCCCCGAAAATGCGCGAAAAGGTCGAAAAGGCCGCCTTAGAGCTGGGCTACAGCCCGAACGCCCTGGCCTCATCCCTGACCACGGGCCGCACCAAGCTGATCGGTTTAGTGTCCAACAACTTCCGCAACCCGATCTTTCTGCAAATCTTCGACCTGTTCACACGCGGGCTTCAGGAACAGGGCCTGCGCCCCTTGCTGGTGAACCTGTCCGACGAAACGGACCCCGCGAATTCGGTCAGGATGCTGCGGCAGTATTCGGTGGATGGCGTTGTTGTCGCCTCGTCCACCCTGCCCCCTGAATTTGCCGAAGCCTTCCACGACGCGGGCATGCCCGTTGTCCACGCCTTCGGCCGCGCTGCGACAAACCCCAAGGTCGATATCGTCGGCATCGACAACGTCGCCTGCGGACGGATCGCGGCACAGACGTTGATCGATCGTGGCTACCGCAAGATCGGCTTTCTGGGCGGGCCGGATACAGCGACCTCGACCCAAGATCGTCTGAAAGGGTTTCAAGAGGTGTTGAGCGGTCGCGATGACATCGACCTGACCGTGTCCTTTGCCGCCGCCTATTCCTTTGACGCCGGTCGGGCCGAGATGCAGCGCCTGCTGACCGCCCCCCGCGCCGAAGCCTATTTCTGCGGTGATGATGTCCTGTCAATCGGCGCCATATCCGCCATCGCCGATCACGGCCTGCGCTGTCCCGACGACATCGGAATCATCGGCCTGAACGACATGGAAATCGCAGGCTGGAACAACATTGAGCTGACCACGATCCATCAACCCATCAGTGACATCGTCGATGCCGCCATCGCGGTCATGGACGAACTGCTGAACACCCCCACCAAAGCCCCCGCCGCGCGGATTTTTGAGTGCAAGGTGGTGGAGCGGGGGACTTTGAGAAAACTGTAAGCCAGATAGCATTTTTGAGCAGGTTGACCCATCGCGACACCAAAACAGTCAGCGATTATTAAACTCGGTGTCGCGTCGCCGAACAGGTTACAATGCCACCTGAGGGCTACGAACGACTCAAGGCAGTTTATCAACCAAAATCGCGTTCAGCGTCGATCCCGAACGGCGCAAGACAGCAAGCTTTTGGAACTCGTCCGAATTCCAGAACGCTTTTGCGTGGTCACGGTCGGGAAATTCAATGATGAAGGCCGCATCTGGAAGCAGGTCGTCCCCTTCCAAGCCTTCCGGATTCCCTCCACGTACTAAAAATTGGCCCTTATGATCAGCAACGACATGCGGGATTTTGTCGAAATATTCGCTCATCCAGTCTCTGCTGTGGATCTGCATCCGACCGATTACAAACGCTGCCATATGCCTGCCTTCCCTAGCCTTTAAACCAATCTGAGCACAAAGCTTAAAAGGCCGACGCGCTTTCGGCAAATCCACATTGAGGCACCTGCCCATCAGCGACATCGTCAATGTCGCCATCGCGGTCATGGGCGAACTGTTGAACAGCCCCAGCAAATCACCCGCCGCGCTGTGCAGCAATTAACGGTTCAGGATTTGACAGTGGTTTCTTTTTGCATAGGCACCAAAGGCTTCGGCTAGTTCTTTGGCTTTATCATCAGAGGTGACCGCGAACTCGAGAAAAGGAAGAGGAATAATTTCTCCTGTTAACAGCGTATCAGCAGATGGACCTCCCGTTGCAAACGTCGTGGTAGAGCGGAAGCTGATTGGTGAAGGAAGTTCCTCGACCGCTGTCGCGAATTCATAGAAATCGGGCGCATCTTCATGGGCAACAAGCTGTTGCTCTCCGCTGTCCGTGCTGACCACCTCAGCCATAACACGGTAAAAAAGGGAACCGTTTTCGGCTTCTAGAATTTTTCTGATACTTTCTGAATCAAGCGGAGACTGTTCCGCGCGTAAGCCCGATAGGTCATTTATTTTTGCGACCTGTTCCAGCGTCCGCTCTCTCAGGGGCAATCTGTTTACGCGCAGAATGATTGCTTGGGCGGTTGGACGAATTCCGAACTCTTTCAAATTGTAATTTCTTAAGTCGACCTTGGTGATGATACGCGTCAAAGAAATCGGGGCATCGTTCTCTCCCTCAACCTCACGCGATATAAACAGGTTGCAACCATCAAGCTGAACAAGTCCTTCCTGCTTCAACCCATCGATCAACTCGCTATTCACGCGATGATCCGCTGAAAATTGCCAAAGAAAGTATATCGCCGGCAGCACAAGGGCACTGAAAATGCCAATCAAAATATTTTTCAAATCATCTCTCCAAGTCTCGATATTTTTAGCCCTTAAACTTGGAAAAATGACAAGACATTTCTTCACGGGCACGGTTGCCCGCAAAGGCAACTGAAATGAACACGAGCGTCAAGGACGTGGGAATGGATCCATAGAGGGACCGCAAGGCCTTTTCATCGTGCGGACGCCCGATTTCAAGCACAGCCTAGCTACACATTTCCCTACCGGAACATCGGCGGCCTTGCGTCGACCCAGGCTCCGTTTTCTTTGGCAGACCGTACCGCTGCATGCACCGCCGCCATGGATCGCAGACCGGCCTCGGAGGTGGGCAGGGCATCGCGGGTTTCCCCTGCAATCGCATCCGCCAGATCGCAGTAGATGTTGGCCACGGCCAGAGGAAAGCCTTCTGGATGGGCAATCGCCACGCGTGACAGGCGTTGGGCGTCGGGGTGCAGGCCGCCTTCGCCTTTTTCGATGATCTGCGTGCGGCCACCGACAGGTGTGTAGATCAGCTGGTTGGGCTGTTCAGACGCCCAGCGCAGGCCGCCTGTTTCGCCGAATATCTGGATGTCGAACCCGTGCTGTCGCCCGATCGCCACCGAAGACGTCCAAAGCCGCCCGACCGTGCCGCCAGACATGCGGAAGTTGACCATAGCGTCGTCTTCCAATTCACGGCTGAGGATTGTCGAGGCAAAGTCGGCTGACAGGGTCTCTACCTCGTCCCCGACGATAAAGCTGGCCATATGCAACGCGTGGATACCGCAATCGGCGAACTGGCCCGACACACCCGCCATCGCCGGATCATAGCGCCAGCGTACACGCGGGTTATCTGCATCTGTGGCGTCGCCATGATGGCCGTGGCTGAAGTTTGTCACCACCAGACGGACCTTGCCGATCTCGCCGAACCGCACCATATCGCGTGCCTGCCGGACCATCGGGTAAGCGGAATAACAGTAGTTCACCGCACAGATTGCATCGCTTTTCGCAGCGATCTTCTGTATTTCCTCGCCTTCCTCGACGGTCATGGTCATCGGCTTTTCGCAGAGCACATTGAAGCCCGCCTCAAGGAAGGCCTTGGTAATCTCGAAATGGGTCGAGTTCGGTGTCGCGACGGTGACCAGATCGATCCGGTCGGACCGATCCTTTTCACCTGCCAGCATTTCCTGCCAGTCCCCATAGGCGCGATCCGCCGCCAGCCCGAGGCGTTGGGCATATTCACGGCCCACATCGGGTCGGTGATCCAAGGCACCGGCGGTAAAGTCGAACCGCCCGTCCGCCAAAGCACCCAACCGGTGTGCCGGTCCGATCTGGCTGCCTTCGCCGCCACCAATCATGCCCCATTTCAGTTTAGCCATTCCAACGCCTCCTTAGGAAAAGCCGATAGATTTCAGATAATCGCGGTTCTTGCGCGCATCGCCCACTGGGTCGGGATCAAGCAGCGGATCGCAGTCTTGTTCGACCGTGCACCAGCCATCGTAGCCCGACGATTCCAGCAGTTCGCGCACCGCCGGAAAGTCCACTTCGCCCTGCCCGAGATTGCAGAACACCCCCTGCCCGCAGGCATCGTAGAACCCGATCCGGTTTTCGATCACATGCGCCTTCACCTTGGGATCGGTGTCTTTGAAATGGACATAGGAAATGCGATCCATATGCCGCTTCATGAACACCACCGGATCAAAGCCCGCATAGCTGTGATGGCCCGTGTCAAAACAGATTTTCAGCAAGCTTTCGTCGACTTCGTCCAGCAGACGCTCCAGCTCTGGTTCAAAGTCCATGAACCCCGCGGCATGGGCGTGGATGCTGACGGTCAGGCCATACTCTTGGGTGCCGATGCGCGCGGCCTCGGCCAAACGGTTGCGCAACCCGTCCCATTCGGTGGGGCTCAGCTGTTCCGCCTCATCCACCCGTCCGGCGGTGGGCGCGCGGCGTTCGGAAATCGAGTCGATCAGCACCAGATGGTTGGCTCCGTGGGCGGCAAGGGAACGGGCCGTGCGATGGGTGGCATCCAGAACGTCGCTCCATGCCAGCGGATCGTGAAACGGGCGGAAAACAACGCCGCCGATCAGTTCCAGATCATGTTGGGCTAGGGCATCGCCCAGCAACACCGGATCTTCGGGCATAAAGCCCACTGGCCCGAGTTCGATCCCCTTGTATCCGGCCTCGGCACATTGCTGCAGAACCGTTTCCCACGTGGGGTTACGTGGGTCATCGGCAAACTCGACACCCCAAGAACAGGGGGCATTTCCGATCCTGATCGCCATTGCGCCACCTCCCCTTAGAAGTCGCTGATATCCTGCCACGCACGGCTTTCATGCGATGCAAACGCTGCCGAAATAATCCGGTTCACCTCATGCCCGTCTTTGAATGTCGGCCACATCGACTGGCCATCGGCGATGGCCGTCAGGAAATCCTTGGCTTCGATGATGATCTGATCCTGATAGCCCGTTCCATGGCCCGCGCCCTGACAGAACGGCAGGTAATCAGGATGCGCCGGACCCGTCAGGATTTTGGTAAAGCCGCGCTGTGCTTCTGGACCTTCGGCCTTATAAAGCCACAGGGCATTCTGATCTTCCTGATCAAACCGGATCGCGCCTTTGGTGCCAGTGATTTCGTAAGCGTAACCCATCTTCCGCCCCGTCGCGACGCGTGAGATGTACAAATGCCCCATCGCTCCGTTTTCAAAGCGGCACATCATCTGTGCCTGATCATCGTTCGTAACCGCGCCGCCCGTACGTTGTGGGTGAACAGTCTCGGTCTCGGCCATGACCGTTTTGATCGGTCCCATCAGGGCCAATGCCGCATTGATCATATGGGGGGCCAAATCGCCCATGGTTCCATTCGCGCGGCCCGTTGCACGCCATGTGGCGGGTATTTCGGGGTTGGCATAAAAATCTTCGGTGTGTTCCCCACGGAACCACGTGATGTCTCCAATCGCACCTTCGGCCAACAGTTGACGGGCGTACTGGCTGGCGGGTGTGCGGATATAGTTGAAGCCCACCATGTTGACGATGCCGGACGCCTCGGCCGCGGCGACCATGGCGGCGCTGTCTTCTAATGACGCGCCCATCGGCTTTTCGCAGAACACAGGCTTGCCCAGCGCAAAGGCCGCCTCGGCGACGATACGGTGTGTGCTTTGGGGGGAAGCGATGACAACCGCGTCAACCTTGGGGTCGTTGACCAGTTCCTTCCAGTCGCTTGTTGCGCGGGAAAATCCATAGGCCGCCCGATACCGTTCCGCGCTTTCATCCGAGGTGGCGCAGATCATTTCCAGACGCGGGCGCAGCTTGGTATTGAACACGGCACCCACCGCTGCCATCGCGACAGAATGCGCCTTCCCCATATAGCCGCCGCCAAGAATGCCTATTCCGATTTCGGTCATTCTGCGCCCTCCCCTGCTCAGATTTCATTTGCAACCGGTTGCAAAATTCATATCCTGAGGTCTACCGTCACGCAAGACGCATTTACAGATCGTAAGAGGCCAAGATGGACAGGCTTTTCGAAAAGATCAGAGGCAACCGCTTTGTGGTATTTGGCCGCGCGGGCATGGACCTGTTTGCACAAGACGTCGGCGTCAAAAGCGAAGACGCCGAGGTGTTTCAGGCCGATCTGGGTGGGTCGTCCGCCAACACTTGCGTTGGCCTTTCCAAACTGGGCAGCAGCGCCGCGCTGGTCACCTCCGTTTCGAATGACGCTGTGGGACGGTTCTGTATCAACCGGTTGAAACACTACGGGGTCAGTACAGACTATATCCGGTCGATTGACGGGGAATTCCGCACGTCGCTGGCGGTCTACGAAAGCCGGACCGAGGATTTCCAGAATGTCCTCTACCGCAACGCGGCCGCCGATTTTCAGGTGACCGAGTCGGATGTCGATCAGGTCGATTACACCCGTTTTGACGTGGCGCTGGGTGCCGGAACCGTGTTCGCGTCTGAACCCTCGCGCAGCGCGACGTTCAAGGCCTTTGCCAACGCCAAAGCCGCAGGTCTGCCCATTGTCTTTGACATCGACTACCGCCCCTATTCATGGCTCTCGCCCGAGGTTGCCTCCGATGTTCTGACCCGCGCGGCAGAGGCCAGCGATGTGATTGTCGGCAATGATGAAGAGTTCGACTTTATGGCCGGCGGCGCGGGCAAAGGGCTGGCGATGGCCGAACACCTGGCCACGGCAGGCAAGCTGGCGATCTACAAAATGGGCCCCGACGGCGCGATCACCTTCTGGTCCGGCCAGCGGATCAGAACCGGCGTCTATCCGACGAAAGCGATCAAACCGGTCGGTGCGGGCGACAGCTTTCTGTCCGGCCTATTGGCGTCGCTCGCGGCAGGACACGATCTGGAATCCGCCATCCTGCGCGGATCAGCCTGCGCCGCGATCACCGTCAGCCGACCGGGCTGCGCGCCAGCCATGCCCACCACCGAAGACCTAGACGCGTTCCTGCGCGATCACCCCGTTCCGACGCAACCCTGAGGAAGACGACCATGCATATCGCCCCCTACGACAATGCAAACAAACCCATCGTGGATGTCGAAGACGACCTTGTTCCGCTGACCTATTTCAACATCGTCAAACTGACCAAGGGCGAGGTGTTCGAATATCAGGTTCAAGGCTATGAAACCTGCGTCGTGCCCGCGACTGGAACCGTGGATGTCGATGTGGACGGCGCGGTTTACACGCAGCTTGGCAATCGCGGCGAAGATGTTTGGGACGGCGAGCCGGAAGGTGTCTACGTGCCCGTCGGCGCCAAGGTACGTCTGACCTGTGTTTCGGACAAAACCGAAACCTTCATTGCCGGCGCGAAATACGACAAGGTTCTGGAACCATTCGATGTGCGGGCGGCTGATCTGGACGTGGTGCAATACGGATCGGACGACACCAAAACGCACCGCAAGATCAAACATATCCTAGGCGCCCATCACCACGACAAAGTGGGTCGTTTACTGGTCAGCGAACTGTTTACCGTGGGTGCAGGTGGATGGTCGGGTTTTCCCAGCCACAAACACGACACCGACAGACTGCCCGACGAAACACGCCACGATGAAACCTATAACTTCCGGTTCAAGCCGAACTACGGATCGGGCCTTCAGATGTTGCAGCGGATGGATAATAAACCGGGCGATGCCTATCACATCATGGACGGGTCCACCGTGCTGATCGACAAGGGCTATCACCCCTGCTGCGTGCTGCCAGGGTACGAGATGTATTATTTCACCATCCTTGGCGGGCTTAGCCAGCGGTCGTTGAAACAGTATTTCCAGCCGACCCATGCCGAACAGCTGCACACGATCCCCGGCATTATGGATATGGTGGCCAAGTTTAAATGACCGTCGCCACCCTGTCCGAGGTTCTGCAACCAGCCCTGCGCGATGGCTATGCCGTGGCGGGGTTGGTCGTGCTGGGATGGGAAGATGCCCGCGCCTTCGTAACCGCCGCCGAGGCCGAGCGCCTGCCCGTGATCCTACAGGCCGGTCCAGCATGCCGCGCCCACACGCCCCTGCCCATCATAGCCTCCATGTTTCGGCATCTGGCAGAACAGGCCAGCGTGCCGGTCGTCTTGCATCTGGATCACGGCTACAGCCGCGAGGAATGCCAGATGGCGTTGGATCTGGGGTTCACATCGGTCATGTACGATGGATCGCGCAGACCGCTTGAGGACAATATCGCTAAGACCGCAGCGATTGCCGAAATGGCCCACGCGGCGGGGGCCTCTTGCGAAGGAGAGATCGGGTTCGTCGGCTATCACGACGGTGCCGCGTCAAAGGGCACTGACCCCGCCGAGGCCGCGATTTTCGCCGAACAAACGGGCGTGGATGCCATGGCGATTTCGATCGGAAACGTACATCTGCAATCCAGCGCCAGCAGCACGCTGGACGAAGCCCGTCTGCGCGACATTCAGGCGCTGACCGGCGTTCCTTTGGTCATCCACGGCGGATCGGGTGTGCCGATGGATCAACGCCGCGCCTTGGCCGGAAACTCGAACGTCTGCAAATTCAACATCGGCACCGAACTGCGCCAAACGTTCGGAAAAGCGTTGCGATCAGCACTAGACAGCGACCCGAATGCTTTTGACCGTATCGAGATTTTGAAACAAACCCACGACCCGCTGGTCACGGCAACCCGCCGCATCCTGCGCAATCTGAAGCCGGATTAGGCGCTGCCCCCTTCGGCAGACAGCATATGCGGCGACACGCCCAGCGTGGACAGCGCCGCGCTCCATTTCAGCACATTGGGTGTGCCGAAAACCAACAGCGGGTCGGCATCACACACAAGCCAGCCGTTCTGGGCCAACTCGCCCTCAAGCTGGTTCGGGCCCCACCCCGCATAGCCCAGACACATCAGCTTTTCCTGCGGACCTTTGCCTTTGGCGATGTCTTCCAGAATGTCCAACGTCGCTGTCATATGGAAATCTTGGTTCACCTCAAGCGTCGTCACAACCGACGTGTAATCAGGCGAATGCAGCACAAATCCGCGCCCCGTTTCGACCGGACCGCCGAATTGCACCGGCATATCCACCATGTCTGGCGTCACTTCGATATCCAACTGATCCATCAGCTTTTTCAGGCGGATATCCTTGCTGGGTTTATTGATGATCAACCCCATGGCCCCGTCTTCCGAATGGGCGCACATGTAGATGACGCTTTGTAGAAATCGGGGATCGCCCATGCCCGGCATGGCGATCAGCAGCTTTCCTGTCAGGCTTGTGTCTTGCAACCGATCAGCCATTCTCCGCTCCGATAATCTGCAACCAGCATGGCCGACCGCACCCCAAGGCGCAAGGCCCGTTGCCCGATTGTACGACGTGTCACAGTTATCACGGCTTCGTGCCTTCGCTTAGTCGTGACTTTTCATTTCAGACCGAATGCCCACATCTTACCGGACATGAAAAACAAGATTCTGACATCGGCTTTGGCCCTTATGACCTTGGGCTCAGCTGCTACGGCTGCGGACCTGAGCAATATCATTCAGGCCGAACTGCGCCCCGGTTGGCGTAAGGCCGACGGAACCCATATGACCGCGCTGCAGCTGACACTGGCACCGGGGTGGAAAACGTATTGGCGCGCGCCCGGGGATGCGGGCATTCCGCCCAGCTTTGACTGGTCGGGGTCGTCCAATATGGAATCCGTTGGCATCACTTGGCCCACGCCCAAGGTGATGTACCAAGCTGGAATGCGGTCGGTCGGCTATTCCGATCAGGTGGTTTTCCCGATCCAGATCACGCCCTCAGAAGACGGCGATATTAATCTAAATGCTCGCGTTGATCTGGGTCTGTGCAAGGACATCTGTCTACCGCACAGCGTTACCATCCGCGCCACGCTAACGGCGGATACGACCAAACCCGATCCGGTCATCGCAGCCGCGCTTTCAGACCGCCCGTTTTCGGAAAAAGAGGCAGGCGTTGGCAAAGTCACCTGTGACATTAAGCCGAGCAGCGATGGCGTGACTCTGACCGCGCGCATTCCCATGGCGGACAGTGGCGGCAAAGAAGAAACCGTGATTGAAACGTCGAACCCGATGATCTGGGTGTCCGAACCGGACGTCACACGTCAGGGCAAAGAGCTGATCACCGCAGCGGACCTGTCCCATGTTGAGGGCAAGCCCTTTGCGTTGGATCGCTCTGGCATCCGCATAACCGTTCTGGGCAAATCCTACGCAGTCGATATCAAAGGCTGCGACGGCTGATCAGGCGCGTTTGCGCCTGACCGCAATCAAGCTTCCTGCCACGATATAAGCCACCAACGCCAAGACCGCCGCGCCTACAACAAACAGCGCAAAGGCCATTTGCAGCGACGTGACCTGTGGAAACATTTGCGCCAACGGGCCAGCCATTGCGCCGTTCACGGCGAACGCACCCAGTGTCGCCGCCAACCACGCCAGCAAAACCGCCACACCCGCCAGATATGCCGCACGCACCCGCGCCACGCGGAAACGCAGGCCATGCATCAACGCGGTTTTCGCCCGGCCAAAGTCCTCACCAATCGCGATCAGCGCCGGCACGACCAGAAGCACCAGCACCATGCCAAAGCCCAGACCATAGCAAAGCGTGACAACAGTCGGCTTCAGGAACTGCGCCTGCGACGAGGTTTCATAAAGCAGCGGCGCAAGGCCCAGAACCGTTGTCAGCGTGGTCAGAAGAACAGGGCGCAAACGGTCGGCTGTGCCGTCGATAATGGCTGGAATGATCCCACGGTTTTCGGCGTATTCGTCGATGGTCGTCACCAGAACGATGGAGTCGTTGATGATGATCCCTGTCATCCCCAGAAAGCCGACGACCGTGAACATACTGGTCGGAATGTCCCAGATCGCGTGACCATAGATCGTGCCCACCAGACCAAACGGGATGATCGCCATCACCACGAAAGGCCGCGACCAACTGGCAAAAACCCACGACAGGACAAGGTAAATCCCCAGCAACACCAGCGTCAGGCCTGTCATCGCATCCGACAGGAATTCGCCTTCCTGCTCCGACAGGCCGGACAGGCGGAAATCGACCTGACGGGTGCTGGCGATGGCGGGCAGGATCTCTTCCTCCAGCGCCTTCATGATCTCGTTGGCGCGTTCGGCGTTATCCTCGGAAATGTCGCCGGTGACGGAAATCAGACGGATGCCGTTTTCGCGCCGGACGGTCGAAAATCCGGTCCTGCGTTCGACGTCCACAATGTCACCGAGGATCACATAGTTGCCGTCGGGCGTGCGCAGTTGCGTGCGTTCCAAGAAATCCGCCGTCAGTTCGCTTTCCGGCAGTTCCACACGGATCGAGGCCGACCGCGATCCATCTGGATACGTTGCAGCCTCAAGCCCGCCCAGACGCGCGCGCAGAGTTGTGCCCAAACTGTCGATATCAAAGCCCAGCGCCTGACCCTGTGGTGTCAGATCAAGGATCAGTTCTTCTTTGTCATAGCTCAGATTGTCTTCGACCGCCGATACCTCGGGGAAGCGCAGCAGCGCTTCTTTCAGGTCTTCCGAGGCCGCCTTTAGAACCGCCGCGTCCGCACCGTAGAATTGCACATCCAGCGCGTCACCGCCGGGGCCCGACCGCCAGCCACGGAAGCTGACCGTTTCAGCCAAGGGGTGGTTCACGACCTTGTCCTGCAGTTCGCCCACAAAGGCGAAACTGGAATAGGGGCGTTCGTCCGCGTCGATCAATTCGATGGAAATCGAACCAAGCTGTTCGGGGTCTTTGCTTTCGGTGCCAGACAAGCCGCGACCGGCGTTTCCACCGATTTCCGCCAGCACATAGGCCACCGGATTTTTGCCATAGCGTTCTTCGTATTCCGCGCCCAGCGCCTCGACCGCGCGCTGCATTTCGCGCATCATTTCGATGCTGTCGTCGCGCGTCGCCCCTGGTGCCATGGCAAAGTTGCCTGTGACCGACGAATTCTCGGGCGCGTTAAAGAACCGCCAGTTCACATCGCCCCGGATCAGTTGCGACGCCTGCGATGCCAGCAGAACAATCGACGCCGCCAGAACAACGTAGCGGCCCGCCACAACGCCAGCCATCACACGGCGGAAAATATTATCGCGGAACCAGCGGAAGCCGCGGTTCACAACACGCGACGGCAGGTCGTACCAGTGTTCCTTGCCGGTGTGCTTCAGGGCGTGGGACATGTGGTTGGGCAGGATCAGAAAACATTCCACCAGCGATGCCAGGAGCACCACGATCACCGTAAAGGGAATGTCCTTGATAAGATCACCGAACCGCCCACCAATCGCGACCAGTCCGAAGAACGCGATCACGGTCGTCAGCGTGGCGCAGAACACAGGCAGCGCCATACGTCTTGCGGCGGTTTCCGCCGCCTCGACAGGCGTCAACCCGCGCCGCGCCAGATGATCAGCGTGTTCACCCACAACGATGGCGTCATCCACCACGATCCCCAACGTGATGATCAGCGCGAAAAGCGAGATCATGTTGATCGTGATCCCGAACCCGTACATCAGCGCCACAGCGGCCAGCATCGCCGTCGGAATGCCCGCGGCTACCCAGAACGCGATGCGCGCGTTCAGGAACAGGAACAACAGCAAAACAACCAGCGCCAGACCGGTCAGACCGTTGTCCAACAGGATGTTCAGACGCCCCGTGATTTGTTCGGCGCGCGTGCGGATCAGATCAATTTCGGTGCCAGCAGGCAATTCCGCCTCAAGCTTCGCCGCGACCTCCTCGACCGTGCGCTGGATGCCGATGGCGTCGCCACGGGCGTTACGATCAACCCTGACGGAGATCGCGGGGTTTTCGCCCACGAAATAGCTGCGTTCGCGCGTTACGCCTTCGACAAAAACTGTGCCCACGTCGCCGATGGTCAGCTTGGTGCCATCTTGGTTCGAACGTAGAACGATCCCCTCAATCTCTTCAGCACTGCGCTTTTCGGTGCCGGTGCGGATACGGGCGTTGGCCCCTTGCACTTCACCTGCGGGATCAGCGTCGACTTCGGCCGCAATGGCCGTCGCGATTTCGCGCATGGTGACGTCATAGGCGATCAGGTTGGCCGAGGGCACTTCGATGATCGTGCGTGGTGCCGCAACCCCGCGAATGGTTGTCGAGGTCACGCCCTCGACAAACAGACGCGCGACGAATTCATCGGCGAACCGCGCCAGCTGATCGGCACCGACAGGGCCGGTGATCACCACGTCCGTCACACGGTCAAACCACGTCGAACGCCCGATTTCCGGCTCATCCGCATCGTCGGGTAGTTCCGTCACCGCATCCACGGCCTGACGCACGTCATTGGCGGCGCGGGCCATGTCCCAGTTCGGTTCGAATTCCAGCTCAATGCTGGCCACACCTTCTCGGGATCGCGAGACCGAGCCTTCGACGCCCTCAACAGCCAGCAGCACAGGTTCAAGCACCTGAATGATGCCGGTATCAATATCCTCGGCCCCTGCGCCGTCCCAGCGGACGCTAACGTCGATTTCGTCGATAATCACATCGGGGAAAAACTGCGCGCGCATGTTCGGCATGGCCAGCAGACCAGCCGACAACATCATGACCAACAGCAAGTTCGCCAACGTTCTGTGGCGGGTAAAGTAGCTGAACAATCCGCCCGTTCTGGCCGAGATCTGACGCGCCATGATCAGCCCCCGATCCGTGCTTCGATACGTTCGACGACTTCAGCGGGGACTTTCGGTTGCGACAGCTGCGCCAAGACGCGTTTCTTGGCCTCTTCCGGCATGCGCCCGTTGCCTTCGACAAAGGCCACAAGACGGGCGCGGCGTTCCTCGGTCAGTTCAAGCAGTGTGGGTTCCGCCGTGGCGTTTTCGCCAGCAGGCGCCAGAGAACGAACTTTGATCCCGTCCCCCAGCAAGGGCGTCCGTTGCGCCACGATCTGTTTGCCTTCCAGTTCAGGAGCACGCACCAGAACGTCGTCACCCTGACGACGCATCACCTGCACGCTGGCCGAGATCAGGCGCTCTTCCTCGCCAATCACCAGAACCGTGTCATTGCCGTCCACCGCCGTGGCAGGCAGGCGCACCACGTTGTCGAGCGCCGGTTCCTGCACGCTGACGGTCACGAAATCACCCGGCCGGAAGCTGGGGGCGCGGTCCATTCGGGCATAAACCACACGGCCCGTCTGGCCATCGCCGGTCGAGGCCGCAACGCGATCAATCCGCGCCTGTGCTTCGATATCGGTGCCGAACACGTCCAGCGTGACGGTCACATCCGCCTTCAGCAATTGGCCATTGTCATCCAGCAGACGCGCATAGGCCTGCGTCGACACTCGGAACGCGACTTCAAGCGCGTCGGGGTCCACCAAGCTTGCGATCTGTTCGTTCGAGGACACCAGACGCCCTTCGACAACTGTCACATCGCTCAGCGTACCAGAGAAGCCAGCGCGGATTTCGGTGTCGGCAAGGCTACGCTCAGCCTCGGACACGGCCAGTTTCGCCCGTTGCACGGTCGTCGCGGATTGATCCACGCGGGCCTTCGCCTCGGCCAACGATTGACGGCGCTGGATCACGGTTACGCGGGCGCTGGATGCCTGTAGTTCGGCTGTTTCAACAGCGGCGGCAGTACCGACACCACGGTTTTGCAAATCGGTCTGACGCTGGAACGCCTTTTCATAAAGCTGCGCCTGTTCTTGGGCCGCAGTCAGGTTGTCCTGCGCCAAAACAACGGCGTCTGCGGCTTCGCGGGCCTCTGCCTCGGCGTCGTATAAATCGGATTGTGCGCGTTCCAGAGCCGCCTCGGCATCGGCAGGATCAATGCGAGCCAAGAGCTGCTGATCCTCGACATGCCCGCCTTCTACAAAGCCATCCGCCAGTTCGACAATCCGCCCACCAGCACTGGCGCGCAGTTCCAGTTCGCGGCGGCTTTCGACCTGACCGAAGGCTGTCAGCACAGACACCTCGCGTCCTGCTGTGGCGGTGACAACATTGACGGTAAACACACGTTCCCGCGCCTGCGGCACGCGCGGCTCTTCGGACATTCGGGTCTGCACCGCGTCGCGCACGGTCGCAGCGGCATAGACCAAGAGTCCCAGCGTAGCAGCCAGAAGAAAAAGCCCCGTCAGGCTTTGACGCAGAAAACGCATAGAAACCGATCCTTAAGCAGGCGACACAGATGCCATAGATTTAGGACGCCTAAGCCAAACGCAAAGACGTACATAGTCCAAGGTTATACGCTGGTCCGGATTATTTCCGTCGCAAATGTTCGTCGAGTCGCGGAAAAATCTCGACAAAGTTACAAGGGCGGTGCCGGAAATCGAGCTGTTTGACCAGAATTTCATCCCAAGCGTCCTTGCAGGCACCCGGACTGCCGGGCAGTGCGAACAGGTACGTGCCATTGGCAACGCCACCGGTGGCGCGGCTTTGAATCGCGGATGTGCCGATCTTCTGCATGGAAATCATTGTGAAAACCGTGCTGAAGGCATCGATTTCCTTTTCATAGACATCGCGGTGCGCCTCGACCGTCACGTCACGGCCCGTCAGACCGGTGCCGCCTGTGGACAGGATCACGTCAATCTCGGGGTCGGCACACCATTCGCGCAGCTTGGCCGCGATCTGGTCGCGTTCGTCTTTGATGATGTCCCGCGCAGCCAATGTGTGGCCCGCTTCGGTCAAGCGCCCGACCAGCGTATCGCCGGACCGGTCATCTGCCATCTCGCGCGTGTCGCTGACGGTCAGAACGGCAATGCGCACCGGAATAAAGTCGCGGGTTTCGTCAATTCTGCTCATGTCTTTTTACCCTTTTAGGCGCGCCTGAATGGCTTGCAGGTCGGCCCATGCTTCGCGTTTGGCCAGCGGATTGCGCAGCAGGTAGGCGGGGTGGAACATCGGCATCACAGGCAAGTCCCACGCAGTCGCCCAAGTGCCACGCAACCGCGTGATGCCGCGCTGCCCCAACACCGCCTGAGCCGAAATATTGCCCATCACCACCAGCAATTCAGGTTTTGCCAGCGCGATGTGCCGTTCCAGAAACGGCTTCATCATGGCAATCTCTTCAGGCTTCGGGTCGCGGTTTTGCGGCGGACGCCACGGCATCACGTTGGTGATATAGGTCGCCTGATCGCCTTCGCGGTCACGGCCCATGCCGATTGCCGCAAACATCTTGTCCAGAAGCTGCCCGGCGCGCCCGACAAAAGGCCGACCTTCGCGATCCTCGTCACGCCCCGGTGCTTCGCCGATGATCATCACGCGGGCACCCGCCGTTCCATCGCTGAAAACCAGATTGCGCGCGCCACGTTTCAGGTCGCAGTGTTCAAACGCCGCCATGGCGGCCTGCAACGCCGCCAGATCGCCAGCGGCAGAGGCCGCCTCTTTCGCCTCGGCCACCGGATCGACCTGCGGCAAGGCAACGGGCGCCACGGGTTGCTGGGGCTGGGTTTTCGCTGCGGCGGGCTGAGCTGCGGGAATCTCAAAGCGATTGATCGGCGTTTCGCAAATGGCCTCGGTCGCGCCAAGTTCCACCTGCCACTCCAAAAGCGCACGGGCGCTATGCCAATCCAGTTCCGATTCCATGGCTGGACCTTACACGCGGCAGCGCCCCGCCGAAAGACATCCTCGATCCCCTTGCCGCAACCGCGCGACCTGCCTATAACCGCCGCGATCTTTCCGAGGAATTGCACATGCGTTTCGACCAGCGTCACCTTCTGGGCATTGAACCCCTGCGACCCGATGAAATCACGACGCTGCTGGATCTGGCTGACAAATACGTGACGCTGAACCGCCAGCGCGAAAAGCGTTCCGGCGTGCTGTCCGGTCTGACGCAGATCAACATGTTCTTTGAAAACTCCACCCGCACACAGGCCAGTTTCGAACTGGCGGGCAAGCGCCTTGGCGCGGATGTGATGAACATGGCGATGCAGGCCAGCTCGATCAAAAAGGGTGAAACGCTGGTCGATACAGCGCTGTCGCTGAACGCGATGCACCCTGATCTGCTGGTGGTACGTCACCCCCATTCTGGCGCGGTCGATTTGTTGGCGCAAAAGGTAAACTGTGCCGTCCTGAACGCAGGCGACGGCAAGCACGAACACCCCACTCAGGCGCTCTTGGATGCGTTGACGATCCGCCGTGCTAAGGGCCGCTTGCACCGCCTGAACATCGCGATCTGTGGCGACATCTCGCACAGCCGCGTGGCGCGTTCGAACATCCTGTTGCTGCACAAAATGGAAAACCGCGTGCGTCTGGTGGGCCCACCCACGCTGATGCCGTCGGGCATTGAACACTTCGGGGTCGAGGTTTACGACGATATGCGTGAAGGCCTGAAGGATGTGGACGTCGTGATGATGCTGCGTCTTCAGAAAGAACGCATGGACGGCGGCTTTATCCCGTCCGAGCGGGAATATTATCACCGCTACGGCCTGGACGCCGAAAAGCTGTCTTATGCGGCCGATGACGCCATCGTCATGCACCCCGGCCCGATGAACCGTGGCGTGGAAATCGACGGCACAATTGCAGATGACATCAACCGGTCCGTCATTCAGGAACAGGTGGAAATGGGCGTTGCCGTGCGTATGGCCGCGATGGACCTGTTGGCCCGCAACCTGCGCGCCCGCCCGAAAGAGGTGATGGCATGACACAGATGGAAATCAAATCCTCTGAAAGCGGGATCACCCGCGTGTTCCACATCAACCTGCCGCCCGAAGCGATCGAACGGTTCACCACACAGGCAGGCACCGGCGAATGGCCTTTGCAATACGCGCTTGGCGCCACCAAGCTGCGGAGCTCTTTCGTTGAGGTCGTGAACCTGCGTGACCTTGGGGACATGCCGCTGTCGACCTATCTGCGGCAGGGCTATGGGCTGACCGGCGATGACTTGAAGCTGTCCGCGCGCGAACTGGATTCGCTGACCGGTCATGTTCTGGTCCTGCCCAGTCAGGCCTTTGACAACACCGCACAGGTCCTGACCATCGGGATGCCGCTGCGCTGGGTCGGCACGTTTGAGGAACCCGGTCGCAGCAAAGCCAAGCTGCCCCTGTCTGCCGAAAGCGCCAAGGGCGTTCTGGAAGGCGCGCTCGGCCAAGCCGGTGAAAGCACAGGCCGTTCCCGCCTTTTGACCCTGATTATGGCTGGCTTGGCCATTCTGATCATCGCCATTCTGGCGCTGGTTCTGTTCTAATTGTTTCGATCGCACGGACTCTGACCATGACCGCCACACTGATCAAAAACGCCCGACTGATCGACCCCTCTGCGGATACCGTGACCGAAGGCGGCGTGTTGATCGGGGATGGCCGCATCACGGCGGTTCTGTCCCTGTCCGATGCAGAAGACGCGATCAGCCGCGTTCCGCAAGAAAACGTGATCGATGCAGGCGGTGCTTGCCTTGCGCCGGGGATCGTTGATCTGGGCGTAAAGGTTTGTGAACCGGGCGAACGCCATAAGGAAAGCTTCAAGACAGCCGGTCAGGCCGCTGCTGCTGGCGGTGTGACGACAATGGTCACGCGCCCCGACACCGATCCGGCCATCGACAACCCCGAAGTGCTGGAATTCATCCGCCGCCGCGCGAATGAGGTGACACCGGTCAACGTGCGCCCCATGGCTGCGCTGACCAAGGGCCGTCAGGGCCGCGAGATGTCTGAAATCGGCTTTCTGCTCGATGCAGGTGCCGTGGCCTTTACCGATGGCGACAACGTCGTCACAGACACCAAGGTCCTAAGCCGCGCAATGACCTATGCCCGTTCGCTGGGTGCGTTGGTGATCGGCCACCCGCAGGACCCCGGCCTGTCCAAAGGGGCGGCTGCGACCTCGGGCAAGTTCGCATCGCTGCGTGGCCTGCCGGGTGTGTCACCTATGGCGGAACGCATGGGGCTGGATCGTGACATCGCCATCGTCGAAATGACCGGTGCGAAATACCACGCCGACCAGATCACCACGGCGCGCGCCCTGCCCGCGCTGGAACGCGCCAAGGCCAATGGGTTCGACGTGACCGCAGGCACGTCCATGCACCATATGACGCTGAACGAACTGGATGTGTCTGACTACCGCACGTTCTTTAAGGTCAAGCCGCCGCTGCGCGCCGAAGAAGACCGTCAGGCCGTAATCGACGCCATTCGCAGCGGGTTGATCGACACGATTTCGTCGATGCACACCCCGCAGGACGAAGAAAGCAAACGCCTGCCGTTTGAAGAGGCCGCATCCGGTGCGGTCGGCCTGGAAACCATGCTGCCGGTTCTGTTGCGCCTTTATCATTCCGGCGATCTGGAACTGCCGACGCTGTTCCGCGCGCTGTCGCTGAACCCCGCCAAACGGTTGGGTCTGGATTGTGGTCGTCTGGAAAAGAACGCCCCCGCCGATCTGATCCTGTTCGATCCCGACAAACCGCTGATCCTTGACCGTTTCAAGCTGAAGTCGAAGTCCAAGAACACGCCCTTCGACGGTGCGCGCCTTCAGGGCCGCATCCTGCGTACGCTGGTGTCGGGCGAAACTGTCTACAAGCTCTGATTCCGCAACGCTGCGTCGCTTGCGGCGCGGCCATTTGCCGACACATCTTCTGTGCTTGGCGGAAACGTGCCCTGCGGGTAAACTCTCGCAAAATAATCGCAAAAGAGGCGAGTGCCATGCCCGCAATCGAGACATCCCTGCCCCTTCTTCTGCTATTGGGCGTCTTTGCCTATCTGCTGGGATCGGTGCCCTTCGGACTGGTTGTGACGAAGGTCTTTGGCCTTGGCGATCCACGTCAGATCGGGTCCGGCAACATCGGGGCGACGAATGTTTTACGGACAGGCAGCAAATCGGCTGGCGCACTGACGCTGCTTCTTGATGGGGCAAAAGGCGCGGTTGCTGTTCTGATTGCACGTGCCGTTGCTGGCGAAGATGCCGCGCAACTGGCCGCGCTATTGGCGTTTATCGGTCACTGCTATCCGGTCTGGCTCAAGTTCAAAGGTGGTAAGGGTGTTGCCACTTTCCTTGGCGTTCTGCTGGCTTTGGTCTGGCCCGTTGGCCTTTTGGTTTGTGCCACATGGCTTGCTGCGGTTGCGCTTACACGGATTTCCAGCATGGGCGCACTGGTTTGCGCTTCAAGCTCGACCTTGTGGATGCTGTTGCTGGGCCGCGGAGAGGCGCTGCTGCTGGGCATGATCCTGACACTGATGGTGTTCTACCGCCACCGCGCCAACATCTCGCGGCTACGGGCTGGTCAGGAACCGAAAGTCGGTCAGAAATCCTGATCCAGCATGTTGGTGACAGCTTTGGCGACATCGTCGACATGGCTCATGGGGGCCATATGACCGGCACCTTCAATCACCTGATCCCGCGCGTTGGGCAACACCTGCTCTAATCCCTTATGGACGGCCTGAATAACAGGGGCGGTTTCCGATCCGCGTAGAAGCAGCGTCGGCATTGTGACCTTGGCCAGCGCGTCAGGTTTCAACACACCGGCCCGATCATCCATGAGCGCTGGGTTGCTGCCGAACACAAAGGCCATCTGTTTCGCCATCATATCGCGTACCGGCTGGGGTGTTTTTTCCCAAGGACGTCCCCCACCCCAGATCGAGGTAAACAGCCGCGCGGCCTCTAGCCCGTCGCCTTCGTAGAACTTGTTCCGCGCATGGGACGCCTGTTCGAAATGGTCGTCAAAGGCCTGAACCGACACGATCTTGGCCGCGTTGAACAGAACGGGTTCTATCAGCGTCAGCGTCTTCACCTTGTCGGGAAACATCTCGGCCAGACGCAGGGCAATCGTGGCCCCAAAGCTGTGCCCGATCAGATGATCGCCGTCCTGCAAAAGCCCCGCAGCAATATCCGTAACCTGATCGTGTACATCGCCTTCCAAGGGCACGCCTGCGCTCTTGCCATGCATCGGCATATCAAAGCCGCGCATCGTTAACCGGTCGCCTAAAAGCGGTTCATATGCGGCCCAGAAACCGGAATGGCCCAAGGCACAATGCAGGCACAAAGCGCCTTCCGGCCCCTTCCCGAAGGAGCGAGTAAAGATCGTTGGTTCAGTCACAGTCTATCCGATCACAAGTTACCCGACAGATGGGCGTCCAGATCAGCCAGACGATCCTGCCCCCAGAACCGCTGATCGGTGTCGGTCACATAGAACGGCGCGCCAAAGACGCCGCGATTGACGGCCTCTTCCAGATTGGCCGCATATTCTTCGGCCCCGACCAGCAATCCGCTGTCGGCAAGCGACGGATCAAAGCCGGCCGCGCTCAGACATGCGCGCACCACCTCGTCGTCGGCGATGTTCTTTTCCTCGGCCCAGCAGGCCCGCATAAAGCTGTGGGCCAACGCACCCAGATCACCGCCGCCCGCCTTTTGCGCGGCAATGATGGCATAGGATGACGGCGCCATGTTGGTCGGCCAGTGCATCGGTTGCAGGTTGAACGGCTTTTCTGCTTTCGCCGCCTGACGCTTCAGTTCCTGCGCGCGGTATTCCTGACGGCTGGGATGGCGTTCCTTTGGTGGTGTGCCACCGGTGCGCCCGAACAGCGCGATAATATCCAGCGGCTTATAGGTGATTGTCGCGCCGTGTTTGTCTGCAATCTCTTCCAGTCGCTGGCCTGCGAGATAGGCATATGGCGACAATGTCGCAAAGAAGTAATCAATATGGGGCACTTTTCGTCCTCCTCTGCGGGTTCGCCTTTGCCACACGGGTGCGGCGTGTTAATCGACGCGCACTCTGACGAATCGTTAATCCGGAGACAAGCCCATGCCTGCCGTCATCGAACCCAAACTTATCTCTGGAAACGCGAACCTGCCGCTGGCGCAAGCCATCGCACGCCGCATGTCCCTGTACCGCGGGATGAACGTCGGTCTGGTGGACGCCCGCATCGAACGGTTCAACGACCAAGAGATTTTCGTCGAGGTGTTCGAAAACGTCCGTGGTGAAGACATGTTCATCATCCAATCGACGTCGAACCCCGCCAACGACAACCTGATGGAGCTGCTGGTCATGGCAGACGCGCTGCGCCGTTCGTCGGCTGCACGCATCACCGCTGTGATCCCCTACTTCGGCTACGCCCGTCAGGACCGCCGCACAAAGGCGCGTACACCGATCACAGCCAAGCTGGTTGCCAACATGATGGTGTCGGCTGGTATCGAACGCATCCTGACCATGGACCTGCACGCCGCGCAGATTCAGGGCTTCTTCGACATTCCGGTGGACAACCTTTACGCTTCGCCGATTTTTGCGCTGGACGTGCTGTCGCAGTTCAAAGACGGTCTGGAAGACGTGATGGTTGTGTCCCCCGACGTGGGCGGCGTGGCCCGTGCCCGCGAACTCGCGAAACGTATCAACGCGCCGCTGTCCATCGTAGACAAGCGCCGCGAAAAGCCCGGTGAAATCGCTGAAATGACCGTTATCGGCGACGTCAAAGGCAAGAAATGTATCATCGTGGACGACATCTGCGACACGGCTGGTACGCTCTGCAAAGCTGCTGAAGTTCTGATGGAACACGGCGCGACCGAGGTGCATTCCTACATCACACACGGCGTTCTGTCCGGCCCTGCGGTTGAACGCATCTCCAAGTCGGTCATGAAGTCGCTGGTCATCACAGACTCGATCGAGCTGACCGACGCCGCGAAAGCCGCGCCGAACATCCGCGTTGTCCCGACAGCCCCGATGTTCGCCCAAGCGATCCTGAACATCTGGAACGGTACATCGGTTTCGTCCCTGTTCGAGACAGAAACACTGGGCCCGATCTACGAAGGCATTCTGTAAGTCTTCGATCTTGATCTAATCGCAAAGAACGGGCCCCAGCGGCCCGTTTTTTTATAGCATCAACTCGAAATCGTCTTCGTTCGGCAATTCACCAATCGCCATCCAGCTCATCCGGACGCGGGCCACGCGTGTGTCACCCCATGTGCGAAAGACCAGTTCGAAACCGGTGGTATCCACTTTTTCGGCCACAATATCGGCGCGCACGTTGGCGTCCGAGTCCATGTCCCACAGTGACAGGGTGACATGAACCACGGGCGTTGACCGGAAGCTTTCGGAAAAGGCGATCCACTTGCGGCGTTCACGGGCTCCGGATCCGGTCCACATGTCGCCACCGGTCGCGAAATCGGAGAAAAGCTCAACATTGCCTTGTTCGACACCGACAGAGTTGCTGCGCATTCGCTTCATGCAACCGATACTCCTTTACCTCTGGTGTACTTAGACAAATTGGCCGTAAAGAGAAAAGCCATTTTGTACCCTTTGCATCAGGATCAGGCTTACCCAAATGCCCAATTTTCCGTCACACGGTCAATTTGACGCCTACCGAATGGCCAGCAGGCGTGTTCCAGTGCCCTGCACACACCTAGCCCCCTTCGACTTTCACAAAATTTAAGAGACGCGAAGACTATGGATCAGGACCTGCGCATTCTGGTGGTCGAACCGGACCCCGAACGAGCCCATTCTATTATCGACGCCCTCACTGCTGACGGGTGGACCAATCTGCATGTCGTCGGCGATGTGACCGCCCTTGACCGCCAGATGAAAACGTTGTCGCCGGACATTGTTTTGATCGATCTGGCCAACCCGGATCGCGACACGCTGGAACATATCAGCATGGTCAGCGACGCCAAATCGCGGCCCGTGGCGATGTTTGTCGACAAAACCGATGATGCCATGACCCAAGCGGCCGTTCAGGCAGGTCTTAGCGCCTATGTTGTGGACGGGCTGCATATGAACCGGATCAAACCGGTGATCGAAACGGCCATCGCGCGGTTTCAGGTCATGCGTAAAATGCAGACCGAACTGGACGCGGCCAAACGCGCGCTGGCAGATCGCAAAACCATCGACCGTGCGAAGGGTCTTATTATGAAAGCGCGCGGCATTGGCGAAGACGAAGCCTACGCCCTGCTACGCAAATCCGCGATGGATCAGGGGAAAAAGGTGATCGACGTCGCGCAGGCCCTCGTGACCGCATCGGATTTGCTGTCATGAGCGCAACACACCTGAATTGCGGATACGTTCCGCTGATCGACTCTGCCCCGCTGATCATCGCGAAAGAACTGAACTTCGCAGCCGAAGAAGGTCTGGAACTGACACTGACGCCACAGCCGTCATGGTCGGCGCTGCGCGATATGCTTGCGCTTGGGCATCTTGAAGCGGCCCAAATGCTGGCACCGATGTCGGTTGCGATGTCCATGGGGCTGGGCGGATTGTCGGCCCAGATCGATGCGCTGATGGTTCTGTCGGTCAATGGCACGATCATCGGCGTTTCACAGGACATGTCCAAAGCGATGGGCGACGTGCCTTTCGCCGACCCCAAGCTGAACGCCGAGGCCCTGCTGGCCGCGGTCAAAGGAAAGTTGCGCGTTGGCGTGCCCTTTCCATTTTCGATGCACCGGCTGCTGTTTGAATACTGGCTGTCAGATAAGGCCGCCGAAGCAGGGATCGAGATCGAGATTGTCACCACCCCGCCGCCGCGTATGGCCGATGCGCTGGAAAACGGTCTGGTTGATGTATTCTGCGTCGGCGAACCCTGGGGCAGTGTCGCTGTTGCGCGCGGCGTTGGCCGCCTGATCCTGCCAAGCTCTGCTATCTGGCAGTTCGCACCGGAAAAGGTTCTGGCCGTGCGCCATGAATGGGCGAACGAAAATCCCGAAACCTGCGGCGCACTGATGCGCGCTATCTATAAGGCGGCCCGGTGGCTGGATACCGGTTCGAACAAACCTCTCGCCGTCGACATTCTCAGCCGCAGCGCACATCTGGATTTGCCGGACACGGTGATCGACCCTGCTATCAGCAACTCGCTGTCGCCTGACATGGGCCTTCCGGGCGAACACGTCGAAAACTTCCTGATCTTCAACCGCCATGCCGCCAATTTCCCGTGGCGCAGTCAGGCCGCATGGATCGCGGCGCGTCTGAATGCCGATGCAGAGGGAATCGAAACGGCCAAGAAAAGCTTCCGGTCTGATCTGTACCGTCAGCACCTGAGCACAATTGGGGCCGATATGCCCGGCGCATCCGAGAAACTTGAGGGCTCAATGCGTCACGCGACAGCCGTTGCATCGGCTCGCGGGCACCTGATTCTGGGGCCAGACGCATTTTTTGACGGCAAAATCTTCGACTCAGGTCAGGAAGTTTGACTATTTTTTAGGCAGTTTCTGCGATGCAGCAGAATCTTGGCAAAAAAACGGGAACCTTTGTTGAGCCGCACACGGCCTTCATAGAATGTATTCACAGGGCATAGACGCCCACGACTTTCCGGTACCGACGTAGGCACCAACACATATCCGAGCAAAGCCGCTCGTCTGTTTGATGACATCCTCCCCGTCATCGCTCAGACGCGCGGCTTTTTTCTTTTCCCGGCCCTGATGGCCAAAACGACAGGACGTCTAATGAAAAAACTTCTTTCTTACGCTCTTGCATCAAGCATGCTGGTGGCCCTGCCCGCCAGCGCCGAGATGCTTGATCTGGAAAAAGACGAGCTGACCTTCGGCTTTATCAAGCTGACCGATATGGCACCGCTCGCTGTAGCATATGAAAACGGCTATTTCGAAGACGAAGGCCTGTTCGTCACTCTGGAAGCACAAGCGAATTGGAAGGTTCTTCTGGACGGCGTCATCGACGGTCAGCTGGACGGCGCGCACATGCTGGCGGGTCAGCCTTTGGCGGCGACAATCGGTTTCGGTACAGAAGCACACATCATCACACCGTTCTCGATGGACCTGAACGGCAACGGCATCACGGTTTCCAACGAAATCTGGGAACAGATGAAGCCGAATATCCCCAAAATGGACGATGGCCGCCCGCAGCACCCGATCAGCGCCGAGGCACTGGCACCGGTTGTTGAGGACTACAAAGACCAAGGCATCCCGTTCAACATGGGCATGGTTTTCCCTGTTTCCACACACAACTACGAACTGCGCTACTGGCTGGCGGCAGGTGGCCTGCACCCGGGTTACTATTCGCCCGAAGACATTTCCGGCCAGATCGGCGCGGATGTTCTGTTGTCCGTAACACCTCCGCCGCAGATGCCGGCCACGCTCGAAGCGGGCACAATCTTTGGCTACTGCGTAGGTGAGCCGTGGAACCAGCAGGCCGTATTCAAAGGCATCGGTGTTCCTGTCGTCACAGATTACGAACTGTGGAAGAACAACCCCGAGAAGGTATTCGGCATCACCGCAGAATTCGCGGAAATGTACCCGAACACCACAGCAGCTGTGACCAAAGCGCTGATCCGCGCGGCGATCTGGCTGGATGAAAACGACAACGCCAACCGTCCTGAAGCGGTCGAAATCCTGTCCCGTTCCGAATACGTGGGCGCGGATTACGACGTGATCGCGAACTCGATGACTGGCACCTTTGAATACGAAAAAGGCGACGTTCGCGAAGTTCCCGACTTCAACGTGTTCTTCCGTTACAACGCGACATACCCCTTCTACTCGGACGCGATCTGGTACCTGACACAGATGCGCCGCTGGGGCCAAATCGCCGAGCCGAAGTCCGACGAATGGTATGTAGAAACAGCCAAGTCCGTTTACCGCCCCGACATCTACCTGAACGCAGCGCGTATGCTGGTTGATGAAGGTCTGGCAAACGAAGCTGACTTCCCTTGGGACAGCGACGGCTTCAAGGCGCCGACACCTGCCGAAGATATCATCGACGGCATCGCCTATGACGGCAAAGCGCCGAACGCCTACCTCGACAGCCTGCCGATCGGCCTGAAAGGCGAACAGATTGTCGTTGGCAGCGAAGTCAAAGGCTAAACACACCTCTCCCTGCTCCCCCTGCAGACTATCGCAGGGGGGCCTTTTCTCTCCCCCTCTTTCTCAACCCTACCTGATCACAGGACACTCCTAATGACCGCCATTGATCCTGAAGTCGTCGACGCAGAGGCCGAAGCCCGCCGTGCACGCCTCTTCACCCGCATCAACAAAGCTGACGCTTGGTTTAGCGCCTTAGGCCTGTCTTGGGTCACACCCATCCTGCGTGCTGTCGCAGGTGACAACCCCAGCGCCCAAGCCAAAGAAATCTGGCGCCTGCTGGGCGTGCCTGTGCTGGCGATTTGCGCATTCCTTGTTGCATGGGGCAGCCTTGCACCCAAAGTTCAAACATCGCTTGGCGCGATCCCGGGACCTGTTCAGGTCTGGGAACAGGTGATCAACCTGCACGAAGACGCCGTTCGCGAAACCGAAAAAGAAGCCGCGTTCTACGTGCGTCAGGACGAACGTAACGCCAAGCTGATCGCAAACGGCCAAGCCGATAAGGTCAAAGAGCGCGTCTACACCGGCAAACCGACCTACTACGATCAAATCTGGACCTCGATCAAAACCGTATTCTTCGGCTTTCTGATCGCATCTGTCATCGCGATCCCGCTGGGTATCTCGGCCGGTCTGTCCCAGACAGCCAACGCCGCGCTGAACCCGCTGATCCAGATCTTCAAACCCGTTTCCCCGCTGGCATGGTTGCCCATCGTGACCATGGTGGTATCCGCCGTCTACACAACCAACGACGGCATGTTCTCGAAATCCTTCCTGATCTCGGCCATCACCGTGACCCTGTGTTCGCTGTGGCCCACTCTGATCAACACCGCGCTGGGTGTGTCCAGCATCGACAAGGATCTGGTGTCGGTTTCCAAGGTTCTGAAAATGAACACATGGACCAAAATCACCAAACTGGTTCTGCCGTCCGCCCTGCCTCTGATCTTCACTGGTCTGCGTCTGTCGCTGGGTGTTGGCTGGATGGTTCTGATCGCCGCTGAAATGCTGGCGCAGAACCCGGGCCTTGGCAAATTCGTCTGGGACGAATTCCAGAACGGCTCTTCCCAGTCGCTGGCCAAGATCATGGTTGCTGTCTTCACCATCGGCATCATCGGCTTCCTGCTTGATCGGATCATGTACGCGATCCAGGCCGCCTTTACCTTCACCAACAACCGGTAATCCCCATGGCTATCCTGAAACTCGATAACGTTTCCAAAGGCTTTGGCGAAGGCACCGCCGCCACCGAAGTTCTGAAGAACATCAACCTTGAGGTCGAAGAGGGCGAGTTCCTTGTCCTTCTCGGCTTCTCGGGAACCGGCAAAACAACCCTGATCAACCTGCTGGCTGGTCTGGAAATGCCGACAACCGGTTCTGTGACTTTCAAAGACAAACCGATCACGGGTCCCGGCCCTGAACGCGGCGTGATTTTCCAAAGCTATTCGCTGATGCCGTGGCTGACGGTGGACGGAAACGTCGAACTGGCTGTCGACACGGTGTTCCCCGATTTGTCCAAGACCGAAAAGAAGGCCAAAGTCGATCACTACGTAAAAATGGTTGGCCTGAGCCACGCCAAAACACGCCGCCCTGCGGAACTGTCTGGCGGTATGCGCCAGCGTGTGAATGTGGCCCGCGCCCTTGCGATGAACCCCGAAGTTTTGCTGCTGGACGAACCGCTGTCTGCGCTGGACGCGCTGACACGGGGCAATCTGGCCGATGAAATCGTATCCATCTGGGCTGAGGAAAAACAGACCTGCGTTCTGATCACCAACGATGTGGACGAAGCCATTGTCATGGCCGACCGCATCATCGCGCTGAACCCTGACGGCACCTTGGGTAAGGAATTCAAGGTCACGCTGGACCGCCCACGCGAACAAACCGCGATGAACCACAACGAGACGTTCAAGAAACTGCGGATGGAAGTCACGAACTACCTGATGGACGTGGGCATCGAGGCCAAAGCCGAAGGCACCAAGCTGTTGCCGGACGTGACCCCGATCCACGGTGTTCCTGCGGCGGTTGCCCAAGCGACCGAAGGCATGATCGAAGAACGTTTCCTCGACTTCTCGCAGTTGCACAAAGTGTACCCGACGCCTAAAGGCCCGCTGACCGTGGTCGAAGACTTCGAACTGAAGGTCAACAAGGGCGAGTTTATTTCGCTGATCGGCCACTCGGGCTGTGGTAAGTCCACGGTTCTGACAATGGCCGCTGGTCTGAACAGCATCTCCAAAGGCGCGATCAAACTGGACGGTCGCCACGTCGAGGGCGCAGACCCTGAACGTGCCGTTGTGTTCCAGTCGCCCAACCTGTTCCCTTGGCTGACTGCCAAGGAAAACGTCGCCATCGGCGTGGACAAGGTTTACCCGCGCGCCAGCATGGCCGAGCGTCAGGATGTTGTTGAATACTATCTCGAGCGGGTCGGTCTGGCTGACTCGATGGATAAATCTGCATCTGATCTTTCCAACGGCATGAAACAGCGCGTCGGCATCGCCCGCGCCTTTGCCCTGTCCCCCAAGCTGCTGCTTCTGGATGAACCATTCGGCATGCTGGACAGTCTGACCCGTTGGGAACTGCAAGAGGTTCTGATGGAGGTCTGGTCACGGACCAAAGTCACCGCGATCTGTGTCACCCATGACGTCGACGAAGCCATTCTTCTGGCGGACCGCGTTGTCATGATGACAAACGGGCCACAAGCGACAATCGGCAAGATCACTGACGTGAAACTGCCGCGTCCGCGCACCCGCAAAGCTCTGTTGGAACACCCTGACTACTACACGTACCGCCAAGAGGTTCTCGATTTCCTCGAAGAGTACGAACACGGCGCAAAGCCGAAACCAAAGCCACAACCAACAACTATAGCAGCGGAGTGAACTAATGAACGAAAACCAGATTGATATGATCCAGGCCAGCTTCAAGAAAGTGGCCCCTATTTCGGACGTCGCAGCCGGCATCTTCTATGCCCGCCTGTTCGAAATCGCCCCCGAGGTGAAGCCTATGTTCAAAGGCGACATCAGCGAGCAGGGCAAAAAGCTGATGACCACACTTGGCGTTGTCGTCAACGGACTGAAAGATCTGGATAAAATCGTTCCAGTTGCTCAACAGCTTGCCGTCAAGCACATCGATTACGGTGTGAAGGCAGAACACTATGCACCCGTAGGCGAAGCGCTGATCTACACGCTGGACAAAGGTCTGGGCGATGATTTCACGCCTGAACTGAAAGCCGCATGGCTGGAAGCCTACACTATCCTCTCCGGTGTCATGATCGACGCCGCCTATTCCGACAAGATCGAAACAGGCGCGGCGGCAAATGAGACCACTCCTGCAAAACCTTGGTGGAAATTCTGGGCATGACTAAAAAACTCGTCGTCATTGGGGCCGGTATGGCCAGTGGTCGGGCGCTCGAACAACTGTTCGACGCCGCTCCCGGCGAATATGACGTAACCCTCTTCAATGCCGAACCTCGCGGCAACTACGACCGCATCATGTTGTCCCCCGTTCTTGCGGGAGACAAAACATACGAAGACATCGTGATCCACGATTCTGCGTGGTACGAAGAGAACGGCGTGACGTGCCGTTTCGGTGAAAAGGTCGTTGCAATCGACCGTGACGCCAAAACGGTAACGGCTGCCAATGGCGACGTGTTGCCCTACGATAAACTCTTGTTCGGCACTGGTTCGAACCCGTTTATCATTCCCCTGCCAGGTCACGATCTGGAAGGCGTGATTGCCTATCGTGATCTGGAAGACACCGAACGGATGATGTCCATGGGTCCCGACAACAAGGTTGTTGTGATCGGTGGCGGTCTGTTGGGTCTGGAAGCCGCGGCTGGTATGGCCGCACGCGGTGCAGACGTGACTGTGGTCCACATCATGGGTCACCTGATGGAACGTCAGTTGGACGAGGCGGCAGGCTACCTGCTGCGCAAGGCGCTGATGGACAAAGGCATCACCGTCAAATGCAGTGCGAATTCCAAAGAAATTCTGGGCAAAGACGGCCATGTCCGCGCCCTTCTGCTGGACGACGGCACCGAACTGCCCTGTGACCTGCTGGTCATGGCGGTCGGCATCCGCCCGAACGTCGCCTTGGCGGCCGAGGCCGGTCTGGCTGTTGGCAAAGGCATCCACGTAGACGACCAGATGGTCACATCCGATGCAGATGTGCTGGCCGTTGGTGAATGCGTCGAACACAACGGGGCGATCTTTGGCCTTGTTGCGCCGCTTTACGATCAGGCCAAGGTGGTCGCCAAAACCCTGCTGGGGGAAGAGGCGCAGTATGTTCAGAAAGAACTGTCCACCAAGCTGAAAGTCACCGGCTGTGACCTGTTCAGCGCAGGCGACTTTGCCGAAGGCGAAGGCCGCGAAGACATCGTCTTCCGCGATCCGTCGCGCGGTGTCTACCGCCGTCTGGTCATCGAAAACAACGTGGTCGTTGGTGCCGTGATGTATGGCGACACCGCCGACAGCAACTGGTTCTTCGGCCTGATCCGCGACAAGACCGATATCTCGGACATGCGCGAAACCCTGATCTTTGGCCCCGCCTTCCAAGGGGGTGCCCAAATGGACCCTTTGGCAGCCGTTGCAGCCTTACCGCGTGATGCGGAAATCTGTGGCTGTAACGGCGTCTGCAAAGGGGACATCGAGGATGCAATCGCCGCCGGTTCCACCGATCTGGCCGCGATCCGTGCCACAACCAAGGCGTCGGGTTCCTGCGGGACCTGCACAGGTCTGGTAGAGCAGGTTCTGGCGGTCACGCTGGGCGATGATTTTGTCATCCCCACAAGCCAGTCGATCTGCGCCTGCACCGACATGACGCACGAAGACGTGCGCCGCATGATCAAGTCGCAGGAACTGAAATCGATGGCAGCGGTCTGGCAGGAATGCGGGTGGAAAACACCCTGCGGCTGTCACGTGTGCCGCCCTGCCCTGAACTTCTACCTGCTGGCCGACTGGCCGCTGGAATATCAGGACGATCCGCAAAGCCGTTTCATTAACGAACGCAAACACGCGAACATCCAGAAAGACGGCACATTCAGCGTCGTTCCTCGGATGTGGGGTGGTATCACCACGCCGGACGAACTGCGTGCAATCGCCGATGCCGCAGACAAATACAAAGTGCCGACCGTAAAGGTCACAGGGGGTCAGCGTATCGACCTTCTGGGTGTCAAAGGCGAAGACCTGCCTGCCATCTGGGCCGATCTGAACGCTGCTGGCATGGTCTCCGGTCACGCCTATTCCAAAGGCCTGCGCACGGTAAAAACCTGCGTCGGCACAGATCACTGCCGCTTTGGCACCCAAGACAGCACCGGCCTTGGCATCAAGCTGGAAAAGGCGCTGTGGGGGTCCTGGACACCGCATAAGGTTAAGTTGGCCGTGTCCGGCTGCCCGCGCAACTGCGCCGAAGCGACCTGTAAGGATGTGGGCGTGATCTGTGTGGACAGCGGTTATCAGGTCAGCGTCGGCGGTGCCGCCGGTATGGACGTGAAAGAAACCGAACGTCTGGTCGATGTGCATTCCGAACAGGAAGCGATCGACGTGACCGTGGCCTTTGTTCAGCTTTATCGCGAGCACGCCAAGTATCTGGATCGCCCCTACAAATTCATCGCCAAGGTGGGCCTTGATTGGGTCAAGGAACGCGTTGTCGACGATCTGGAAGAACGCAAGGCGCTGATCGAACGGTTCGAGCTGTCCCAGTCCATCTACCGCAAAGATCCTTGGGCGCAGCACGTTCAGGACAAAGCGCAAACTTACCAGCCTCTGGCTGATCTCGCACTGGAGGCCGCAGAATGACCAACTGGATCGACATTGCCGCGCTAGACGACATCCCGCGCCGTGGCGCGCGGGTTGTCAAAACCCGCCAAGGCTGTGTTGCAGTTTTCCGCACGGCCGAGGACGAGGTCTATGCTCTGGACAACGCCTGCCCCCACAAGGCAGGCCCCTTGGCCGAGGGCATCGTGCACGGTTCATCCGTCACCTGCCCGCTGCACAACTGGGTCATTTCGCTGGAAACAGGTCAGGCTCAGGGGGCCGACGAAGGTCAGGTGCAAACCTATCCAGCAAGCGTTGAAAACGGGCGCATCCTTCTGGATGCAGCGTTCTTGCGCACACGTCAGGTGGCTGCCGAATGACGCTGACACGGACAACCTGCCCCTACTGTGGTGTGGGCTGTGGCGTGCTGGCTGGTGCGGATGGCACGATCAAAGGCGACCCTAACCATCCCGCCAACTTTGGCCGCCTGTGCTCCAAGGGATCGGCCCTTGGCGAAACCATCGATCTGTCGGGCCGCCTACTGGCCCCGCAGATTGCTGGCGAACAGGCGGACTGGGACACAGCGCTTGATCTGGTGGCCTCGAAATTTTCCGAAGCCGTGCGTGAACACGGTCCGGACTCGGTCGCGTTCTACGTCTCGGGCCAGTTGCTGACCGAAGATTACTATGTCGCCAACAAGCTGATGAAGGGTTTCATCGGTTCGGCGAACATCGATACAAATTCCCGTTTGTGCATGGCCTCGTCCGTCGCGGGCCACAAACGCGCCTTTGGCACCGATACTGTGCCGAACACCTATTCCGATCTGGAGCAGGCCGATCTGATCGTTCTGGTGGGGTCGAACACCGCGTGGTGTCACCCCGTTCTGTTCCAACGCATCGCCGCGGCCAAAGCCGAACGCCCGTCGCTTCGTGTGATCAACGTTGATCCGCGCCTGACCGCGACCAGCGATATTGCCGACATGCACCTGCGCATCCGCCCCGATGGCGATGCCGCGCTGTTCAACGGCCTTCTGGCGCATCTGGTGGCAAACGGCCACGTTGATGCGGACTATGTTGCAGCCCACGTGAACGGCTTTGACGCCGCCGTGGCCGAGGCGCAGGCAAGCACCCCCACCGACAGCGGCCTGACCGCTTCCGAGCTTGAGGCGTTCTATCGCCTCTGGGCCGGTACCGATAAGGTCATGACGCTGTATTCCCAAGGCGTGAACCAGTCTGTCTGCGGCAGCGATAAGGTCAACTCGATCCTGAACTGCCACCTTGCCACCGGCCGCATCGGCAAAGAGGGCTGTGGCCCCTTCAGCCTGACAGGCCAGCCCAACGCCATGGGCGGTCGCGAAGTGGGCGGCTTGGCCAATATGCTGGCCAACCATCTGGATATCGAAAACGCCGATCACCGAGATGCGGTTCAGGGTTTCTGGGAAAGCCCCACCATCTGCACGCAGGCCGGTCTGAAGGCTGTCGATCTGTTCAACGCCTGCGCCGACGGCAAGATCAAGGCGCTGTGGGTCATGTCCACAAACCCCGCCGTATCCATGCCCGACGCCGATGGCGTTGCCGAGGCGATCCGGAATGTGCCCTTCGTCGCCGTCAGCGATATCATGGCCCGCACGGACACTGGCGATCTGGCCGATGTTCTGCTGCCCGCGACGGGCTGGGGCGAGAAGGACGGCACGGTCACCAACTCCGAACGCCGCATTTCCCGCCAGCGCGCTTTCCTGCCCGCACCAGGTGACACGCGCCCTGACTGGAAGATCATCAGCGACGTGGCCGCCCGCATGGGCTGGGCCGAGGCGTTCAACTACGATGGCCCTGCAGATGTCTTTGCCGAATACGTTGCGCTATCCGACGCGGCCAGCGGTTTTGCCCGTGATTTGGACCTAAGCGTTTTCGCCGACGTGGACTATGCCAACATGATCCCGCGCCAGTGGCCTGACAATGACAGCCGCTTTTTTGCCGATGGGCGTTTTTATCATGCCGACGGCAAAGCCAAGATGCTGCCGATCACGCCACCAACCCCCATCGCGCACACCGGTTTCCACCTGAACACAGGTCGTATCCGCGACCAGTGGCACACCATGACCCGCTCGGGCAAAGCGCCCAAACTGGGCAGCCACCTTGCCGAGCCTTATGTCGAGGTGAACCCCGCAGACGCAGCGGCCCTTGGTCTGGGCTTGGGCGATCTGCTGCGCCTGCAATCGAACGAAGGCCGCGCCACGTTCCGTGCGTTGGTCACCGACCGGGTCGCCAAAGGCCAGTTGTTCGCGCCGATGCACTGGACGCGTCAGAAATCCAGCAGCGGCACGGTGAATTCGCTGGTCACATCGATCACCGATCCAACCTCGGGCCAACCCGCGCTGAAAGCGGGTAAGGTCAGCGCCGAACGGATGGACGCCGCGTGGTACGGCTTTGCCGCCTCTATCGTCGAAATGGAGCCAACCCGCCCCTACGCCGCCATCGCGCGGACCGAAACCGGTTGGCAGGCCGAAGTTGCGGGCATGAAGTGCCCGACCGACTGGGTGTCCGAGGCCCGCACCGTGACTGGCATCGCCGAGTCAGAGGTTGCCATCCTCGAAGATCCCGTGACGGGCCTGACCCGAATTGCCCTTTATTCAGGCAAAGTTCTTAAAGCGCTGTTTTTTTCAGCACTTAAGCCGGTGCAACTGTCGCGCCGACATGCTATTTCTCTGGTGGGTACCGAAACCGCGCCCATGACTGCCTTGGCTGGCCGCAGCGCTGCTGATCAGCCGGATCCAGGACCAACTGTTTGTGCATGTTTCAGCGTAGGGTTGAACACGCTGCGCGATGCGGTTGCGAACGGGGCCAACACAGTCGAAGCGCTGGGGGAGGTTACCTGCGCAGGGACAAACTGCGGGTCGTGCAAACCAGAGCTTGCGGCATTGATTGCCAAAGCTCGCCCAGCAATGGCGGCGGAATGAGCCTATCAACATTTGTACGTATCGTTGCCCGAGGAAAAGGTCGCGCACGCGCTCTGACCTTTGAAGAGGCACATGCGGCAATGACCCTGATCCTGACGGATCAAGCCGAACCCGAGGCGGTAGGAGCCTTGCTGATGGTCCTGCGATTGCGCGGAGAGGAGCCGCAAGAAATCGCCGGTTTCACACAGGCCTTGCGCGACCATGTGTCGGGCAGCCTGCAGCCTGCCGATCTGGACTGGCCCAGCTATGCCGCAGGCCGCACCCGTGGTGCGCCGCTGTTTCTGCTGTCGGCCCGTCTGGTCGCGCAAGCGGGCTACCGCGTGTCGATGCACGGCTGGAACAGCCACCAACGGGAAGAGGCCGACGTTCGCGCTGCCTTGGATGCCGTTGGCCCCGACGTGATCTATTCTCCGCTGGAACAGCTGTGCCCCGAGGCATTCCGCCTTCTGCAATTGCGCGATACCTTCGGTCTTCGGTCCTGCATCAACACGGTTCTGCGCATGTGGAACCCATCGAACGCACCCGCCAGCGTTCAGGGCGTGTTCCATCCGTCCTATCGCGGACTTCAGGCGCAAGCCGCGCAGATGATGGGCCAGACCACCCTGACCGTGATCAAAGGCGGCGGCGGCGAATTCGAACGCAACCCCGCCAAGGACATCACGCTGTTCGGTCTGCGCGACGGTGAACACATCCAGATCACCACGCCCCCGATCCTTGATGAACACCGCCGCCTGCACGAGGCAGATGAAACCGTCGACATCATGGCGTTGTGGGACGGATCGCTGATGAACCCGTTCGCCGAAGCGACGGTGATCGGCACAGCGGCCTTGGCCCTTTGGACGCTTGGCGCGGCTGCCTCGCCCGAAGAATGCACAACGCTGGCACAGTCCCTTTGGGAAAAAAGACACGACACACAAAGGATCTCGGCATGAAGACCTTCCCCATGTTCCTGCAAATGGCCGGTCGCCGCGTCACCGTTGTCGGTGGCGGGGAACAAGCCGCGCAAAAGGTGCGTCTGCTGCTGAAAACCGAAGCGCAGATCATTGTGCATGCCGATGATCTGGACCCCGAACTGGAAGGTCTGCGCGACGAAGGCAAGATCACGCAGGCAAGCGCTGTGGTCACTCAGGCCGATTTCACCGACCGCGCATTGGTCTTTATCGCAACCGGCTGCCCCGGCGCCGATGCGGCCTCGCATGCGGTGGCGAAGGCCGCTGGCGCTGTCGTCAACGTGGTTGACCAGCCCGACCTGTGCGACGCGATTACCCCGTCCATCGTTGACCGTGACCCTGTCGTGGTCGCCATCGGCACCGAGGGCACAGCCCCCGTTCTGGCCCGACAGATCAAAACCAAGATCGAACAACAGCTTGAGCCCCGACTGGGTGATCTGGCCGCTTTGGCCGGTCGCCTGCGCGATCTTGCTGCCAATCGCCTTGGCCCCCGCGACCGCCGTGATCTGTGGCGCTGGGTGTTCAATGGCCCCGTGCGCAACGCACACGCCCGTGGCGCAGAACGTGACGCCGCCAAACAGATCAAAACCGCCATCGAAACCGGCGAATTCAGCCGTGAGCAAGGCGGCAGCGTCGCCTTGGTTGGCGCAGGGCCCGGCGCGAAAGACCTGATCACTCTGCGTGGCGTCCAGCGCCTGCAAGAGGCCGATATCATCTTTTACGACCGTCTGGTTGATCCCGACATTCTGGAACTGGCCCGCCGTGATGCGGAACGCGTTTATGTCGGCAAAGCGCCCGGCAATCACAGCTGGCCGCAAGATAAGATCAGCAACATTCTGGTGTCTGCCGCCAAGCAGGGCAAACGGGTCGTGCGTCTGAAATGCGGGGATCCGGGCATCTTCGCCCGAGGTCTGGAAGAGGCCGAGGCGCTGGCGGCCGCCGGCATTGCGTTTGAAATCGTGCCGGGCGTCACAGCGGCCACCGCTGCCTGTGCCGCGCAAAACCGGTTCCTGACAGAACGGCAGGAAATCGATGCCGTGATCATGACAACAGGCCGTACCGCGACAAACGATGGCCCGGCCGAGTGGCTGTCCGAACTGCGTCCGGGCACCCGTGTGTGTCTGTACATGGGCGTCCACAGCGCGGTCGAGCTGCAAGAACATCTTCTGAAAAGCCAGTATGTCGATCAGATCCAGATCGAAGTCGTCGCTGAAGCGCAAACCGATCGCCAGAAAACCGTGGATTGCGGCGTACGCGATCTGATGACGGCCTTGGCCGAGAATGAGATCACCGGCACAGCGATCCTTTCCGTGGTGCTTCGCAAGTCCGCTGCAGCCGCAGCCACTCCGCCACTGCGCCTGATCGATACCGCTTCCTGACAGGATAAGGCGACGCACCTGTTCCCAGCGTTGCCCCAAAGCAAAAGCCCCGGCGCATCAGCGACCGGGGCTTTTGTTAATCTGTATCAGACTGAAATCAGTCGTCAGCCGTCAAACCGATGTGACCACCGATGTTGACCATGTCGGACAGCAGCTTGGCTGCGTCGTCGACGGGGCCCGGTTCGTTTTCGAAGACTTCCTTCGCCTTACCGTATGCCTCTTTGGCCTCTTGAACCAGTTTGTTGAATGTTTCCTGGGTCATCTCTGCCATCGGCAGAGCGTTTTCCGCCAGAACGGAAACACCTTCGCCCAGCTCCGCGAAACCGCCGGTGACGACGAATTCTTCGGTGCCCGACGTTGTTTCAACGCGCAGGATGCCCGGACGCAGTGTTGTGATCAGCGGCGCGTGGTTCGGCATCGCTGTCATATCACCATCAGCACCCGGAATCTGGACCGACGTGACCTCAGCCTGCATCAGCCGCCGTTCGGGGCTGACTAGGTCGAATTGCATTGTCTCAGCCATGTGAGCCTCCTTGAAAGCAAGGGGGAGCTTGATTGCACCCCCTGCCTCTAGTCACGGGTCTTAGGCTGCGTCTGCAGCCATCTTCTCGGCTTTTGCGATCACTTCGTCGATGCCGCCAACCATGTAGAAGGCGCCTTCCGGCAGGTGATCGTATTCGCCAGCAACAACCGCTTTGAACGACGAGATTGTGTCTTCCAGAGCAACCTGAACACCGTCAGAGCCTGTGAAGACCTTCGCAACGTCGAACGGCTGCGACAGGAAGCGCTGGATCTTACGTGCACGAGCAACTGTCAGTTTGTCTTCTTCCGACAGTTCGTCCATGCCGAGGATCGCGATGATGTCCTGCAGCGACTTGTAACGCTGAAGGATACCCTGAACGTCACGAGCAACACCGTAGTGTTCTTCGCCAACGATCTGCGGGTCCATCAGACGCGAGTTGGAGTCGAGCGGGTCAACAGCCGGGTAGATACCCAGTTCCGAAATCGCACGGGACAGAACGGTTGTCGCATCGAGGTGCGCAAAGGTTGTCGCCGGAGCAGGGTCGGTAAGGTCGTCCGCGGGAACGTATACGGCCTGAATGGATGTAATCGAGCCGTTCTTGGTCGATGTAATCCGTTCCTGCATCGCGCCCATGTCTGTCGCCAGTGTAGGCTGATAGCCCACCGCCGAAGGAATACGGCCGAGCAGAGCCGAAACCTCGGAGCCCGCCTGAGTAAAGCGGAAGATGTTGTCGACGAAGAACAGAACGTCTGTACCGGACTGGTCGCGGAACTGTTCAGCCAGTGTCAGACCTGTCAGGGCAACACGTGCACGCGCTCCCGGAGGCTCGTTCATCTGACCGTAAACCAGGGCCACCTGCGATTCCTGCAGGTTGTCCGGCTTAATAACGTTGGATTCGACCATCTCGTGGTAAAGGTCGTTACCTTCACGAGTACGTTCGCCAACACCCGCGAACACGGAGAAGCCCGAGTGTACTTTCGCGATGTTGTTGATCAGTTCCATGATGAGAACGGTTTTACCAACGCCCGCACCACCGAACAGACCAATCTTACCACCCTTCGCGTAAGGCGCGAGAAGATCGATAACCTTAATACCTGTTACCAGGATTTCGGATTCTGTGGACTGTTCGTTGAATTCCGGCGCGTCTGCGTGGATCGGACGGTATTCGTCAGCGACAACGGGGCCACCTTCGTCAACCGGCTCACCGACGACGTTCAGAATACGACCCAGGGTCGCGTTACCAACCGGAACCGAAATCGGGGAACCGGTGTCTTCTACTTTCTGACCACGAACGAGACCTTCGGTCGCGTCCATAGCGATGGTACGTACTGTGTTTTCACCGAGGTGCTGAGCAACCTCGAGAACCAGCCGCTTGCCGTTGTTGTCTGTGGTAAGTGCGTTCAAGATCGCCGGAAGGCTATCTTCGAACTGCACGTCAACCACGGCGCCAATGACCTGGGTCACTTTGCCTTGTGCGTTTGCCATGTTTCGTCTCCGGTTCTTAGAGCGCTTCGGCGCCCGAGATGATTTCGATCAGTTCGTTCGTGATGACGGCCTGACGTGTGCGGTTAAATTCGATCGTCAGGTTGTCGATCATATCGCCCGCGTTCCGTGTCGCGTTGTCCATCGCGGACATACGCGCGCCTTGTTCCGATGCCGCGTTTTCAAGAAGAGCAGCAAAGATCTGCGTCGCGACACCGCGCGGCAACAGGTCTGCCAGAATTTCTTCTTCGGACGGCTCGTAGTCATAGAGCGTTGTGCTCAGATCAGCCTCATCGCCTTCGAACTTAGCAGGGATAATCTGCTGAGCTGTCGGGATCTGGCTGACGACGTTTTGGAACTTGGAATAGAAGATCGTCGCCACGTCGAACTCCTCATCGTCGAAACGCTTGAGGATGTCGATTGCGATGCTTTGTGCGTCAGCGTAGTTCACGTTTTTCATCTCAGTGAGATCAACGTGACCAATGAAGTCGCTGCCAAAGTCGCGACGCAGGGCGTCACGGCCTTTTTTGCCGACAGTCAGGATTTTCACCGTCTTGCCTTCGGACTTCAGTTTTTGCGCGTGGGTACGAGCCAGTTTGGAGATGTTCGTATTGAAACCACCGCACAGACCGCGTTCAGCCGTCATGACGACCAAAAGCTGTACCTTGTCGCTACCCGTACCGCTCAGCAGTTTGGGCGCGCTGTCGCTTCCGCCAACCGCGGCCGCCAGTGCACCCAGAACGGCATTGAACCGTTCTGCGTACGGGCGGGACGCTTCGGCAGCATCCTGCGCGCGGCGAAGTTTCGCCGCGGCAACCATTTGCATGGCCTTTGTGATCTTGCGGGTCGATTTGACCGACTCGATCCGAGTTTTTAGGTCCTTGAGATTCGGCATTGCCTTATCTCCCCCTTACGCGAAGTCAGCGGCGAATTCGTCCAGAACGGCCTTAACTTTGTCTGCGGCATCGCCTTTGATCTTGGGATCTTCGTCTGTGATCCAAGCCAGAAGGTCTGCGTGCTTGTTGCGCAGGAAGTTCAGCAGCTCTGTTTCGTAGCGACCAACATCCTTCAGCGCGACCTTGTCGAGGTAACCGTTTGTACCTGCAAAGATGATGCAGACGATTTCCGAGTTGGTCAGCGGCGAGTACTGCGGCTGCTTCATCAGTTCTGTCAGACGCGCACCACGGTTCAGCAGCTGCTGAGTTGCGGCGTCAAGGTCGGAACCGAACTGGGCGAAGGCCGCCATTTCGCGGTACTGAGCCAGCGACAGTTTAACCGGACCGGCAACCGAGGACATCGCCTTGGTCTGAGCGGACGAACCAACGCGGGAAACCGACAGACCGGTGTTAACCGCAGGACGGATACCCTGGTAGAACAGTTCTGTTTCAAGGAAGATCTGGCCGTCGGTGATCGAGATCACGTTGGTCGGAATAAACGCCGAAACGTCGCCACCCTGAGTTTCGATGATCGGCAGAGCTGTCAACGAACCGTTGCCGTGATCGTCGCCCATTTTCGCCGAACGCTCGAGCAGACGCGAATGGAGGTAGAAAACGTCGCCCGGGTAAGCTTCACGGCCCGGCGGGCGGCGCAGCAGCAGGGACATCTGACGGTAGGAAACAGCCTGCTTGGACAGGTCATCATAGATGATCAGAGCGTGACGGCCGCTGTCGCGGAAGTATTCGCCCATCGCTGTCGCTGTGTAGGGTGCCAGGTACTGCATCGGCGCCGGGTCGGACGCTGTCGCTGCAACAACGATCGAGTACTCGATCGCGCCTGTTTCTTCCAGTTTCTTCACCAGCTGAGCAACTGTGGAACGCTTCTGGCCAACCGCGACGTATACGCAGTACAGCTTTTTGCTTTCGTCGTCGCCGGCAGCTTCGTTGTAGGACTTCTGGTTCAGGATCGCGTCCAGAGCAACAGCAGTCTTGCCTGTCTGACGGTCGCCAATGATCAGCTCTCGCTGGCCACGGCCGATCGGGATCATCGCGTCAACGGCTTTCAGGCCTGTCGCCATCGGTTCGTGAACCGATTTACGCGGCATAATGCCCGGCGCTTTAACGTCCGCAACCGAACGCTGTTTTGCTTCGATCGGGCCTTTGCCGTCCAGCGGGTTACCCAGACCGTCTACAACGCGACCCAGCAGGGCTTCGCCTACCGGAACGTCCACGATCGAGTTTGTACGCTTAACAACGTCGCCTTCTTTAATGTCACGGTCAGAACCGAAGATAACAACACCAACGTTGTCAGTCTCAAGGTTCAGTGCCATGCCGCGAATTCCGCCGGGGAATTCGACCATCTCGCCGGCCTGAACGTTGTCAAGGCCGTGAACGCGGGCAATACCGTCACCAACGGAAAGCACACGACCCACTTCGGCAACTTCGGCTTCTTGGCCAAAGTTTTTGATCTGCTCCTTTAGGATCGCAGAAATTTCGGCTGCTTGGATACCCATTTATCCGACCTCTTTCATTGCATTCTGGAGGGAGTTGAGTTTCGAGCGGATCGACGTGTCGATCATTTTCGAACCCACTTTAACGACAAGACCGCCGATGAGAGCTTCATCAACGGTCGCATTAATCTTCACATCCTTGCCAACCTGCGCTTTCAGCGTTTCGGCAAGTTTCTTGGACTGAGCGGCGGTCAGCTTCACGGCAGATGTTACTTCTGCTGTTACTTCGCCTTTATGCTCGGAAATCATGTCGCGCAGGCTGGCGATCAGCGCCGGCAGCACGAACAGACGACGCTTGGAAGCCATCAGGCCCAGCATATTCGTCACAATATCGGTAAGTCCCATTTTCTTCGCGACAGCAGTGATAGCCTGCCCTTGTGTGTCGCGCGAATAAACAGGAGAGTTGATCAGGTCCCGCAGATCATCACTGTCTGCAAGGGCCGCCGCCAGGGCATCGACATTCGCTTCGAGCGTGCCGATCGCGTTTTCTTCCTTGGCGATGTCGAACACGGCTGCAGCATATCGGTCTGCGATGCCGGAGGAAATCGAAGCTGATTCAGACACGTCCATCCTTCCGCTAACAAGCCCCCGTGGCCCCGTTTGAAGGGGACCCGAGAGCGGTCAAGCTGTCCTGACGACTTTGCCAAGACAGTAAAATCAGCGCGGATGTAGCAGAGCATCCCCCACCTAGCAACATGCTTAGAGGCTTAAATGTGACCTAACGTGCCATTAGTTCCTATGTTAACGCTAAGGGTGCGACCATGTGCGCAGGTCAAACGACCTAGATTCAACAATTTTCCCCTTGCATGGTGATTCTGCACTGCCGCGAAAATTATTCGGACCCTAGACAAATGTCTGTGTGATCACAAAACGGGGGAATCGCTTTAAACGGGTTTCGCCGCGTTGGCCGGTTTCGGTGACAGCACATCCAGCGGGTTCAGGACCCGTGCGGCTTCGCCCACGCCACGCGGTCGCGGCGGATAGCGTTTAGACGCCCGTACCACCATCACGCCCCCTGCCATCACCGCAGGCACCGACCGCCCGATCTGCTCCCAGACCGGACCGGTCTTCATCCAGAAGCGGCGGGTCGACGGCGGTTGATAAAGCAGCGACGAATGTGTGTTCGGCAAAAAGTCGTGATAGCGAAGCTGTGTTTCCAGCTGACCCCGCGAATAGGGCCGCCCATAACCGAAAGGCGTGCGATCCGACCGCGCCCAAAGCCCGCTTCGGTTCGGCACGATAAACAGCGCCTCGCCCCCCGGCCCCAAAACGCGATAGCATTCGTCCAAAACCGCCGTCGGGTTCTCGGATGTTTCCAGCCCGTGCATCACCACCAGCTTATCGACATGCCCCGTTTCCAGCGGCCATTGCGTTTCGTTCGACAGGACCGACACATTCGGCATGCCCGCTGGCCAGTGGATCACGCCCTGTGGCGCAGGCATCAACGCCACAACGCGCCGCGCCTCTTGCAGGAAAGGGCGCAGCAAAGGGGCCGCAAAGCCGAAACCCGCTACGGTTTGACCATGCACATCGCTCCAGAATTCGCGCACATGCGTCCGGATCACCTTTTGCGCCGCACGGCCCAAGGCGTTGCGGTAATAGAAACTGTGAAGATCACGGACATCTAGGTGCATTGCAGTGTCGATCCTGATGCGGTTGACTGGGGACACTTTTACAAAGCGCGCAAGGAAAGACCATGCCTCTTGAAATCGTGACGATCCCCTGCCTGAGCGACAACTACGCTTATTTGGTCAATGGCCCCGACGGCGTTGCCCTGATTGATGCACCAGAAGCCGGACCGATTATCGCAGCACTGGAAGAACGCGGCTGGTCGCTGGGCGTTATCATGATCACGCACCACCATCACGATCACGTGGGCGCCGTGGCCGAGTTGAAAGAGAAATACGGCTGCATGGTCATGGGCCCTGAGGCCGAGAAAGACAAACTGCCCCCGTTGGACTTTGCCCTGCCCGACGGATTTTCCGGCGGAAATGGCGATGGCCTGTGTCAGGTGATTGCCGTGCCGGGCCACACGCTGGGGCACATCGCTTATTATTATCCCAAGGCGAACGCTATCTTTACCGCAGACAGCCTGATGGCACTGGGCTGCGGGCGTCTGTTCGAGGGCACGCCGGAAATGATGCACGAAAGCCTGTCCAAACTGGCAGCCCTGCCGCCGGAAACGATGATCTACTCGGGCCACGAATATACAGCGTCGAACGCAAAATTTGCGCTGACTATTGAACCGGACAATGCCGAGCTTATTTCTAGAACCGAGGCCATTGCCGAGGACCGGCGCAACAACAGGCCCACTGTTCCTGCATCTCTTTCGCTAGAACTTGCTACCAATCCGTTCCTGCGCGCCTCTGAAATGTCGGTGCGTCGCCAACTTGGCATGATTGATGCCACCGATACGGAAGTGTTCGCTGAAATTCGCGCGCGGAAGGATAGTTTCTAATCCGTATGGTCAAAAAACGCGCTATGAATAAGATTGTGAGCAAAAGAAATGCAGTTTTCACTTGAAGGTCCACAGCAATCGACCAAACTTTAATACCAAGAGGCAATGCTGAGGCGACAGTCACGGCGCAGACAAGAGGAGCACTCCAGTGCCTTCATTCTCAAACACCCTAGAGCAGGCCATCCACGCAGCGTTGGCATTGGCGAATACACGTTCCCACGAATTCGCGACTCTCGAACATTTGCTGTTGGCATTGATCGATGAGCCCGATGCAGCACGGGTGATGAAGGCCTGTGACGTAGACACAGAAGAGCTCCGGACGACTCTGGTCGAGTTTATCGACGACGACCTGTCGAATCTGGAAACAGAAACAGAAGGATCCGAGGCTGTGCCCACAGCCGCGTTCCAGCGCGTGATCCAGCGCGCCGCGATCCATGTTCAGTCTTCGGGCCGGACAGAGGTGACAGGCGCGAACGTTCTGGTCGCAATCTTTGCCGAACGCGAATCCAACGCGGCCTACTTCCTGCAGGAACAGGACATGACCCGCTACGATGCGGTGAACTTCATCGCGCATGGCGTGGCCAAAAACCCCGCCTACGGCGAAAGCCGTCCGGTCACCGGTGCCAGCGACGAAGAAGAAACCGTTTCTGCCGACACCTCGAACCCCGGCGAACAGAAAGAATCCGCGCTGGCGAAATACTGCGTCGATCTGAACGCCAAAGCGCGCAAAGGTGACGTTGATCCGCTGATCGGTCGCTCGGGCGAAGTTGAACGCTGCATTCAGGTGCTGTGCCGCCGCCGCAAGAACAACCCGCTTCTGGTGGGCGATCCGGGCGTGGGCAAAACCGCCATCGCCGAAGGTCTGGCCCGCAAGATCGTCAACGGCGACACCCCCGAGGTGCTGTCGAACACAACGATCTATTCGCTGGATATGGGCGCGCTTCTGGCGGGCACACGTTACCGCGGTGATTTCGAAGAACGCCTGAAGGCTGTCGTGACCGAACTGGAAGAGCATGAAGACGCTGTTCTGTTCATCGACGAAATCCACACCGTGATCGGTGCGGGTGCCACATCGGGCGGCGCAATGGATGCATCCAACCTTCTGAAGCCCGCGCTTCAGGGTGGCAAACTGCGCACCATGGGCTCGACCACATATAAAGAGTTCCGTCAGCACTTTGAAAAAGACCGCGCCCTGTCGCGTCGCTTCCAGAAGATCGACGTGAACGAACCGTCGGTTCCGGACACCATCAAGATCCTCAAGGGCCTGAAACCTTACTTTGAGGAACACCACGGCGTGAAGTATACAGCCGAAGCTGTGAAAACGGCGGTGGAACTGTCTGCGCGTTATATCAATGACCGCAAACTGCCGGACAAAGCGATCGACGTGATCGACGAAGCGGGTGCTGCTCAGCATCTGCTGCCCGACAGCAAGCGCCGCAAAACCATCGGCCCGAAAGAGATCGAGGATATCGTGGCGAAAATCGCCCGCATCCCACCGAAGAACGTGTCGAAAAGCGATGCAGAGGTTCTCAAAGACCTCGAAAAATCGCTCAAGCGCGTGGTCTTTGGTCAGGACAACGCCATCGTGGCGCTGTCGTCCGCGATCAAACTGGCGCGTGCCGGTCTACGTGAACCTGAAAAGCCCATCGGCAACTACCTCTTCGCCGGTCCGACCGGTGTGGGTAAAACCGAGGTCGCCAAGCAACTGGCGGATACGCTGGGTGTGGAACTGCTGCGTTTTGATATGTCCGAGTACATGGAGAAACACGCCGTTTCCCGTCTGATCGGTGCACCTCCGGGCTATGTGGGCTTTGATCAGGGTGGCCAGCTGACCGACGGCGTTGATCAGCATCCGCACTGCGTATTGCTGCTCGATGAAATCGAAAAGGCGCACCCCGATGTCTACAACATCCTGCTGCAGGTCATGGACCACGGCACGTTGACAGATCACAACGGTCGCACCGTTGATTTCCGCAACGTGATCCTGATCATGACATCGAACGCAGGCGCCGCAGAGCAGGCGAAGGCCGCAATCGGCTTTGGCCGTGATCGTCGCGAAGGCGAAGACACAGCCGCGATCGAACGCACCTTCACACCTGAATTCCGCAACCGGCTGGACGCCGTGATCAGCTTCCAGCCGCTGCCGAAAGAGGTCATCCTGCAAGTCGTCGAAAAGTTCGTGTTGCAGCTTGAAGCGCAGCTTCTGGATCGCAACGTGACCATCGAACTGACCCGTCCGGCCGCTGAGTGGCTGGCGGACAGAGGCTATGACGACAAAATGGGTGCGCGTCCGCTGGGCCGCGTCATTCAGGAGCACATCAAAAAGCCGCTGGCCGAAGAACTACTGTTCGGCAAGCTTCAGAAAGGCGGCGTGGTGCGTGTTGCGGTCAAGGATGGCGAACTGGATCTGCAACTGTCCGGCCCGGAAAAACGCCGCATCTCGGGCAGCAAGCCACCGCTTCTGACCGCCGACTGATGCGCGCGACATATGTCGCTTTGATTTGCGCCTCTGCCGTCCCAGCGATGGCAGAGGCGCCGTTTCTTCAGCTACCGCTTGATTGCGTCTATGGCGAAACCTGCGTGGTCGAGGATTACGTGGATGCCGACCCGACCGACCGTCAACACGATTTCACCTGTGGTCTGAAATCACGCAACGGGCATCGCGGCACAGACTTTGCGCTGATGTCGGATGCCAAACTGGCCGACAACGTTCAGGTGCTGGCCGCCGCCGACGGCATTATTCAGGTCACCCGCGATGGCATTCTGGACCAACCTTACACCGCCGCCATCGCCCCGCAGCTAAAGGGCAAGGAATGCGGAAACGCTGTTCGGATCGGGCACCCGAACGGGTATCAGACGCTTTATTGCCATCTGAAAAAGGGCAGCATCGCGGTTCAGACCGGCGATGCGGTGACGGCTGGAACACCCCTTGGCGTTGTCGGGATGAGCGGGCAGTCAAACTTCGCCCATCTGCATTTCACGGTCCTGAAGGACGGTCGGGTTGTTGACCCGTTTTCGCCCACCCCAAAGGACACCTGCGGTTGGGATGGCGAAACGCTGTGGCTGACCGATCTGCCCTATTCGACCACCGGCCTATTCACTGCCAGCTTCACCACGTGGATGCCGCGCATGGCGCATGTGCAATCCGGTGCCGCGCGGCGGATTGATGCGACGCCGCAGGATGATCTGCTGCTGTATGGTTTTGCCTTCTACGCGGAAACCGGCGACCAGATGGCGTTTGAGGCGACAGGCCCCGACGGCCCCGTTTTCGCAGACACCGTGACCATCGACAAAAGCCAGCCGCAACTGTTCCGCACGTTCGGACGCAAGGCCCCTGATGGCGGCTGGAAACCCGGCGATTACACGGGCACGGTCAAGCTGACCCGCAAAGGACAGGTTCTGGCCATCCGCAACGCACAAATCCGCATCGAATAAGCGGCTTACTTTTCCGTCAGCTTCAACTCGATCCGCCGGTTTTGGGCACGCGCCTCGGCAGTGTCATCGGTATTGATCGGCTGATACTGGCCAAAGCCGTTGGCCGACAGGCGATCCGGCGGAATGCCAAGGAAGTTCGACATAAAGCGCACCACCGACAGGGCACGGGCCTGCGACAGTTCCCAGTTATCGGCGAATTGGCCGAAACCGGACAGAGGGATGTTGTCGGTGTGGCCGTCAACACGGATCACCCAATCGATCTCGGGCGGGATATCGGCGGCGATGTCGCGCAGGATTTGCGCAATGCCCGCGATCTGGCGCTGACCCGCTGGTGAAAGTTCTGCGCCACCGGGCGGGAACAGAACCTCGGATGAAAAGACAAACCGGTCGCCTTCGATCCGCACCCCGTCCCGTTCGCCGATCAGTTCACGCAGACGCCCAAAGAATTCGGACCGGTAGTTCGCCAGATCAGCAGCCTCGGCTTCAAGCCGCTTGCGCTCGGCTTCTTCCAGCTCGCGACGGCGACGTTCTTCTGCGGCAGCACGGGCCAACGCGGCGTTCAGATCGCTGCCCAAAGATTGCAGCTGGACCTGAGCGGCAGCATCGCGCGCCTTGGCATCGTCCAGAATAGCCTGCAAAGACCCAAGCTGTTCCCGCAGGGCGGCGACCTGCTGGTTCAAAAGCTCGGCTTCTTTCTGGGCGGCCGTGGCGCGGGCAACTTCTGTACTGAGTTCAGACTGCGCCGCAGCCAGCAATGCAGCCTGTCGTTCGGCCTCGGACATCGCTTCTTGTGTTTCGGCATCCGCAGCCAGTTCTGCGGCCAGAGCCGCCGCCAGACGCTGACGCAACTCTTCTTCGCTGCCCGACAGTTCCTCTTGCGTGCTCAGCGCGGCAGCCAGTTGGGCGCGCAAGGTTTCTTCGGTTGTGGTCAGCTTGGCCTTTTCTGCCAAGGCCGCAGCCAGTTCTGTACGGAGCTGTTCTTCGGTCGCGACCAATGTGGTTTGTGTGGCTTTCAATTCCGCCAGCTCGCGCCGCAAGTCATCCTGGGACAACGTGGTTTCTTCAAGATTGGCCAACGCATTGGCCAACTGGGTGCGCAATTCCTGCTCGACCGCGTTCGCCGTTTCCTGTGACGCCAACAATGCATCCAAACGCTGTTCAAGGTCCGCTACGCGTTCGCTTTCCTGACGGCGTGCCAAAAGCGCAGCAGTCAGGTCGCTCGTCAGATCAGCCTGTGCTGAGCGTGCAGCCGCGAGCAGGGTCAACGTGTCTTCGGCCTCTTTGCGCTGTGCCTCTAACGACAGGGTCATGGCTGTCAGCTCTGCATCCGCCTCTTCCAGCCGTTTGCGTAGGGCGGCGGCGGCTTCAGCTTCCGCAAGGCGCGCAGCCTCTTCTTCAGTCAGGGCGGTGTTTAGGTCATCGACCTGCCCAGACAACTGACCGATCCGCGTTTCGGCATCCGCATTCTTGGCCTCAAGATCAGCGATCAGGGCCTCTAATGCCTCGCGTCGCGCGGCGGCCAGACGGGCGGCTTCCTCACCTGCGTCAATCTCGGACCGCGCCGCCGCCAAAGCAAGGTTCAGCGCGTCGCGTTCATCGACCAGTGCCGCGCGGGCGGCGTCGATCTCATCGCGGCTGGCGATCAGGTCCGATATCCGTGCATTCGCCGCGTCCTGATCGGCCAACAACGCCGCAACGCGATCCTCGAACTCGACGATACGGGCAGCGGCGGCTTCAAGTTCCGCCGCTTGTTGGTCGCGCGTCGCAGTCAGGGCGTTGATGATGGATTGCCGTTCGGCCAGTTGCGCGTCGCGGTCGACCAGCGTGGCGTTCAGCGCACCCAGCCGGTTTTCCAGCGCAGTGTTTTCCTGTTGCTCCATGCCCAGCGCGGCGGCGAGTTCGGCCAGTTCCGCCGACAACACATCCAACTGGTCCGATTGCCGTGACAGTTCGTCGGCCTGACCCGTAATGGTTTCCCGCAGCACGAACTGGATCACCATAAAGATGGTCAGTACGAACATCAGCACCAGCAAAAGGCCGGTCATCGCATCGACAAAGCCAGGCCAGATCGAGGCCTGAAACCGCTGTCCGCTGCGACGGGACAATGCCATGGCTTAGTCTTCCTGCCGCAAAGGCCGTACAACAACCTTCTGCGGCTTGGCGTTCGCTTCGGCCTGACGTCCGATGCGGGTCAGGATGCGGTTCAACGTGGCCAGATCGGTGCGCAGTTCAGCCATGCTTTCCTGACGCCCCGCTGCCATTTCTTCCAGAATGCGCAGCATCTGAACGTCAATCGACCGCAGGCGCATCCGGCTTTCGCTGTCAAAGCCATCTTCCGCCTCGCGGTTCTGCAGAACTGAAATCAGGCGTTCCTGACCTTCGGCGATGCGCATCATCGCGGTGCTGGACGGCGCTGTCGCCTCGATGCGTTCGGTCAGCCGTTCGACTGAATCTGCCAATTGCCCCAGTCGCGCTTCGATTTCCGAGCGGCTTTCCTCGGACCGTGCGAACAGCATCTGCATGCTTTCCATCTGGTCCGCGACCTGTTCCAACGCCATCGCTGCGCCGGACATTTCATCGGTGCCTTCCGCCCCACCATGGGACAGGCCGATGCGCGTGATCGACGACAGCCATTCCTCAAGTTCACGGTAGAACCGGTTCTGGCCGTGGCCCGCAAACAGTTCCAGCAAACCAACCACCAGCGACCCCGCCAGACCCAGAAGGGATGAGGCAAAGGCCACGCCCATGCCGCCAAGCTGGCTTTCGAGACCCGTCATCAGACGCCCGAACAGCTCGCCCCCTGTTTCGCCCTCTTGCGGAACAAGGCTTCGGATCGTGTCGACCAATGCGGGAACTGTGGTGGCAAGGCCATAGAACGTGCCCAAAAGCCCAAGAAAAATCAGCAGCGATACGATGTAGCGGGTGATTTCGCGGGCTTCATCAATCCGCTGCGCAACGGAATCCAGAATGGACCGGCTGGACGTCGTGGTGATCTGCATGCGCTGGCCACGGGTCCGCAGCAGCGCCGCCAAAGGCGCCAGCATCTGAGGCGCGCGCGCAGCAGTCGCCACGTTGTTACCCCGTGCAAACCCTTCGATCCAACGGACCGAGTTCACAAGCTGCGCCACCTGCCAGAAACAGGCCAGCACGCCGACGATGAACACGAAAAAGATGAACCCGTTCAGGTACAGGTTTTGTTCGAATACCGGCAGAACACGCGGCAGGGCCATCACCAGCCCGAGGGCAGACAGACCTAGCGCCGCCAGCATCATCAGGATCTGGCGGATCGGTTGCGAAAAATGCGGCTCGGCCTCGAGGTCCGGCTGATCCATAAGGACCGCTCCTGACACGTTTGTATTTCGTCAGGAAAACCCTAGCGGGCAATTTTTAACAAGCCAAGCCTTGTGCGCTAAGTGCCCGAACACGTTCATCCAGCCATTGCAGTTCTGCATCGGGAATACCCAACACGCGCAACCGGTCTACCGTGTTGTGCAGGTATTCCGTGTTGGGGCCGCGTCCGCCGACCGCTTTGGCGATAATCTGTGCCTGCTCTTCCAATGGAAGACCGCCGCAGTACTGGTTGTGATCCGCATCAATCACGTAGGTGACGGCAGATACGGTGCTGCCATCGGCCAAGGCAATGTCGCACATGCGTTCCAGATAGGCCGACGACACCAATTCGCGTTCGCGCAGATATTCCAGCGTCTCTTCGGTCTTGTCCGGATGTGCAGCAAGCGCCAGACCGTGGCATTCCGCCTGATCTTCGGCATCCAGCGCCAGCACCAGTCCCGGGTCTTCGGCCGTGCCACGGTGATGAATCGACCGCATGCAAAAGCTGCGGCGATACCCCGACAGGCGCGCTGGGCGCGTGTCGACCACCTCGAAACCGGGGTTCCACAAAAGCGATCCGTATCCGAAAACCCAAAGGGTCATGTTCACTGGTCCTTGTCCGTTTGGCGTTATATCTACCAAAGCAGATCGCGCGAAAAGGGGCCGAGTGATGAAGAAGCTGTTATTTGTAATTGTCGCTGCGGCGCTGGCGTGGTCGGGCTACTGGTTTTTTCAGGCCAACGCGCTGAAAACCGCGATCGACGACTGGAAGGCCCGCGAAATCGCCGCCGGTCGTGATGTCAGCTATTCCGATGTGTCGGTCGCTGGTTTCCCGAACCGGTTGGATACGACCTTTACCGATCTTGTGATCGCAAACCCCGACACAGGCTGGTCATGGAGCGCCCCGCAGTTCCAGATCCTGCGCATGGTCTATAGCGACCGCCAGATGATCTTTGCCTTCCCGAACAGTCAGCAGATTGCGAACCGGTCTGACGACTGGACAATCACCAGCGAACGCCTGCTGGCCAGCTTCCGACGTAATGGGGATGATGCGCTGATCCGGTTTATCGCCGAAGCCCCGTTTATGAACATTGAAAGCAGCGACGGCACATCCACGGCCTTGGCCGCTGTGAACTTTGCCATCGAACAGACCGATGTCGAACCCGGCCTGTATCGCGCGATCCTATCGGCTGATGCCGCCGCCCGTTCGGACGAGGCAACCGTCGATGGCCTGACCGCGCAATCTGAACTGCGCTTTGCCGCGCCCCTGTCACCGGGCAAGGACCGCCCCGCGATCCAGCAGATCAACCTGAAGTCCGCCGAATACGGGCTTGGCGATACGCGCATCACGCTGGATGGTGAGTTCGACGTGGACAAACGTGGCCGCCTGACCGGCGATCTGGCGTTTGAAACCGAAAACTGGCGCGCATTGCTGGAACAGGCGCAGGACGACTGGGGGCTTGGCCGCGATGGCGTGCGGTTCCTGAATGACGTGCTGACGCTTGTCGCCTCGCTTCAGGGCAACCGCGACCAGCTGAACGTCAAACTGCGCCTGAACAAAGGCGTTGTGTCGCTCGGGCCCCTGCCTGTCGGTCAAATTCCCCCGATCCCGCAGCCCTAAGGCCTTGCCCACCGGCGGTTTCCCGACAAGGATGACGGCAAGATACCGGAGAGTTTGATGACCGACGCCTTGCAGCACCGAATTGAGGGGATGCGCGATGATCTGATCGCGCTGACGCAGGATTTGATCCGCATTCCCACGCTGAACCCGCCGGGCGAAAACTATGCTGCGATCTGCGATCTGCTGAAACAGCGGCTGGCCGCCAAGGGGTTTGAAACCACCCTGATCCGTGCCGAAGGTGCACCCGGCGATTGCGAAAAATACCCCCGCTGGAACATCGTCGCGCGGTACGAGGGCGCCAAGCCCGGCCCTTGCGTGCATTTCAACGGCCACACCGATGTGGTCGAAGTGGGCGCAGGCTGGACCTATGATCCCTTTGCCGCCACGCTGGACGGCGACCGCATCTATGGGCGCGGGGCCTGCGATATGAAGGGAGGTCTGGCTGCGGCCATCATCGCCGCCGAGGCGTTTATTCAGGAACATCCCGATTTTTCTGGCGCCATCGAAATCAGCGGCACAGCGGATGAGGAATCCGGCGGCTACGGTGGTGTCGCCCATCTGGCGCAGGAAGGCTGGTTCGATCCAACCCGCGTGCAGCACGTGATCATCCCCGAACCACTGGGCAAGGATCGCATCTGTCTGGGCCATCGCGGCGGATGGTGGGCCGAGATCGAAACCAAGGGCGAGATTGCCCATGGATCGATGCCTTTCCTTGGGGATTGTGCGATCCGCCATATGGGCGCGGTGTTAGAGCAGTTTGAAACCACGCTTTATCCTGCCATGGCTGCACGGCGCACCGAAATGCCGGTGATCCCCGATGGCGCGCGCGCCTCGACCATGAACATTAACGCCATTCACGGCGGTCAGCCGGAAGAGCCCGAAGACAGCACCGCCCTGCCCGCCCATTGCGTGCCTGACAGCTGCCGCATCACCATCGACCGCCGCTTTCTGGCGGAAGAGCCGATTGATCAGGTTGAAGGCGAAATCCGTGACATTCTTGACGGGCTTAAGGCCAACCGCCCCAAGTTCGACTACGAACTGCGCGAACTGAACCGTGTCCTTCCATCGATGACCGACGAAGACGCGCCTGTGGTCAGCACCGTCAAAGCCGCGATTGCCGAAACCCTTGGCCAAGACCCCAGCTTTGTCGCCTCGCCCGGCAGCTATGACCAGAAACACATCGACCGGATCGGCAAGCTGAAGAACTGCATCGCTTACGGACCCGGCGTGCTGGAACTGGCCCATAAGCCGGACGAATGGATTGGCGTCACCGACATGATCGATAGCGCCAAGGTCATGGGCCGGACGTTGGAAAAGCTGCTGCTTAGTTAACCGCGATAACGGTCACAAAGGGCGGTAGTCCGGCGGTGGCCCGTATGGCCCGCCTCCTTTGCACTTCACCGCAATGGCATCTTCACCGACGAAAAAATATCCGTTTGACTGTGTGTGGATGGAAATCAGTTCGCGGGGCGTTTCCGCGGTTTCAGTGGTCATTTGCACAGCCTCAACCAATGACAACTGGTCGCGAGAGCCGGCAAGCTGATAGAAATTCGCCGGTAGGAAAAGCTGCCCTGACATTACCGGCCCAGAAACTGTCATTATCGGCTGCGATATAGACATTTCTATCGTTCTGTCCTTGCCTGTGCGCAGCGTCAGCACCTGATCATGATCTGATTTGCGCACATGCGCCACGTCATCAGCCAAGACATTTCTATCAGCGTCGCAGGCGAGAATACGATCGCCTTGCCCAACCTCTGCGATTTTTCGTGTGGATCCATCGGCCATCCAGATCAGCGTATCCGGCGCCAGGCAACCATGCGACACCGGCGGATCCTGTTTGTAGATGTAGTGATGCTGGACGCCGACGGGATGTTCTCTGACATGCCTTTCGATTATTCCGGCAACGTCAGCAGGATCAACGTAAGCACCGATAAAAGTGTAGGGATGCCCATCGCTTTTGCAGTAAATCGCGGTTTTCGTAGACGCTTTGTCGTCGGATTTATCCGAAGCCATTGCTTAATTCACCTCATGCTTTTGGGGGCTCCCGCCCCTTCCCAAGCTGTCGCTCGTAGTCTTGGGCGGACGAAAAGCCTTGGTCACAAGGGATCGTCACAACCATAAGGTTATCTGTCAATATTAAACCGCGATATTGTCGATCAGGCGCACGCCGTCGATCCATGCGGCTGCAAACAGGCGCGCGGGTTCGTCCAGACGCTCCATCAGACGCAGGTTCAGCTTGGCGCGCAGATCAAGGTATTCGACCTCGGTAAAGCCTGCGGCCAGAATGTTGGCGGTGGCCTCTTCCAGCGCGGGTTTCAGCGCGCGTCCTGCGTTTACCTCATCCGCCAGTTTCTGCATCTGGGCATAGAGCACAGGCGCTGCGGCGCGGCCGTCTTTGGTTAGGCGAGCGTTGCGCGATGACAAAGCCAGACCGTCGTCATCGCGAATGGTCGGACAGCCTGTGATGTCGATCGGAATATCCAGATCGGTCGCCATACGTTTCACGACCTGCAGCTGCTGGAAATCCTTTTCACCGAAGAACGCTTTATCGGCGCCCGTTTGCAGGAACAGCTTGGACACGACCGTTGCCACACCATCAAAATGACCCGGACGATGCGCACCGCAAAGAACGTCTGTCAGACCTTCGACCGACACGGTTGTTGCGAAGCCTTCGGGGTACATCGTTGCGCCATCTGGCACATAGATCGCGTCCACACCGAAGGGCGCCAGTTTCACGGCGTCGTCTTCTTCGGTACGGGGATAGTTCGCCAGATCCTCGGCCGAATTGAACTGCTTGGGGTTCACGAAGATCGTCACGATCACCCGATCTGCGCCCGCTTTGGCCGCTTCAACAAGGCTCAGGTGACCGGCGTGCAGCGCACCCATGGTCGGGACCACGGCCACACACTCACCTTTGGATTTCCACTCGGAAACAGCCGCGCGCAGGGCGGGCAGGGAACGAATAATAGGGGCTGTCACGTCAAAGGTTCCTATGACTTCTTCGCAGGGGCCTGATCGGCAAAGACATGCTCCGGCCCGGGGAATGCGCGGGCGCGGACGTCTTTGGCATATTCTGCAATCGCCTCTTCCGCGCCATGGCCCAGTTCGGCGTAGCGCTTGACGAATTTGGCTTTGAACTTGGTGAACAGACCAAGCATGTCATCAACCACCAGAATTTGGCCATCACAGCCAGCCGAGGCACCGATCCCGATTGTCGGAATATGCACCTCTGCCGTAACTTCGTTCGCGAGTTTTTCCGGCACTTTTTCAAGTACAACGGCAAAGGCACCCGCCTCGGCCACAGCCTTGGCATCTGCCATCAGGGCATCACCCGCAGCACCGCGACCCTGCACCTTGTAACCGCCCAGTGTGTTGATCGACTGGGGCGTCAGGCCGACATGCGCCATCACAGGCACACCGCGCGATGTCAGAAAGCGGATCGTTTCAGCCATCGCAACGCCACCTTCCAGTTTGACGGCACCAGCCTCGGTTTCGGCCATCAGACGGGCGGCATTGCGGAACGCCTGCTCGGGGCTTTCTTCGTAAGACCCGAACGGCATATCGACCACCATCATCGCCGATTTCAGACCACGGCGCACGGCTTTGCCATGCATGATCATCATGTCCATCGTCACGCCCAGCGTCGACGGCAGACCGTGCAGCACCATTCCAAGGCTGTCACCCACCAGAACAAAGTCGCAATGCGCGTCCATCCATTCGGCCATAGGGGTGGTGTAAGCTGTCAAACTGACGATCGGCGTGCCGCCTTTCATGGCACGGATATCATCCGGCAACGGGGCCTGTTTGCGTGCGGTGGCGCTCATTCCGGGTCTCCTCCGAACCAGTCACTGCGGCCTGCAATAACATTTGCGCTGCGATTGCTAAAGCCCTGTTAGCGCCAGCGGCACTTCCGCGACGCTGCGTCCCGCACGGCACACACCGACTAGAACCATGTAAACATTGAATTATTGCAAACCCAGCCACGAAGTGTCGCAGACTATCGCACATGCGGCATTGCAGCATCGGAGTGAGCAAATCCGCGAAATGCCGCCTCAGCGGATCGAATCCACGCAAAAGCTTGGTCCAGAACTCTTGTTTCACTCCGGTCCAGAGCTAGGACAAATAGAAGGGGATGCCGAACGTGTGTGAGGCTGATGTACAGACTGAAGACAATTCTTGCCCTCGTGTGCTTTGCAACGGTGACTGCCTCGGTATTCGGCGTGGCGAACAGTCAGTTCATCTATGCTGTTGGGCCTTCTTTCTTTGACGAATTCGTATTCGAGAAATACGCAATTCCTGAGCACTGGAACGAATACCTCAGGGTCTCGGTTGCAGGTTTCAAAGCGGCCTGGTGGATGGGTCCGCTGCTTTCCATTCCTGTCTTTGTGATCGGCTTGACCCTGATTGAAAACCAGCGCCGGCTTTTTTCCGCAGGCTGGCGCGCAATCGCTTTGGCTTTCTTCATTGCATTGACGGGCAGCCTGTTTGGCTATCTTCTGGCTTATGCGGTTGTTCCCGACGATCTGGTCGCACGCGAAAAGGGCTATTTGTACGCCTCGACGATGTGGACAGCCGTTTACTGGAGCGGCGCAGTCGCGCTTCCGGTGGCATTATGGCTGATGTTTCTGGAAGGGAACCCAGCCGACTGACAGACCAAACGGGAGGGGTCTATGAAACTGGCAGGGAAAAAAGCGATCGTCACAGGCGGCGGATCAGGGTTCGGCGCAGGGATCGTAAAGCGGTTTCTGGAAGAAGGCGCGCAGGTGCTTGTGGCCGATATCAATCTGGATGCCGCCAAAACCATCGCTGACAACGATCAAGCCATCGCCTGCCATGTGGATGTGTCCAAGGGCGACAGCGTCGATGCGATGATCGCCACGGCCATGTCCGATCTGGGCGGCGTCGATATCCTGATCAACAACGCGGGCATCACCCATCTTCCCGCCCCCATGGAAGAGGTCAGCGAGGACGATTTCGACCGCGTCTTTGCGGTGAATTGCAAATCCGTCTACCTGACCGCACGCGCTTTGGTCCCGCATTTCAAAGCCGCTAGTGCTGGCTGCATTCTGAACATCGCCTCGACCGCTGGCGTGTCCCCTCGCCCACGTCTGAACTGGTACAACGCATCCAAAGGCTGGATGATCACAGCCACCCGCGCCATGGCGGTGGAACTGGCCCCCATGGGCATCCGCGTGAACGCGCTGAACCCTGTGGCAGGCGAAACGCCGTTGCTGTCCAGCTTCATGGGCGAAGACACCCCCGAGATGCGCGCCAAATTTCTGTCGACCATCCCCTTGGGCCGCTTTTCCACCCCCAACGATCTGGCCGCGGCGGCGACGTTCCTATGTTCGGAAGATGCCTCGATGATCACCGGCGTCTGTATGGAGGTCGATGGTGGCCGCTGCATCTAGGCTTGCATCAAAAACTGGGCCGCGCAATCTGATCACCGACGTCGCGGGCCTGTCTGTCGGCAACGCGCGGGACGATGGTCTGAAATCCGGCACGACGGTGCTGGTCTGTGATGAGCCAGCGGTTTGTTCTGTGTCCGTTATGGGCGGCGCACCGGGAACACGCGAAACCGATTTGCTGGAACCTGACAAAACGGCCCCCGGCGTGGATGCCTTGGTTTTATCCGGCGGCAGCGCCTTTGGCCTTGCTGCTGCACAGGGCGTTATGGATGCGCTTCACAAACAAGGGCGCGGCTTTCCGGTTTTATCGGCCCGCGTTCCGATTGTGCCTGCGGCGATCCTGTTTGATTTGCTGAATGGCGGTGGGAAAGACTGGGGCGACAACCCCTATCCTGCTTTGGGGGCACAGGCCTTTGCCGCTGCGTCAGATACGTTCGCTTTGGGCAGTGTCGGTGCGGGCACGGGCGCACAAACCGCGCAGGTCAAAGGCGGCTTGGGATCGGCATCGATGGTGGTCGACGGGATCACCGTTGGGGCCTTGGTCGCCGTGAACCCGATGGGCTGCGTGACGACGCCGTCCGGCAAACATTTCTGGGCCGCGCCTTTTGAAATCGAGGATGAGTTCGGCGGTCTGGGCAGCGACCCTGCCCAAGGTCTGCAAGACCTACGGCCAAGCGCCAAGTTCGCCGCCATGGCCGGTCTGGGCAACACAACAATCGCCATTGTTGCGACCGATGCGGTGATCACCAAAGCGCAGGCCAAACGGCTGGCGGTTGCGGCGCATGACGGGATGGCCCGTGCGATAGTCCCGTCGCACAGCCCGTTCGACGGTGATCTGGTGTTTGCCTTGGGCACCGGAAAAAAGGCGCTGGATACTCCGGATATACAATGGTCCGCGCTCGGCCATGCCGGATCGGTCTGCCTTGCCCGCGCCATCGCCCGCGCGGTGTGGGAAGCGACGCCAGCGAAGGGCGACACGCTACCCACATTCCGCGAAACGCTAGGCTAGATTAGCGCAGCTTTGGTGGCTTGTCGGGGTCCATCCCCGGCGCCGACGGTGCCACAGGCTGCGGCACCTGCGGTTCGGGCAGGTCAAAGCGCAGACCCACGCGTGCCAAAGATGCCGCCGCAGGATCGTCATCCTCCAAGAACGCCACGTCCAGCGCGCCTGCCTCGATGCCGGAAAACACCAGAGCTTCGTTGATTGCTCGGGCCAAAGGCGCCTGGGCACCGGCACGCGCGCCGGTGATCCCGAGGATATGGCCACGCGACCCGTCGTCATAGGTCACGCCCGCAAGATACGCCTTGCGCGCCAAACCGGTGGCGGTGCTGAGTTTCGTGTCCAGCGCCGTGATCAGGATTTCGGGCAGGCCTTGCGGTGCGCTGAATTCAGACGGGCGTGCCTCGGCCTCTTGCGGGCCTTCGGTCAGCGTTTCAGCCAACCAAGCGACACCTTCGGGCGGGATCAGATGCGACGATGGCGCGACCTCAAGGTTCAGGCCAAGGCCAACACCCTGCCCTGCCAGAACGCCTGCGATGACGCGACCTGACAGGGCGGCGTAGGGCGCGATCTTGCCCACGAATTCGGCCAGCCGTTCTTCGCGGTCGAAGACCAGCACGAAACTGGCGTCGGTCAGTTCAAACACCTCGGGGTCCAGAACTTCGCCCTCAGCCTCTTTCTTCAATAACAGAAACAGCTCTGAATCCGCCAGTCGCTCATAGAACCGCAGACGCGCAGCATCGTCTTGCGGCGCGGCCTCCATTGCGGCGAATGCATCATCAAGGGGTGTCGTCTCAGCCATTCAGAACCTCCTTCACGCGGGTCTGTAGAGCGGGCAGCGCATCAGTTTCGAACCAAGGGTTTCGTTTCAACCATGCGGTATTCCGCCAAGACGGATGGGGCAAGGGCATCTTTTCCGGCATTTGGTCACGCCACGCGGCAACGCGGTCGGTCACAGGCAACGTGCCACCCAGATGATAGCGGTGCGCATAGCCGCCGACGATCACCTGAAATTGCAGATCGGTCAGGGTTTTGAACACCTGATCGTGCCATGTTTCGTCACAGATTTTCGGGGGCGGCAGATCGGCCCCTTTGGCGTCATAGCCCGGAAAGCAGAACGCCATAGGCACGATGGCAATCGCATCGCGGTCATAAAACGTGGCGCGATCAATGCCCAACCAGTCGCGCAGCCTGTCACCGGATCGGTCATCAAATGGCTTGCCACTTTCATGCACCCGCAGCCCGGGCGCCTGCCCCGCGATCAGCAACCGCGCGGTCGGCCTGAACCACGCCACAGGGCGCGGGCTATGGCGCGATGCAGTCACGCGGAAGCGATCAGCGCACAAACGGCAGGTGGTGATTTGATGCAGCAGGTCATCCATGGACAAAGATGTAGGGCATCCGCGCCCGAGCCAAAAGTCACGTTCATTTCGATAACTTTCGAAATAAGTCTTGGCAGACGGTATTATTTCGATAATTCTAGAAATATCGAATCATCAGAGGTGACCCATGACGCTGGCACATGAACCCGACATCGGACTGGAAATCGCGGCTTCGACCTTTGCGGCGCTTGGGTCGGAACAACGCCTGAACGTTCTGCGCACCTTGGTGCGGGCGGGGCCCGAGGGGCTGTCGATTGGCATGTTGGGCGACCGGACGGGTGTCGCGGGATCGACCTTGACGCATCATCTGAAAATTCTGGCGCAGGCGGGCTTGGTCAAACAAACCCGTTCCGGCCGCAGCATTATCTGCGCTGCCGTCGCCTATGACGAAGTGCGCGCCTTGTCCGAGTTCCTGCTGAAAGAATGCTGCGCCGATTGCACAGACGGGGGCCACAGCCATGACTGATCTAACCGCACAAATCGCCAGACTGCCCCGCCCGGGTAAGGCGTGGATCGCAAGTCTGGCCTTGCTTTTGATCGTCGGCATTCTGGACCCATCGAACCTGTGGCCGACTGTGGAATTCGCCGCCGGCGCGATCTGGCACACCCTGCCCTTTATCCTGTTTGCCGTGCTGGCGGTGGCCTACCTGAAAGCCACCGGCGCAGAAACTTTGCTGGCCAAGGCTTTTGAGGGCCGCGAAACGCGCATGATCTTTATGGCGGCACTTCTAGGGGGCCTTTCGCCCTTTTGTTCGTGTGAGGTCATCCCCTTTATCGCCGCCCTTCTGGCCGTTGGCGCACCGCTAAGTGCGGTTATGGCCTTCTGGCTGGCGTCGCCGTTGATGGATCCTGCCATGTTTCTAATCACTTCAGGCACGTTGGGCTGGGATTTCGCCATCGCCAAAACCATTGCGGCTGTCGGGCTTGGATTGATCGGCGGGTTCGGTGTGATGGTCTTTGCGCAATCGGTCGTGTTCCGTGATCCGCTTCGGGAAAAGCCGCAGGTGGGTGGCTGTTGCAGCGCCAAGAAACCGTTCCAAGGGGCCCCTGTCTGGAAATTCTGGCCGCACGAGGACCGCCGCGACACGTTCCGTGAGACTGCGGTTGAAAACGGGCTGTTCCTGCTGAAATGGCTGACGTTGGCCTATGTGATCGAGGCGCTGATGATCCACTACGTCCCCGCCGACATGATCGCGGGCATTCTGGGGGGCACCGGCGTCTGGCCCATCATTATGGGCGCTGTGATCGGCGCGCCAGCCTATCTGAACGGCTATGCCGCTGTGCCCATGGTCGACGCGCTGCTGGCCCAAGGCATGGCACCGGGCGCGGCAATGAGCTTTGTTCTGGCCGGTGGCGTCAGCTGTATCCCCGCCGCGATTGCGGTCTGGGCGCTGGTGAAACCGCGTGTATTCGGGGCCTACCTTGGCTTTGCGTTCACAGGCTCGCTGATCGCTGGCTTGGCATGGGGCGCGTGGGTTTGGGCGTGATCGTTTAGCCCAAAGTCATCGCACCGACCACGTGTGAAAGAAAGACATTGAAAAAGGGCCATGCGGGATGATCGCATGGCCCATTCAGGAAGGCGGCTGGAGGCAACCGCACCCCCCCTGATAATCACTCGAAAACCACCGGACCTAGGGCACGCCTGACGCCCCAGCCATTATCGCCTAAAACCAGGCGCATATTCTCCGACAATCCAGAGCGCGCCGTCGTGCAACCGAATTGGCACCGGTGTCAGACTTTGGCCGACGCAGGGGCCGATTTCGCAAACACCGTCTTCGATCCGGAACAGCGCGCCATGGGCGGCGCACATGATCCGGCTTCGATCCCCGTTCAGAAATTCGTCCTTTTTCCACGCCATACGTGCGCGATCATAGTGCGGACAAAGGTTGCGCCACGCGTGAACCGTGTCGCCCTTGCGGACGACAAACATTGTATCACGGCCCTCATCCAGCGGATCGAAGCCGACTGATTGCCCCTCGGGCAGATCAGCGATCCGACACAATGGCCGATCCAGTTCACGCGCGGCCCAAGTGCTCACTCAGGCTTGCCGCCTTTGCCCGGAGGTGGGCCGCCCGGTGCCCACTTCTCGACGTTCTCAAACAGGAACATCTGCGCTTGTTCCGGACCCATTGGGCCTTGGCGGTGGATCCAGTCGCCATCGTGGTGATCCATGTCGGCGTCATACTCGACATGCGTGCCCAACGGTGAATTGAAGTACCAGAACCAGTTCGATCCGAATTTGTGTCGCCCAGGTCCCCAAAAGCTTTCGTAGCCCTTTTTCACCATGCGCGAGCCTGCCAGCATAAGTTCGGTCGGCCCCTGCATATGGAACGCGAGGTGTTCGAGCCCCTGCATGTAGGGCGGTGTCTGGATCATAAAGAGAACGTGGTGATCGTTGTTTGCCTGCGGGCGCAAGAACGGGCCGGTGTTGGTGAATTTGTCCGTAATGACGAATTGCAGCCGATCAATGTAAAAGTTTGCCATCACGTCCATGTCAGGGACGAAATACACGATGTGGCTTAGGGTGCGCGGTTTGGCCTCTGCGTCCTCGTTAGCAGCGATCTCATTCGGGGCGCGGCCCGGTTTCGCGCCCGGGGAATTGATCATCTCGGCGGGCAAATCCAACGGGCGGCGGCGCGTCAGCTGGAACCCGATTTCAAAGCCAGCGTCGTCTTTTGTCAGAAGCTGCCCGTCACTTTTAACAATCTCGCGATCCTTGGACAGTTCGGCCTCGATCGCATCAAGCGATGCCTGATCTTCGACGCCCCAAATGGTGCGGCGTAGCATAGACCCTGTTTCCAACGCAGAGGGCAAAGACGCGTCGTCGCGGGCGCGCAACGTGATGGCGGTGCCATCCAGCGCCTCGAAGGTATCATTGCCCGCATCCGTCAGCCCGTAATCGACCAAGAATGCGCGGCTGGCCTCCAGATTGTCGACGCCGAAAATCAGCTCGTCCGGCCCGATAATTCTCATGTTCTGAAACTCCTCCGTCCAGCGCATCCCGGATGAGACGCGGCTTTTGGAAGGGACAATATGCAGCACTGAACTATTGCGAAAATTGGAAGTCTGGATGGTTTGCATTGATTTAATGAATATGACAAGGCACCCTTTGCCATAGAGGATTGCACCGTCAAAGCGTGGCATCGCGAATGCCGCGAAGGGAGGATGAGACATGCGGTTCAAGAGGCTGGACCTCAATTTGCTGGTAGCGCTTGATAACCTGCTGGCCTTGCAATCGGTCAGCGCGGCGGCGGCCCGCATGAACATGAGCCAATCGGCCATGAGCAATGCGCTGACCCGCCTGCGCACCTATTTCGACGATCAATTGCTGGTGCAGGTGGGCCGCAGGATGGAGCTGACACCGCGGGCGGCATCCATGCAATCAGCGGTGCGTGATATCCTGGTCCGGATCGAGGCCACCATCGAAACCGCACCTGAATTCGATCCGGTTAACACAGACCGCGAATTTTCGATCCTGCTGTCGGACTATTCCCTAACCGTGCTGATGCCTCGCGTCATCGCCATGGCCGAAGAGATGGGTGCAAATGTCCGTTTTCGGCTGCTGCCGCAGACAGCCCACCCGTACAAACTGCTGGAAAAGGGCGAGGCAGATTTGCTGGTCTCGCCCGAGCCTTATGCGTCGGACGAGCATCCCTATGAACGGCTGTTTGCCGATCCTTACGTCTGCGTCGTCTGGAAAGGCAGCGCATTGGCCGGTACAGAAATCACCATGGACAACTTCCGCAATGCAGGTCACGCGGTGATGGTGCCCCCCAACTCCGCCGGATCGCTAGAAGCCGAGATGATGGCCCAGATCGGTTTGGAACGGCGCGTCGAAGTGAAATCGTTCTCGTTTTCGACGTTGCCCAACCTTGTAGTCGGGACAGAACGGATTGCCACAGTGCATGGGCTTGTGGCTAAGGCCGCCTGCGAAACATTGCCACTGGAAATGCACCCGCTGCCCTTCCCTTTAGAGCCGCTGACACAGACGTTGCAGTGGCACAGCTACCGCGATGGCGACCCCCGTCTAGTATGGTTGCGGGACCTGATCATTCGCGCGGCTCACAGCCTTGAACCCATTGAAGTGATGAATACACCCGATCCGTAACTTCCATTTCCCAAATGCCTGACATCTCCGTAGCGTTTGCCCGAACGACGGGAGGGGAGGCCTGCGATGGAGTTGGATTCGGTTCTGGTGATTGGTGGTGGTATCGGCGGGTTAACTGCGGCGATTGCGCTTCGGCGCAAGGGTTTCGCGGTTGAAATCGTCGAAAAGGACCCCGAATGGTCCGTGTACGGCGTAGGCATCATCCAGCAGTTCAACGTGATCCGCGCCATGGCATCCCTCGATCTTCTGGATGCCTATATGGAAAAGGCCTACGGGTTTGACCGTACTGTTTTGTTCGCCGGTCCCGCGGGGCAGCAAGTGGCCGACTTCAACACACCCCGACTTGCGGGCGAAAACCACCCATCGAACGCGGGTATCCGACGGCGCGACCTGCAAAAGGTCTTGGCGGATCGGGCCCAAGCGCTTGGTGTCACCATCCGGCTTGGGACGACTGTGGAGACAATCACGGATGACGGCGCAGGCGTTACCGTGGCACTGTCTGACGGAACCGAAGGACGCCATGACATCGTGATCGGCGCAGATGGCGTCTTTTCCAGAACACGCGGCATGATCCTGCCCGATGCCCCCAATGCGCGCTACACTGGGCAATGGGTGTGGCGCTATAACCTGCCTCAGCCGCCCGAGATGGAAGGCATTCAGATTTTCTCCGGCCCCGTCAACGCAGGCTTTGTGCCGCTTGGCGCAGGCCAAATGTACATGTTCCTGCTCAGCGAAGAGCCCGACGGCATGACCCTGCCACTAGAGGGATCGGCCGAAGCGATGCGCGACCGCATCGGTCCGTTGGCCCCGCCGCAAGTCAAGGCGGTCGCAGACCAGATCACCCAAGACGCAGACGTTGTTGCCCGCCCCCTTGAAGTCGTCTTTGTGGACAGCGACTGGCACAAGGGCCGCGTCGTTCTGTTGGGCGATGCGATCCACGCATCCACGCCGCATTTGGCACAAGGCGCAGGCATGGCGATCGAAGACGGCATTGTTCTGGCCGAAGAGCTGACCCGGCACGACACGCCCGAAGCTGCCTTTACGGCGTATCGCAACCGCCGCTTTGCGCGGGCGAAATTCATCGCGGACAACTCAGTGCTCATTGGCGACAGCCAAATGGGCAAAGTGCCCCCCGTGGACGTCGGCGCACTGAACGGGCGCACCATCGGCCTGATGGCCGAACCCATCTGATCAAAAGGAGACGCCACCCCTATGGCGATGTTCGATTACTTCCCCAACTATGTCTGGAACCTGTCCGTTTCGATCGCAATGGCAAGCGGCGCTGAACTGGGCGAGATCATGGATATGTGCCAGCCCTTGTTGGCCAAGGCACAAGCAGGCGAAGACGCCGGCACGCAGGATTTTATGGCGGCATGGTTGAAGGTCGCCGATAAGCTTGTCGATCTGGCAGGCGAAGACGAGGCCGCAGGCCGGATGTTGTCGGCAGGTCCCAAGCTTCAACGTGCTGCGCTATATTACCTGACAGCCGAACGGATGCAGGGCCACGGCCATCCGGGCCGCGCGGAGACTTTTCAAAAGGGGCTTGATGCCTTTCAGAAAGGCACGAAAGCATCGCGTGACAATGTCGAACGCTTTGACATCCCTTACGGCGACAAAACCATTCCCGTCCTTTACACCCGAGCCGAAGGTGTCGACGGGCCCGCGCCTGCCGTCGTCTACCTGAACGGGCTCGATAGCTGTAAAGAGCTTTTGTATTGGTCGCGCCTGCCGCACGAGCTGGCCAAGCGCGGCATTTCCACGCTTTCCGTCGATCAACCTGGAACAGGTGAAAGCCTGCGCAAGCAGGGAATGCCCGCGCATTACGATTCTGAGAAATGGGGAACCCCGGTCTATGAATGGCTGGCTGCACGTGACGATGTGGACGCAGAGCGCGTCGGTGTGACCGGTATCTCTCTGGGCGGCTACTATGCCCCGCGCGTCTGTGCGTTCGAGCCGCGCTTTGCCGCGGGTGCGGTTTGGGGGGCGAACCACAACTGGGCCGAGGTTCAGCAGCGGCGCCTGAAGCGCGAGGGAGAGAACCCCGTGCCGCATTATTGGAACCACGTTCAGTGGGTTTTTGGCGCGTCTGACATGGACGACTTTTTCGCAAAAGCCGCAGGCATGAATCTGAATGGCGTGATGGAGCACATCAAGGTGCCCTTCCTTGTAACGCATGGCGCGAACGATCGTCAGATCAGCCTCGATTATGCGCACCAATCTTACGACCAAGTGGTGAACAGCCCCCGCCGTGAACTGAAGATCTTCACCGAACGCGAAGGCGGCGTTGAACATGTCGGGGCGGACAACATGAGCTTTGGCCGCAGTTATATCGCCGATTGGTTCGCTGAAACGCTGGGCGGACGGCTGGCCTGAACCACAGGTTTCGCAACACAGGGCGGCCGATTTCCGGGCCGCCCTTTTGCCTTCTTATGACAGGAGTACACGATGAAATTTGCCACCTTGCCGAATGGCACCCCCGATGGCGCGCTGTATCTGGTCAGCCATGATCATAGCCGCTGTGCCCCTGCGCTTGCGGTCTCGACGTTGCAGGCCTTGCTTGAAGACTGGGATAAGTTCGCCCCCGCGCTTCAGGCTGAATATGATGCGGTAAACGCGGGCGCAGGCGTCGAATTTGATCCGACACAGACGCTGTCGCCCCTACCGCGTGCATGGCAGTGGCTGGACGGCTCTGCCTATGACAGCCATGGCGCATTGATGGAAAAGGTGTTCAACATCGCGCCCCTGCCGACGTGGCCGCCGCTGATGTACCAAGGTATTTCCGACCGGTTCCACGCCCCTTGCGCCGATGTACCCCTTCCATCCGAAGACGACGGTATCGATTTTGAGGGCGAGTTCGGCATCATCACCGACCACGTCCCCATGGGCACCGATGCCGAGGCCTCCTTCAGCCATATCCGCCTGCTGGTGCAGGTCAATGACTGGTCCCTGCGCAAACTTGCCCCGCGCGAGATAAAAACAGGCTTTGGTTGGCTGCAGTGCAAACCCGCCTGCACCATGGCCCCTGTAGCTGTTACACCGGATGAACTGGGCGACGCTTGGCGCGACGCACGGATCGACCTGCCGCTGAATGTGGACTGGAATGGCACACGCTTTGGTGCGGCCGAAGGGTATGAGATGTCGGTGGGCTTCGACCAATTGATCGCCCACGCGGCATATTCGCGTGATCTGGTCGCCGGCACAGTGATCGGGTCCGGCACCGTTTCAAACGAAACCTATCGCGAAGTCGGATCGTCCTGCATTGCCGAGCGCAGAGGCATCGAGATCCTTGATCACGGCGCGCCCGAAACAGAATTCATGCGCTTTGGCGACCAAGTCCGTATGGAAGCAGTGGCGCGTGACGGCACGCCGTTGTTTGGCGCCATCAACCAGCGGGTCGTCAAGGGCTGACCCTCTCAGCGCAAAACAGAAAGGCCGCTGGCGCGAAGTGCTCCAGCGGCCTTTTTTGTGGCGGGCCAGAGCAACCGGCCCGGACACCACCACGAGGGATCGTTTTAGAAGTTCACCGTAAAGGCCGCGACCAGCGCCTGATTGTAGCGCTTGCCCTCTAGCCCGTGATGGCGCGTGTAAGACAGATCGACACGGTTTCCGCGTTTGTCCATGTGCGACAAACCCACGCCCAGAATGGCCGAGTTGCGATCTTCGACGTAGTGATCCAGATCGTTGGCGTATTCGTGTTCCAAACCGAGCTTAAAGCTTGGCGACCATTGGCCGGGGGGCGCTTCTTTTTCAAACTGCGCGACAGCCCAGACAGCTCCGTAGTCTTCGGTATCCCCGACAACGCCAGAGGACGAGACACCAAAGCTGTCGGTGGTTTCCTCGATAAAGTTGCGCTGGAAGTTCATACCGAATGTCGGATGAAACACCCAAGAACCCAGCCCCGCAATCTGATCCGATGTGTAGGCACCGATCACTTCGGTCTGGAAATAAAGACGGTCATCACCCTGAACATGGCGCAGCGTCATGCCGGGGCCTGCCTCGACCTCAAGCTCTGTTTCGCCCCACGCGTATTCAATGCGCGATGCCACACCCCAATTGGGTGCAAACTTGTGCAGCACGTCTGCACGCAGACCATAGCCGTCATTCTTGACCGTGCCCGCGCCGACAATTTCCAGATCGCTTTTGTTATAGAACGCGCCAATGCTCAGCATCGTGTTCACATTCGGGAACGTCAGATACTGAACATCCAGCCGCGCGATATCGCCGTTCAGCTCGATCATTTCGTCGCTGCCGTCAGCCCAGTTCAGCTCAAGTCCAAATCGCAGATAGGACTTGCCGTCCGGCAACATCTTAAGCGCGTTCAAAGGAACGATCACGTTGCTCGCCCCGTCCTCGTACCCTGTTTGCGGGGCAAAGGGGGCCTCTGCTGCGCCGATGGTGGAACGTCCCTGACCGATACGGAACTGGGCAGTGCCAAAGGCATCGTTGCTGTAAAAGCTGCCCAACAATCCGGCCTTACCCAGATTGATCTGCCCCAAAACGCCTGGTGGCAGACCGCCCGGAGGGCCACCCGGCGGACCGTCTTGGGCGTACAGCGGGGTTGTGGCGGTCACCGCGATTGCGGCCGCCAAATACATCGATTTCATAACTGTCCTCCTCGTCAAACTTTCACGCGACGGGCCTCCTCCGGCCCGAGTTTTCACGCGTCTGACCGGCAGGGTAGCGGTGGCGGACGGCGGAACAGAAAGCCTTTCCCCTCATGTGAAATATTCACCTTGTGAATACATCTTTGGCGGTTCGGCCCGCTCGATGCATTCACGGCATCAAGGTCACCCATTGCTTTCATTCATTAGACCGAAGCTACGCGCCCGCGATACCGTCGCGCGGAACGCTGATTTAAGGGAGGGATTCCGCGTGCCCAGACGTATCGTCGATTTGTCCGTTGTGCTTACTGATAAGGTGGCCAGCGATCCGCCCGGTTTGGGCCCCAAGATCACCTACGTCGATCATGATGCGGGCGCGAAAGAGTTCGAGCAGATTTTCGGGATGCCGGTTGAGCAGCAACTCGACCAGAAGGGCGCGGCTGTCGAGCGGCTTGAGCTTACCACGCACAACGGCACCCATATGGATGCCCCGTGGCACTATCACCCCACCATGAACAACGGCGAACCGTCCATGACCATCGATCAGATCCCGTTGGAGTGGTGCATGGGTCCGGGCGTAAAGCTTGATTTCCGCGAACGGCCCGATGGCCATGTCGTCACCGCAGCCGAGGTCGAGGCCGAACTGGACCGGATCGGCCATGACCTGAAACCCGGTGATATCGTTTTGGTGAATACCCGCGCCGGATCGCGTTATGGTCATGACGATTACGTCGCTGCTGGTTGCGGCATGGGCCGCGAGGCGACGCTGTGGCTGACGGAACGCGGGATGCGCGTCTGCGGAACAGACGCATGGAGTTGGGATGCGCCGTTGGCAAGCCAGATGGCCCGCATCCGCGAAACTGGAGACTGGTCGATTTTCTGGGAAGGTCACAAGGCAGGGGCCGAGACGCTGTACTGCCACATGGAAAAGCTGGCGAACCGCGATACCCTCCCCTCCACCGGCTTTGAGGTCATGGCCTTTCCAGTAAAGGTCGAAAAGGGATCCGCCGGGTGGTGTCGCCCTGTCGCGATCCTGAAGGACTGATCCATGACAAAAGGATGGGCTGACCAGTTCAGCGCAGGGCTTTCTGCGCTGGCCGTGCTCGGAATGCTGTGCGGCGCGCTTGTAATCGTGGCGGATGTCTTGTTGCGCTGGCTTGCTGGCAGCGCGGTTGTCGCCCTGAACGAGGTGATGGGACAGGTATTTGCCATGGCTGTCGCGTTGACCCTTCCTGCCGGCGCAGTGGGTCGCGTGAATCTTAAGGTCGATTTACTGGCACGCCATTTCGGACCGCATCTGACAAGGGGCTTGGCCGTCACGGGATCCGCCCTGTTGGGACTGTTCTTCGCGATCCTTGCTTGGAAGACATGGGGTCTTGCCGTGAAGTATCACGACCAAGGCCGCCAGACCCTGCTGTTGCAATGGCCGCTGGCGCCCACCTATTTCGTCGTCTCGATCGCCATGGGCGTCGCGGCCTTGGCGCAGGTGCGCAATGCAGTTCACGACGCCCACATTCCGCAAACCCTCGCTGGCAGGACAAGCCCCTTCGGTACCGCCGTCGTCGCGACCTTTGTCCTTTTGCTGGGCGCGGCATTGGTCTGGGCCATCGCAGACCTGCGCGGCCTGTCCGGCTTTGCTCAGACCAAACCTGCAACCTTCGTATTGCTGGCCTTTGGCCTTCTCTGGCTTGCCGTCTTTGCGCAAATCCCCTTGGCAGCAGTATCTGGTCTGATCGGACTTGGCGGAACCGCGTTGTTTATCGGCGCACCTGCGGCTGGCAATGTGATGGCAGGCGATGTGGGCGAGTTCCTCTCCAACGCTCAGGTCGCCACTCTGCCGTTGTTTCTGATGATGGGCAGTTTTGCTGTGGCTGCGGGCATCTCGGATGATATTTACCGGCTGGCCCATGCGCTTTTGGGGCGCGTACGTGGCGGTCTGGCCTATGCCACCGTTGCGGGCTGTGCAGGCTTTGGTGCGGTCAGCGGGTCGTCGATTGCCACCGCAGCCACCTTTGGCCGCATCGCGTTGCCGCAGATGAAGGCACGGGGATACGCGCCATCCTTTGCCAGCGGCACAGTCGCCGCGGGCGGCACATTGGGCGCACTGGTGCCACCGTCCGGCGCGATCATTCTGTTTGCGCTTTTGACCGAACAATCTATTGCGACGTTGTTTGTGGCTGCCATGGTCCCCGCCCTACTGGCGCTGTGCCTTTACTTTATCACCATATGGGTTGTCGTGCGGCGCAATGAGCTTCATGACGTCAGCTCTGATCAGACACCGCTACTACCTGCCCTGCGCACAGCGCTGCCCGTGGCTCTGTTGTTCGGTGCCGTGATCGGCGGGCTGTACGGCGGGATTTTCACCGCCACTGAAAGTGCCGCTGTTGGCGCTGTCGGGGCTTTCCTTCTTGCCGCAGCACGCGGCCGGCTCAGCCGCGACCGTTTTCTTTCGGTCATGGCCGAAACGACGCAGACCACGGCCCTGATTTACGGACTGATCTTTGGCGCGCTGATCTTTTCCTTTTTCGTGAACATGGGACAGGCCCCCGATATGGTGACCAACTGGATCGGCAGTCTGGATACGCGTCCGATCATCATCCTTGCGACACTGGTGGTGTTCTACCTGCTGCTAGGGGCGGTGATGGACAGTTTCGCGGTGATGGTCATCACAGTGCCAGTTGTCACGCCGCTGGTGACAGGGCTTGGCTATGACATCAACTATTGGGGCGTCCTGATGCTGGTGGTGGTCGAGGTCGGGCTGATCACGCCGCCGTTCGGGATCAACCTGTTCGTGCTCAAAAGCCTTCAGCCCGAGGTTGGCATCGGCAAAGTCATGCGAGGGGTATTGCCGTTTGTATTGGCGGACGTGGTCAAGGTGGCCTTGCTGCTGGCCTTTCCTGCACTGGCGCTGTGGTTGCCCGGCACGATGCAATAAGGATCGCGGCTCGTCGTACAGCGGGCTGCACTGCTCAGGATACACAATGATCGCAAAAGCAAAGGGCCGCCCCATTGTTGGACGGCCCTTTAACCTTGCTCTGCATTAATCAGACATGCAGTTCTTTCAGGCTAAGCGACATCACCTCGGCATCCTTAAGGTAGTCCTTGGTGATAAGTTTCTCCAACGTTTTAGTGTTGTCGAAAATCGTGTCGCGCAACCATGCCACCGGCTTGGGGGCATGGTGGAACTGGTTGCCAAGCTTACGGGCGAATTCCACGTGGTGTGTTACGTAGGCGACCCGCTCTTTTTCGTAGCGGGCAAAGGCCGCATCTACGCCTGCCTTGCTGGACAGATCGCAACCGCCCAGTGCGCGCGCAAGGAAATAGCCGTCCTCAATCGCCATGCCCATGCCATAAGCCGCATAGGGCGACACCGGATGAACCGCATCGCCAAGACCCGCCATCCGTCCTTTGGTCCAGTGCTCCAGCGACGGACGGTTGTAGATTTCCCAGCGGAAGACCTGCGTATCGAAGTTCGTGTGCTCAAGGAAACGCGGCAAGGGATCGGCGAAGTGGCTGATCCTTTCCCGAAGATGCGCCTCGGGGTTTGCGGGGGTTTCAGCCCCCTCGCCTGACTTCTCGACGACCCACCATTCCCATCCGGGTTTGCCTTCGTGCAGCATGGGAAAGAAGCTGGCCTGAACATCACGACCGTGGGTGATCGCCCCAACAGAGCGATCCAGTCCGCCGAAATCTTCGCACCATGCAAGCCAGACTCGCAGGCCCACGTGGAAAAGTTTGGGATCGCCAAACGCCTGTTCGGCAACCTTTGACCGGATGCCATCTGCGGCGATCAGGATGTCAGCCTCTTCGGGTTCGCCATCCTCAAACAACACGCGCACGCCATCGGCGGTTTCCTGATAACCCGAGACCGCACGGTTCGGGACGATCACGCCGTCAGGCAGCTTCTCAAGCATTTTGCCAAAGGCCGTCGACCGTAGGACGCCGTAGTGCCAACCGGGGATGCCAAGCGCGTTTTCAACCTTTTCGTTGAACGGTAGCTTGGCCCGCACGTGCCCCTTGTTATTGCGGAACTCGACAATTGTCTTGCTGCCGAAACTCGGCCCGACATCAAGCCCGTAGTGCCGCAAAATCGCGAGCACGGGTGTCGACAACAAGACCGCCCCGCCCAAGGGTTTGGGCTCTGGCGCGCGTTCGTAGATACGCACGTCATAGCCCTGGTTCAGCAGCTCTAGCGCTGCTGAAACCCCGCCGGGGCCTGCGCCGGACACAGCAACTCTGCGTCCCTTGCGCCACATTCTGGATGTCATCAAGCGCCCCCTTCTCCGGCTTTGGTCAGCGCGGCACCGAACTGTTCAATCAGCACTATGCCACCGGGCACCGCGTGCGAAAACCCTTCCAGAAGACCGGGCCAATGCTGTTCGCGCAGGGCGTCGACCTGTTCCGGCGTTGCCTCGGTCACGGTATGACCGTCCTGAGCGGCGATCATAGCCATGGCCTCGGCCTCCCAACCGTCAATGAACTGGCCAAAGTTACGGCTGGCATCACAGCCGGATTCCGCTTTGATCGCGTCCTGCGCTGCGGGGGACAGGGCATTCCAGCGATCCTTGGACATAAACACAACGCCCATTGCACCGCCCAAGGGCGCGATCAGGGTGGTGTCTGTCACTTCGTTCAGGCGAAAGCCCGCCATGGCAGTCGCGTTCAGGATTGTGCCATCCGCCGCACCACGCTGAAGCGCCTCGTATTGTTCGCCAATGCTGAACGAAAGCGGCGCGCCGCCGTGCTGTTCCACGATGGCGGCTGCCGCTGGACTGGATGTAATCAGCTTACGACCTGCCACGTCATCCAGCACCTCTAGCGTGCCGCCTTTCACGTGGATCGATGCCTGTGGGAATTCAACAAACAGCAGCGGCTGAATGTCGTTGAAGTCGTCATCAAAGATACCGTCTTCGTACATCGCACAAAGCGCGGCAGAGCCTTGTTCCGAGCTTTCGACCATGAACGGCACAGTCGACACGAGCGTCGACGGGAAGCGCCCCGGATTAAAGATCGTCATGCCCCAACTGATCTGGGCTACATCGTCGATCACACGGTCGTAAAAGTTCGTATGGTTCGCCAGCATCGGGCCATGACGGATGTCGACCTCGACCGCGCCATCAGCGGCGGCGGTGATGCGTTCGGCCCAAGGGATCAGGAAACCCTGATTGATGGGGTGTTGTGCGGGGTTTGTCGTGGCAAAGACCAGCGTCTCGGCGCCAGACATGGCGGGCACAGCCGCAAGCGTCACGGCCAGCGCCGCAACGGAGTTCTGAAGTTTCATGCTATCCTCCCTGTCTCAGGCAACGTCACCGCGCCTGTCGGACTAAAAGGTAGGAAACTTCTGAGGCTTCAGAAAATTGAATATCACCATGCGATATATTCACAGGATGGATACAAAACGGTGGCGGCGAAACGGGCCTGCGGCTTAATCGATGGCAAGACCTTCGGGCACGATCAGGCGGGTTTCGTACCGGATCAGCCGCGCGATCTGGCGCAGGTGATCGCGGCGGAAGGCGACGCAGCCTTCGGTCGGGTATCCGGCACGGCGACGTTGATGCAGGAAGATCGCCGATCCACGCCCCTTTTCCGCGTAGGGCCAGTTCCAGTCGGTCAGGATCACGATGTCATAAAGCGGATCGGCGCGGCGCAGCTTTTCGTGGCTATAGGGATATGGCGCGCGGACCATCTGGTTGTAATCTTCGTGCCCCACATCGTCCGACCACAGATCAGATGGCCCGATGGGCACCGCCCAATCCGCAGGCCGTGCGATCCGGTCGGGACGGTAGAGCATGCCGACAATCCGGTGTTCGCCCGCAGGGGTCGCGCCATCACCTTCGCGCTTGTCGCGTTTGACGGCCCCCTTGCCGATGGAACAGGGCCACAACCGCCCGCAAAACCGCAGCCCTTGCCGCGTCAGAACCATATCGGTGGGCTTCATGCGGCGTCTTTCCGGGTCAGGCGCGCCATCACATCCGCGGCGATTTCGTAGCTGTGCAGGCGGGCTTTGTGATCATGGATATGGCCCGACAGGATAACCTCATCCGGCTGGTAGGTATCGATAAACGCCTTGATCTGCGCCTCGACCTGATCGGGTGTGCCCACCGCCGACACACGCTGTGCATCATTCACGCCCGCCAGATACTGGGGCGGCACGACATCTTCAATCCGGTCCACCGGATAAGGCAGCTTGCCGGGTTGGCCGCTGCGCAGACGGTAGAACGCCTGCTGCATCGAGGTGCGGATGCGGATCGCCTCGGCCTCGGTATCGGCGGCGATCACGTTGATCGCCATCATCGCGTGCGGTTTCGACAAGGTGTCGCTGGGTTTGAATTTGTCGCGATAGACGCGGAACGCCTGATCCAGCGCGGCAGGCGCGAAATGTGAGGCAAAGGCGTAGGGCAACCCGAAATGCGCCGCGACTTGTGCGCCGTATAGGGACGACCCCAAGATCCACAATGGCACCTCGGTCCCCGCGCCTGGATGGGCGTTGACGGCTGCGGCGGGGTTGAGCGGGCCGAACAGGCGCTGAAGCTCGGCCACCTCGTCAGGGAAGCGGTCAGCGCGTTCATGGGTCACGCCCATGGCCTGCATCACAGCGTGATCACCCCCCGGCGCACGGCCAAGGCCCAGATCAATGCGGTTCGGGTAAAGCGTGGACAATGTGCCGAATGCCTCGGCCACAGCCAAAGGCGCGTGGTTCGGCAGCATGATGCCGCCAGCCCCCACGCGGATCGACTTGGTCAAACCGGCCACATGGCCGATCAGAACGGCCGTCGCCGCCGATGCTATGCCGGGCATGTTGTGATGTTCCGCCAGCCAATAGCGGTGATAGCCCCAGCGTTCGGCGTGCTGCGCCAGATCACCGGTGTTGCGCAGCGCGTCAGCGGCGTCTGAGCCTTCGGGAACGGGGGCCAGATCAAGCAGCGAATACTTCATCGCGATCTCCTTTGTCCTGAAGCTATGCATGAACGCGCAAGACGCAAGGCCGCATCAATGCAGCCCCAACTTTGCGTGTTACAGCATGTGGCCCGACTTGGCCGCCTTGGTCGCCAGATAGCGGGTGTTGTGTTCGTTTTCGCCCACTTTCAGGGGCACACGTTCGGCCACCTTGATCCCGCAGTCTTCCATGCGCGCGATCTTGGCCGGATTGTTTGTCAGTAGCCGCACCTGCGACACGCCGAGCTTGCCCAAAATCTGCGCCCCAAGACGGAAATCGCGTTCGTCATCTTCAAAGCCCAGACGGTGGTTGGCCTCGACCGTGTCGAACCCCTGATCCTGAAGCGCATATGCGCGCATCTTGTTCGCCAGACCGATGCCGCGGCCTTCCTGATTCAGGTAGAGCAGAATGCCTGCGCCCTCGGACCCCATCGCATTCAGCGCCGCGTTCAACTGCGGCCCGCAATCGCATTTCAACGATCCCAGCAGATCGCCCGTGAAGCAGGCCGAATGAAGACGCGCCAGAACAGGCTTTTCCCGATCGGGACGACCGATTTCGATGGCATAGTGTTCCTCAGACCCATCCTCGGGCCGGAAAATATGCAGGCGGGCATTTTCTGCCGCACGAAGCGGCACGCGGGCGGACACCACATGATCCAGCGGGCTGAGCGCTTCAAGATGCGGGGCGGCGGCAGTGGCATCGACCAAAGACAACGCATTCTCGGCGGCAAAGGCCGCGCCATCGGCGACAGGGACGACAACCGCGGCAGGCAACAGACGCGAGGATTTGCACAGAGTGATCGCCAAACGGTGCAGGGCTGCATCGCCCTCTCGGCGCGAATTCAACGGCCCCTTCATCGGCGTGGCCAGATCATCCGCCGGATCAGCAATGCTATGCACCCAACGAAGGCTGGCATCCGCTGGCAGTACGACACGCGCGATGTCGCCATCATAGGCCCGCGCCTTTAAAGTCTGCGCACGGCGACCCGTGATGGCCAGATCGGCAGGCAGCCCCAAGGCCAGAACATCCGCCAACCGCGCAGGCGCAATGGTTTCCGCCGACAGCACCAAAGCAGCGCCACTTTCGCCTGTCAGAACGATCCCCACCCCCATGCGAAGATCGGCACGCGCACGGGCAAGTGTTTCAGTCAGGTCAGGAGAGAGCGTCATATCGGGCCTTCTAATTTGCGGAAGCCGCCTGCATTTGTAACAATTGGCCTTCGTTTACACGAGGACGTGAAAGACTTGCAGCAAAACTTGCGCAACCGCCACAGCGATCACATTTTCGTTTGAAACCACGGAGGACCACAATGGCCCAACTGAAAAATATTCTGCTGGTCGATGACGACGAAGACCTGCGCGAGGCGCTGGCCGAGCAACTTATTCTGACCGAAGACTTCGAAGTTTTCGAAGCCGAAGACGGTGCCAGCGCGCTGGGACGCGTCAAGGAACAGCACTACGACCTGATCATTCTGGACGTCGGCCTGCCCGACACGGATGGCCGCGAGCTGTGCAAACTGATGCGCAAGCAGGGCGTGAAATCGCCGATCCTGATGCTGACGGGGCATGACTCGGACGCAGACACGATCCTTGGTCTGGATTCCGGCGCGAATGATTACGTGACCAAGCCGTTCAAATTCCCTGTGCTTCTGGCCCGCATCCGCGCGCAACTGCGTCAGCACGAACAATCGGAAGACGCCGTATTCCAGTTGGGGCCGTATTCCTTCCGCCCCGCGATGAAGCTTCTGGTGACTGAAGACGACCGCAAGGTGCGCCTGACGGAAAAGGAAACCAACATCCTGAAATTCCTCTACCGCGCACCCGACGGCATTGTGGCACGGGATGTGCTTTTGCATGAGGTGTGGGGTTACAACGCGGGCGTCACAACGCACACGCTGGAAACCCACATCTACCGCTTGCGGCAGAAGATCGAGCCCGATCCGTCGAACGCGCGTCTTCTGGTTACCGAAAGCGGCGGCTACCGCCTTGTGTCATAGGGCACAGATTTTTTGGGTGATTAATGGAACTTTTATAAAGTCCGTTAGTTACCCTGACAGTTCCCTTCGCATGTGAGGGTCATCACATGCACCCCTCCCTGTTGGACTGACCCGGGCAAGCCCCGGGTCTTTTTTTGCGGAGAACTAATCCCACGCGTCAAAATTGCAGAAATCGGCTGTTCCCTCTTGAATAGGAGCAGTTCCCAGACTCTAATCCGTTGGATACTCGATTATTCAATTATTGGATTATTTATGGCCAATTCTTCGCCTTGGAACGATGACCTTCTTGAGTTTTCAAAGATCGGCACAACTTTCACGAACCTAATCAAGTCTCTGGACACCGAAAAAGTTGTCTCGATTGAGGCTGGGTTTGGTCGCGGGAAGACGTTTTTTCGAAAGGCATGGGCCCAGCAACTTAGAGATGCAGGTGAAAATGTAGTTGAAGTTGATGTCCAACTTTCAGACCACTCCGGCGACCCGATCGTCACATTGCTTGGCGCATTGGTCGACGCGATCCCTAAGAAAGATGCATCATCGGCTCAAAAGGCTTTTGCCTCAGCAAAACACATCGCAGCGCTCGGTGCCAAAAGTGCAACTCGGATAGTGTTGCGTTCTGCCGCCGACGAAGTAATTGACGCTTTCACAGACAGTGCGACAGATGCACTAGGCGATTTTGATCATTTGAACGATGTCATTCAAGATTTCGGAGACAGTCTATCCAAAGCCGCCGGAAACCTGATTGCGTCCCAAATGGCCGCAGAAAAAATTCGGAAAATTGAACTCCCCGAACACATACAAACCCTAAGAACCGCAATCTGCGAAGGGTCTGATAGCGAACAAGTGGTTGTCATAATAGACGAACTGGACCGCTGTCACCCTGATTACGCATTGGCATTCCTTGAAGCCACTAAGTTGATTTTTTCTCAATCAGGCTTTGTGTTCTGTTTAATGGTAAACACTGAGCATTTGGAAAACTTGGCCAATCATCGCTTTGGGCAAACAGAAGGCGATGAAGCATACCTTGAAAAGTTCGTCGATATTCGGCTCAAACTTGAGGCATCGCAAGAAGCTGTAGCGTCAGCAGTTTCACAACTTGTTCACAAGCTACCGGCAGAAAGGCTATTTTCAGAACAAGCCGAGTTTTCATTGGAAAGCGCCGCTAAACTGGCAGTTAAGCTGACACAAAAAACCGGGATTGGAATGCGAAAAATAGAGCGCATTCTTCTCAGAGTCGAAATGGCATTGAGGTGTTACCCTGACCAATACTTCGACATACCTCTGCTTATATATCTAGCATTTGAGAACACATTAGATTCGAAGATTTCCACCGATGATCTTTCGAGAGCATCACTTACCCCAGAACGTGCCGAAACCTTCGTATTGGATCGATCATTAGCTACTGAATATCCATTAAGAGAAAGGTCAGAGTCGGAGATGATGAGAGTAATTCGCGACGATTTTCCTGAACTTCTCGAAATTCCAAGAGAGCGCTTTAAATTCCCAGACGATAGGGACTACTACGACTGGGCAAAAGTGTTTGTATTTTTGGCCCCTCACTACATTCCCAGCCACCAACAAGCGCTAAACGCGGTAGCAGAGCTTTTGGTCGAAGTTGAATAAAAAAGCCCCCGCAAAACTGCGAGGGCTTCTTTTGAGCTTCAGAAGGGCGGATTATTCCGCGTCTTCTTTTTTCTCTTCTTTTGCGGCTTCTTCGCCGGTCTCTTGGTCAACGACCTTCATCGACAGGCGAACCTTGCCGCGATCGTCGAAGCCCAGCAGCTTGACCCACACTTCCTGACCTTCTTTCAGAACGTCGGACGGGTGGTTCAGGCGGCGGTTTTCGATCTGGGATACGTGTACCAGACCGTCGCGCTTGCCAAAGAAGTTCACGAAGGCGCCGAAGTCGACGATCTTCACAACTTTACCTTTGTAGATGCCGCCTTCTTCCGGCTCTGCCACGATCGAATAGATCATGTCATAGGCCTTTTTGATGGCCTCGCCGTTCGGACTTGCGATCTTGATCACGCCGTCGTCGTTGATGTCGACTTTCGCGCCGGAGGTTTCCACGATCTCGCGGATGACCTTACCGCCGGAACCGATCACTTCACGGATCTTGTCGGTCGGGATCTGCATGGTTTCGATGCGCGGCGCGTGGACCGAGAATTCGGACGCTTCTGTCAGCGACTTGGCCATCTCACCCAGGATGTGCATACGGCCCGCTTTGGCCTGAGCCAGAGCTTTCTTCATGATCTCGGGCGTGATGCCTGCAACCTTGATATCCATCTGCAGCGAGGTGATGCCGTTTTCGGTACCAGCCACTTTGAAGTCCATATCGCCCAGGTGATCTTCGTCACCCAGAATGTCTGTCAGAACGGCGTAGGAGCCGTCATCTTCCAGAACCAGACCCATGGCCACACCGGCAACCGGTGCTTTCAGCGGAACGCCTGCGTCCATCATGGACAGCGAGCCACCACAGACCGACGCCATCGAGGACGAACCGTTGGATTCGGTGATCTCGGATACAACGCGGATTGTGTAGGGGAAGTCTGTCGCCGCCGGCAGAACCGCCTGAAGCGCGCGCCATGCCAGTTTACCGTGACCGATTTCACGACGACCCGGCGAACCAACGCGGCCCACTTCACCAACCGAATAGGGAGGGAAGTTATAGTGCAGCAGGAAGTTCGAACGGAAGTTGCCGTGTAGCGCGTCGATGATCTGTTCGTCATCGCCGGTGCCCAGAGTGGTCACAACCAGACCTTGGGTTTCGCCACGTGTGAACAGCGCGGAACCGTGTGTACGGGGCAGCAGGCCTGTTTCACAAACGATGTCACGCACTTCGTCCAGCGCGCGGCCGTCGATACGCTTGCCTTCTTTCACAACTGTCGAACGCAGAACTGTGGATTCCAGCTTTTTCAGCGCAGAGCTGAGGTTCGCATCGGCCAGTTCTTCTTCGGACAGCTCTGCCTTGATCGCTTCTTTGGCAGCGGCAACAGCGGCAACGCGCTCTTGCTTGTCCAGAATGCTGTAGGCGGCTTTCATCTGGTCTGCACCCAGCGCGCTTACGCGCTCGTACAGGGCAGAGTAATCCGGCGGTGTGAATTCGAACGGCTCTTTCGCGGCGTCTTCGGCCAGATCGATGATCAGGTCGATAACCGGCTGGATCTGTTCGTGCGCGAATGTCACGGCGCCCAGCATTTCGTCTTCGGTCAGTTCGTACGCTTCGGATTCAACCATCATCACGGCGTCTTTGGTACCGGCAACGACAAGGTCCAGACGCTGTTCAGGGTTGTTGCGCAGCTGATCCATATCCTCAACCTCGGGGTTCAGGATGTATTCGCCGTCAACATAGCCCACGCGACAGCCCGCGATCGGGCCCATGAACGGTGCGCCCGAGATGGTGAGGGCAGCAGAAGCCGCGATCATCGCAACAACGTCGGGGTCGTTGACAAGGTCGTGGCTCAGAACGGTACACATCACCAGAACTTCGTTTTTGAAGCCGGGAACGAACAGCGGGCGGATCGGACGGTCGATCAGACGCGCAGTCAGCGTCTCTTTTTCCGTCGGACGCGCTTCGCGCTTGAAGAAGCCACCCGGTACTTTACCGGCAGCATAGTATTTCTCTTGGTAGTGAACGGTCAGCGGAAAGAAATCCTGACCTTCTTTTTGCGTCTTGGCAAAGGTCACGTTCGCCATGACCGAGGTTTCGCCAAGCGTCGCGATGACTGTGCCATCGGCCTGACGGGCAACCTTACCCGTTTCCAGTGTGAGCGTTTCCTCGCCCCACTGCATTGTTTTCTTCGTAACGTTAAACATCAGCGTTTCCTGTATGGGAGCGCTCCCGGCCCTCCGGGTCTCCCGTTTGAATGGCGGCCCCATTGCCGCCGACCCCTTCAATCTTTTCATGCGCCGGGGTCAAAGCGTCACGTCTCAGATGGGCGCCACATACACGACTTTGCGGCATATTGAAAGCCATTGCGCATTTGGCGGGCGACCCAAAAAAACGCCCGCCTGAAACCAGACGGGCGTCCTGAATTCCGATCAGATCGGATTGGCTTAGCGGCGGATGCCGAGTTTGCCGATCAGGTCTGTGTAGCGAGCTTCTTCTTTGCCCTTCAGGTAGTCCAGCAGCTTACGGCGCTGTGCAACCAGTTTCAGAAGACCACGACGCGAGTGGTTGTCTTTCTTGTGGGTTTTGAAGTGCTCTGTCAGCGTTGTGATACGGCTGGTGAGGATCGCAATCTGTACTTCCGGCGAACCTGTGTCGCCTTCTTTGGTTGCGAATTCTTTCATCAGACGCTGTTTTTCTTCAGCTGTAATCGACATCGGGGTCTCCTTCAGAGTTAAGGGTTATGGCGCAAGCCGGGATGTCGTCCAGCATGGCCCGTGGAGCACAACGGGTCCCAAGAACCCGAAGCGATGCGCGCGTATAGGTCGATTCCTATACAAATGGAAGGAAAATGTGGGTTGCGGTGCTAGACCCCGAAATCGCCCGCCAGCGTTTCAGGTGCCAGAACGATGTCGCTGACAAGTGGGGCCTGATCGGTCGGCACGGTGCAGGCGATATCCCCGTTCAAAAGGATATTGGTGATCGCCGGATTGTCCGCATCCTGTTCGATGCTCAGTTCGGGCTCGACGCCTGCGGTGTCGTCAAACAGAACGATGATCTGGTCTTCGGTATCATCGTAATCCATGAAATGCGCCGCTGCTCCGATATCCGTGGCGTCCATGACAAAGCTGTCCGCCCCGTCGCCACCGGACACATAATCGCCCTGCCCGGCGACCAGCGTATCCGCGCCGTCACCGCCATTCAAAAAATCGGTATCCGCGTCATCATTGCCATAGAGCACGTCATTGCCCCACGCGCCGAACAGCGTATCGATGCCTTCGCCGCCAGACATCGAGTCATCGCCTTCGCGACCCATCAGCGCGTCATTCCCAGTGTCACCATTCAACACATCATTTCCCAGACCACCGGTCAGGCTGTCATCACCAGCACCACCTGAAAGGCTGTCATCCCCAGCGCAGCCCTGCAGGTCGTCATTCCCATCGCCGCCTTCGATCCAGTCGCCGTCATCCTGACCTGCCATGGTGTCATTACCATCGCCACCCGTCAGAAGGTCGCCGCCCGCGCCACCGCGTAGGACATCGTCGCCCGCGTCGCCATCTATCGCGTCCGCACCATCGCCGCCATCCATATGATCGGTTTCCAAACTACCGGTCAGATCATCTGCGCCGTCGCCACCGCCGATGATCCATCCACCTGCGCCAGTGGTCTGAACCTCGTCGTCTTCCTGATCGTCAGACAGGTCATCGGCCAGCAGATCGTCATCGGCGTCGCTGTCTTCGTCAGGCATAGGAAGCGTGGCCAACATCGCTGTCGACCCCAACACCATCAAACCCAAGAGACCCGATAAAAGAAGCATGCCCAATCCGCCACTGTTCAACCCGAACCAACACCAATCCGGTGAGTTAAGGCAAACACCTTCGGATTCCGTGGTTAATGAATTCCTGCATAGCGCGTGCCAACGGGCCAATCTGCGGGACGGGTTTTGTAGGACACATAAAGGGGATGTCGCGGATGGCCGTCTTTGGTCAGGCCAAGGTGGGTCATTGGCCCCAGTTTTGCGGCGAGATCGGCGGCACGACCCAGATGCGCGCCATGCACACCCCACGCGGCAATCGTGGTGCCTGCAAGGTCGTGCCACTGCAATAAAATCTGGTCATTGGCGGGGCCAACCGGATCCTTCGCCTTTTTAAGATCCTCGGGTTTGGTGGCGCGGAAGGCAAACAGATTGGCGATCATCACACCGCCATATCCCATGTCCCGCGCACGGGTTTCGCAGCGGTGGATTGTGGGGTCATTCTTCAGCTCCGTCGCCGTGGACGGGTTGAGCATAATGAATAAAACATGAGGTTTTTCGGCATCCCAGACGCGGCGGAGGCCATAGCGGTACCGTTCACATCCGCTGTAGACCGCCATCGATTCGGTGCCATCCTCGGCCTGATGGTGGCGTTCGATCAGTTCGGATTTTGCCCCGCGTCGTGCCAGCGCCCCGCCCCTTAGTCTGCTTCGACAAACACCCGCGACGGATGCAGTTCGCCCGCTTTGAACCGCCCAACCGCGATGGGTGTGCCATTCAAAGATGCCCAGCATTCTTCGCCGTATTCGACATCCGATGCAATCACGACCGCCGGATTGCCATTGCGAAGGCGCGTGGCGGACTCGGGCGGACAGGTCACTTCGGGCAGATCGGCCAGACCGACCTCGATCGGCAGCAGTTTGGCATCCAGTTCGGGCGTTTTTGCCAATGCGTCGATCTCTTCAATCGACACGCCGTCTTCGACCTCGAACGGGCCGGACCAGATACGGCGCAATTCGCGCACGTGACCAAAGCAGCCCAAAGCCTGCCCCAGATCGCGGGCAATCGAACGCACATAGCCGCCTTTGCCACAGGTCATTTCCAGCGTGACGTGATCCGCATCAGGGCGTTCCAGCATGATCAGCTCTTCGACCCACAAGGGGCGCGCGGCCAGTTCCATTTCCTCGCCGTCGCGGGCGCGTTTGTAGGCGCGTTCACCGTCGATTTTCACAGCCGAGAACTGCGGCGGGACCTGCATGATATCGCCCACGAACTGATGCAGCGCCTCTTTGATCTGATCGTCAGTGGGACGTTCATCAGAGGACGCGATCACTTCGCCTTCGGCGTCATCTGTGTTGGTCGCCTGTCCCAGACGGACCGTGAACCGGTAGGCCTTCATTGCATCAGTGATGTAGGGAACCGTTTTGGTCGCCTCGCCCAGCGCCACCGCCAGAACGCCGGTCGCTTCGGGATCAAGCGTACCTGCGTGGCCTGCCTTTTTCGCGGCCAGCGCCCAGCGCACCTTGTTCACAACAGCCGTCGAGGTGATGCCAGCAGGCTTGTCCACCACCAGCCATCCAGAAATATCGCGACCTTTGCGTTTCCGTCCCATACGACCTGCCTTTGAAAGATACGGGCAAAAGATAAGGGCGCCCGCCTAGCCCAGCGAATGCGCCCTGTCAATTCATCCCGAAAGGACCAATCGCTCAGTCGAGAACCCGTGCCTCGTCCCGCAGCATGACAGGAATTCCGTCGCGGATCGGGAAGGCCAGATTGGCGGCCTTGCTGACCAGTTCCTGCTTTTCCGCGTCATATTCCAGACGGGTGTGGGTTTCAGGGCAAACAAGCGATTCAAGCATGCGGCGGTCAAAGACCTGTGGCGCGTCAGTCATTGCAGCATTCCTTCTGTCGCACCGCCACGCAGCGCGTATTCAATCAGGGTCACCAGAGTTTCGCGCCGTTGTGTCAGCGATTTCGCCTCGAGCAAAGCCTGTTTGTCTTCAGGATCGAACTCCAGAAGCATGGACAGCGAATTGATCAGCAGTTCGTCCTCGGCATCTTTCAGCGTGTCCCAGTCGGCAGACAGGTCCATCGCATCGAAATACCGATCCAAGAGATCAAGGAAAGACGAGCGATCAAAGCTGACATCACGTTCGGTGCCATCCAGATCGAGCGAGTAATTATCCCAAGACACCTCGCAGCGCCGATAGGGTGTGAATCCTTCGACTTCATCACGCACTTCGAACCGCGACACGCCTGCCAGTGTGATCATGTAGCGGCCATCTTCGGTTTCCGAAAACTGCGTCACACGTCCGGCGCAGCCGATGTGCTGCAGGCCGAACTTATTGCCCGCAACATCGCTGGGTTGAACCATTCCGATCAGCCGCGACGGCGTTTTCAGCGCGTCATCCAGCATGGCCAGATAACGGGGTTCAAACAGGTGTAAGGGAAGTCGGGCACGCGGCAACAGCAGCGCACCTGGCAAAGGGAAAACCGGAATGATGTCCGGCAGGTCTTTGATCCGTGTCATATATGATGAGGTTAGCCCAAAAGCCGGTTTAGGCAAATATCATCGAGCTGAGTTTCCGACGTCCGTTCAGCACGATAGGATCGTTCGGTTTCAGCGCATCGAAAATGGTGAAAAGCTGTTCTTTCGCCGCACCATTGTTCCATTCGCGATCCTTGCGGAACAGTTCAAGCAGGGTTTCCACCGCTTCTTCTGTCTGACCGTTGGCGTTCTGTGCCTGTGCCAGATCGAAACGCGCCTGAAGGTTATCGGGTTCTGCCTCAACCTGCGCCATCAGTTCGGCCACAGGGCCAGCGTTTTCCGCCTGCTTCGCCAACGCCAGTTGCGCATACGCGGCTTCCAGTTCCGGCGATTGCGAAATCTCGGCAGGGGCCCCGTTCAGGATGGCTTCTGCCTGTTCGACCTCGCCCACCGCCAGATAGGCGCGCACCATGCCGCCATAGGCCGCGGCGTTGTTCGGATCTTCGCCCAGAACCGCTTGGAACACCTGAACCGCGTCAGTGGCGGCACCCTGTTCCAGCATTTCCTCGGCAGCTGCGATCGCGTCATCCAGACCGCCAGAGGCATCGCCACCGGACGCCTTGACCAGACGTTCGATGAACGCCTTGATCTCGGACTGCGGCACCGCGCCTTGGAAGCCGTCCATCGGCTGCCCCTGATAAAAGGCATAAACCGTCGGGATCGACTGGATTTGCAGCTGGCCAGCGATGGCCTGCGCCTCGTCGACGTTGACCTTGGCCATCTTCACGGCACCTTTGGCGTCGCGAACCGCTTGTTCCAGCATCGGACCAAGCGTTTTGCACGGGCCGCACCACGGCGCCCAGAAATCGACGATGACGGGAACGTCGCGGCTGGCTTCGATCACGTCTTTCATGAAGTCGCGCTCTGCGACGTCTTTGATCAGGTCCTGATCCTGAGGTTGCGCTCCGCCCAGTTCAATCATCACGCGCCCTTTCGCAAATATCCCAAAGTTACTGCCTTACATGGCCGTCCTGCCCCTATCATGCAAGGGGCAGCACTGTCGCGCTTACACGTCGAAGGTTGCAAAGACCGGCGCGTGGTCTGAGGGTTTTTCCCAACCGCGCACATGGCGCAGGATTTTGCTGGAATGTCCCGCGCTGGCGATATCCGACGTGGCCCAGACGTGATCCAGACGGCGGCCCTTATCCGCTGCATCCCAGTCGCGGGCGCGGTAAGACCACCAGCTATACAGCAAACCTTCGGGAATATCGGCGCGGGTCACGTCGACCCAGTTGCCTGCATCCTGCACCTGCGCAAGGTGTTCGACCTCGACCGGGGTGTGGGACACGATCTTCAACAGCTTCTTGTGATCCCACACATCATCTTCGCGCGGGGCGATGTTCAGATCGCCGACCAGAATGGATTTCTCGGGCTTTTCGTTATGAAACCAGTCGCGCATGCCGGTCAGGTAATCCAGTTTCTGACCGAACTTTTCGTTCTTTTCGCGGTCCGGTTCGTCACCACCGGCTGGCACATAGAAGTTGTGGATCGTCACACCGTTTTCCAAACGCCCCGCGACGTGACGGGCATGGCCGAGGTTGGCGAAATCCTGATCGCCTGCATCCTCGATCGGCAATTTCGACAGGATCGCGACACCGTTGTAGCCCTTTTGCCCCCGCGCAACCATGTGGTTGTAACCAAGGGCGCGGAACTGCTCCATCGGGATCTTCTCGACGGGACTTTTGCATTCCTGAAGGCACAACACGTCCGGCGCCTCTTCGGACATCAGTTGCGCCACGATACCTTCACGCAGACGGACCGAGTTGATGTTCCATGTCGCAAGGGTAAAGGGCATCCGAGTTCTCCTGAATTTGTCGGGCGGAGAATGCCCAGATCGGCGCGGTTTCCTCAACCCGAAAACAAACAAAACCCGCCAGACACGTTTGCGTCCGACGGGTTCTTATCAATCAAGCCAGCAGTCTTACGACGGCAGCTTGGCTGTGCGCAGATACGGCAGAACGGTTGTGAATTCGCCGAACTTTTCTTTGGCGTCCTCAGCCGAAACGGTTGCCGGAATGACAACGTCCTGACCAACCTGCCAGTTTGCCGGTGTGGCGACGGTGTATTTGGCCGCTGTCTGCAGACCGTCCAGCGCGCGCAGCACCTCGGCAAAGTTGCGGCCAACGTTCATTGGGTAGGTCATGGACAGTTTCAGCTTCTTGTCGGGACCGATGATAAAGACGGAACGCACTGTCGCGCTGTCGTTCGGTGTGCGGCCATCGGGCAGATACGCCTCGGCGGGCAGCATGTCGAAGGCTTTGGACAGTTCCAGACCGTCATCCGCGATGATCGGGAAGCCAGCAGCGGTGCCTGCAACCTTCTCGATGTCGCCTTTCCATTTCTTGTGGTCTTCGACGCCATCAACGGACACGCCGATCACCTTTGTGTCGCGCTTTGCCCATTCGTCGGCCAACTGAGCGACCGCACCGAATTCGGTTGTGCAGATCGGCGTGAAATCCTTGGGGTGCGAGAACAGGATCGTCCAGTTGTCGCCAATGAACTCATGCAGAGTGAATGTGCCAAGGTCGGTTTCGACCTTCAGATCAGGTACGGTGTCGTTAATGCGCAAGGACATGTGAGTCTCCCTAAAAAATCTGCGTTGAGTCTTACCTAAGGGTTTCAATTCGGGAAAGAACCCCCAATGTTGCCGCAGGGGACTTGCAATAGCTGCAAGGCAGAGGCAAGAATTTGATCAAATTCACATAGCGCACCGGTTGCGCAGGGAGGTTTCAGGCATGGACCATAAGAAATTCTACATCGACGGCGCATGGGTAGACCCGATTGAAGGCCGCGATCTGGATGTCATCAACCCGACGACAGAAGAGCCTTTTGCAACGATTTCGCTGGGTGGTCAGGCCGATACAGATGCAGCCGTTGCCGCCGCTAAGCGTGCCCTGCCCGGTTGGATGGCAACCCCGCCGGAAGAGCGGATCGCAGCGGTAGAACGCCTGCTGGCCGCCTATAAGGCAAAGGCCGAAGAACTTGCGCAAGCCATGAGTCAGGAAATGGGCGCACCGCTTGATCTGGCGCGGCGCAATCAGGTTGGCGCAGGCATCTGGCACCTGAGCGGTTTTCTGAAAGCCGCCAAGGATTTCAAATTCGAAGAGCCTCTGGGCGATCACGCCCCGAATGACCGCATCATTCACGAAGCCGTCGGTGTTGCCGCGCTGATCACGCCGTGGAACTGGCCGATGAACCAGATCACGCTGAAAGTGGGCGCCGCTGCTGTGGCAGGTTGCACGATGGTTCTGAAACCGTCTGAGGAAAGCCCGATTTCCGCGATGGTCTTTGCCGAAGCGATGCACGAGGCAGGATTCCCCGCCGGTGTGTTCAACCTTGTAAACGGTGACGGCGTTGGCGTCGGGTCGCAACTTTCGGCGCATCCGGATGTGGATATGGTCAGCTTCACGGGTTCGACCCGCGCAGGCAAACTGATTTCAAAGGCCGCAGCGGATACACTGAAACGCGTGCATCTGGAACTGGGCGGTAAAGGCGCGAACCTGATTTTCGCCGATGCGGACGAGAAGGCCGTCAAACGTGGCGTCCTGCATATGATGCAGAACTCGGGTCAAAGCTGTAACGCGCCGTCGCGTATGATGGTTGAAGCGCCTGTGTATGATCGCGTGGTGGCCGAGGCTGCCGAAGTGGCCGCGAAGGTCACAGTTGGTCCGGCATCCGAGGAAGGCCGCCATATCGGCCCCGTCGTGAACCGTACCCAGTGGGACAAAATTCAGGGGTTGATCCAGACAGGCATCGACGAAGGTGCACGTCTGGTCGCCGGTGGTCCCGGATTGCCCGAAGGCATGAACAAGGGCTTCTTTGTGCGTCCGACAGTTTTTGCCGATGTCACACCCGACATGACCATCGCGCGGGAAGAGATTTTTGGCCCCGTTCTGTCGATCATGAAGTTCGACAGCGAAGAGGAAGCTTTGGAGGTTGCCAACGACACGCCCTATGGCCTGACGAACTATGTGCAAACCGCTGACGGCGCGCGGCGCAACCGTCTGGCGCGTCGTTTGCGGTCGGGCATGGTGGAAATGAACGGTCAGGACCGCGCGCAGGGGTCGCCCTTTGGCGGCATGAAGCAATCGGGCAATGGCCGTGAAGGTGGTTACTACGGTCTGATCGACTTTCTTGAGGTCAAAGCTGTGTCCGGTTGGGACAGCGGCGAAGCCTGATCCGGCGGAGTGCTGCTGCACGCCGCAGCACACGGGTTGGCCTCGGCCAAAAGGCCTCGGGCGGTTCCCCTTTCAAGGCCCCTAGAACGGGGCCTTGACGCGGAACGTGTGGCCCTTGCCCCCGTCGGGGTGACTGATGCGCAATTCTTCGGCGTGCAACATCATGCGGGGGTAATCCTGATAGGTATCAGGCGTATAAAGAGGGTCGCCCAGAATGGGGTGACCGATGAATTTCGTGTGCACCCGAAGTTGGTGGCTGCGACCGGTTTTCGGGAACAGACGCAGGCGGCTTTCGGTGTCGTTTGACTTCATGACGCGCCAGTCGGTTTGCGCCGCGCGACCGTTTTCGTAGTCGATCATCTGCAAGGGGCGGTTCGGCCAGTCGACGCCGATAGGCTGGTCTACTGTGCCGGTCTTTTCCTCGACCTTGCCGTGGACGCGGGCCACATAGGTTTTCTTGGTCGTGCGTTTTTCAAATTGCTTGCCGAGGTGACGCTGCGCGTGGGGTGTCAGCCCGAACACCATCGCGCCGGATGTGTCGCGGTCCAGACGATGGACCAGCAGCACCTCGGGGTAGATCGCCTGCAGACGTGTGATCAGGCAATCTGCCAGTTCGGGGCCCTTCCCCGGCACCGACAAAAGGCCCGAAGGTTTGTTGACCACCAGAATTTCGTGATCGGCATGGACGATTTCGATGTCGTCCTGCGGCGGGTTGTAGGGGGTGATCGACATCAGACGATTTCATGTCCCGCGGCCCGCAAACGCTCTGCCACCGCCGCAATGTGGGCCGGACCGGTTTCGCAGCACCCGCCGATGATTGTCGCGCCGCGGTTCACCCAATCCATGGCAAAATCGGCGTAGCGTTCGGGCGTTATGTCGTCGCGTGGATGAAGCGCGTCGACCGTGGGGCTGTCTGTCAGGAACTCTTTGGTGATCTGGGTGAACGCATTTGCGAAGGCGCCGACAGGCAAACCAGATGGCAGGAATTCGTCGATGGCTGCTGCCATCGCCTCGGGCGCAGAGCAGTTGGCCAGCAATGCGTCTACGCCTGACAGTTGAGCGATGTCGGAAACAGGTTCACCAGACCGTAACAACGTGCCATCTTCATCATCCACTGTCACAGCCAGCCAGACGGGTTTGCCACAGCCTTGCGCGGCCTCAAGCGCGGCTTTCGCGTGGGCGACCGATGCGACCGTTTCGAACAGGATCAAATCGACATGCGGGGCGAGAGCCGCCACCACGGGGGCATATTCGGCAACGCCCTTGGCATGATCCGGGAAAATATCAGGCTGATAGGACGCGCCGAGCGGTCCGATTGCACCAGCAATCCGGCCGGAGCCGTTTGCATCGCGCGCGGCGTTGGCCTCAGACAATGCAGTGGCGCGCAATACGTCTTCCTGATCGGCAATACCGGCCTTGACCAAACGATCCCGCAGCAGGGCGTAGGTGTTGGTCGTTGCGATCGTGGCGCCCGCCGCAAAGTAATCTGCGTGGATTTCCTGAACCAGTCCGGGGTGATCCACCATCACCTGCGTGGCCCAAAGGGGGGTGGGCGTGTCGCCTGTGCGGTGCAGCAACTCTTGCCCCATGCCGCCGTCTAAAAGCGTGATTTTTGCCATGTCAGACCTCAGTGAACCTGTCGCGCCCTACCCTTTCACCAGACGTAGCGCAAGCGCGGCAAAAACCACAGAGGCAATGCGGTTCAGAACAATCGCACGGCGTGTCATCGCGCTGGCAAACCAGCCACCCAACGCGCCGTAGGCCGAAGTGACGATAAATCCTGTGGTGATGAACATCGCGCCCAGCACCAGCATCTGCGCCCAGACAGGGCCGCGTGCGGGGTCTGCGAACTGCGGCAGGAAGGCCAGCACGAACAGCGCAACTTTCGGGTTCAGCAGATTGGTGATCGCGCCTTGACGGACGGCACCCAGAAGGCAGGCCTTGCCCTGAGTTGTTTTTGTGGCGGGGTCAGCAGTCCATGCCTGCCATGCCAGCCACAAAAGGTAAGCCGCGCCCGCGTATCGCAGAATGTCGAACCCCAAGGGATACGCCGCCAGCAAGGCCGCCACGCCGAAGGTCGCCAACAGAACATGGCCCATCGCGCCCAAGGCAACACCGGCGGAAGCCGCAACACCTGCGCGCCAACCGCCACGGGTGCCCGAGGCGATGGCGAACATCACATCGGCCCCCGGTGTCAGGTTCAACGCGATGCCAGCGGTCAGAAAGGCAAGGATGGTTGGCAGATCCAGCATGATCAGTCCTTTTGCGGCAACCCGTCGGCGATGTCGTAATAGTCGCCCTTGTCAACAACGAAGATGTGCTTTTCCAGCGTGACACCCGAGGGCCCGTCTACGGCGCCCAAGGCAAAACTGATCGTTTCTTCGTCATGCGCCTTCCAAAACAGGAACGATCCACATCGCGGGCAGATGCCGCGTTTGGCGGTATCTGATGCCTCGAACCACGTGACCGGCCCTGTGATGGACAACTCGGTGTCCGAAACCTGCGCCGAAGACCACGCATATCCCGACATTTTGCGGCATTGGGTGCAGTGGCAGACCGACATGCCTTTGGGCGTTCCTGTCACGTCAAATGTGACATCTCCACAGCAGCAGCTTCCCTTGATCATGCCTTATCCCCAATTGAAAATCGTGGCCGCCAAAGCGACGCCGTACAGAATGAAACAGGCCGCCAGAACGCGGCGCACCACTGTGTTGGCAACCGCACCCATAGCCGCGCGTCCCAACACTGCGCCCAAGGCGGTGTAGCCGCAATAGCTGAGTGCAGTGATGACCAGCGCCGTCGGCACAATCGCCGACATCTGCGCCATGATCGGCACGTCCGGCTGTACGAATTGCGAAAAGGCGGCAAGGTAGCCCGCTACGCTTTTCGGGTTGATCGTGGCGATCATGAAGGCACGGACATAGATCGACCCGGCGGCAGGGGCTTGAGTCGCCAAGGGTTTGTCCGCCGCGCGCCAGTTGCGCACGCCCAGCCAGATCAGCACCGCAGCACCCAGCAGCTTAGCGATCAGAAAGCCTGTCGGTGAATGGGTCAGCAGCGCGGTGATGCCGGCGGCTGACAAGATCAGGAACAGCAACGCTTGGGTCAGAATACCCAACACACCCCAAAGCGCGCGGCGGAACCCGAGGTTCATACCGTTCTGGATGCAGTTGACCGCGTTCGGGCCGGGCGAGGTGACAAAGACAACCCAGAAGGCCGCAAATATCAGCCAGCCCTCAACGCTCATGTCGCATTCGCAAAGGTTGCGGCCAGAATATCGGTCAACGCATCGGCGTCATCTTGGGTAAAGGCGGCCGGTTGGTCGCTGTCGATGTCCAGAACGCCCAGCAACGTACCCGCGTTGTTCCAGACCGGCAGAACGATTTCGGATCGCGTCGACGATGCGCAGGCGATGTGGCCCGGAAAGGCATCGACGTCGTCGACCAGTTGCACCTGCCCTGTCCGCGCCGCCGCACCGCAGACACCACGCGAAAACGGGATCACAAGACAGCCGTGGCCACCCTGATAAGGCCCGATCTTCAGAAGTTCAGGCTCGGTCACGCGATAGAAGCCCGTCCAGTCGAACCGGTCGTCCGCATGATGCAGCTCACAGGCTACCGTTGCCATCAGGGCGACTGTGTCGGTTTCGCCCTCAGCCAAAGCGGCAATGGTTTTCGACAGTTCAGAATAATCAGCGCGCATGGGATGTCCTTTTCATTGGCCAAGGCGTAGACCCGCCATCGGCCAAGTGCAAGATCACGCGCGGTCGTCTTTCGGCGATCCCATCACCACATAAGACGTGATCGTATTGATCTGCGGAAGCGTACCCAGAATATCGGTGTGGAACACCTTGTAGGCGGCCAGATCCGGCACCTCGACCCGCAGCAGGTATTCGACTGATCCGGTAATGTTGTGACACTCCCGCACCTCGGGCGCACGTATCAGCGCACGTTCAAACGCCTCTTGGCTGGCCTTGGTGTGGCTGTTCAGACCGACAGTGATATAGGCGACGAAACCGACGCCCATCTTTTCAGCAGATAGCGTTGCACGGTAACCCGTGATGGTGCCGTTCTTCTCAAGCGCGGCAACGCGGCGAAGGCAGGCAGAAGGCGACAGCCCCACCCGTTCGGCCAGCGCCAGATTGCTGAGCCGACCGTCGCGGCGCAATTCTTGCAATATACTTTCGTCGATTCTGTCCATTACCGATATTTATTGCAAATTTTTTTACCAAACCGCAATCAACGCAATTCAATGCCACAAAATCTAGGGCAATCATTGCGCCATGAACTACGATCTTCTTCCCGCCCTTTTCGCCTTTGCCCTTGTGACCGTGATCACACCGGGGCCGAACAACCTGATGCTGATGACGTCAGGCACCAACTTCGGCTTTCGCCGCACGATCCCGCACATGCTGGGTGTTGGCTTGGGCTTTCCGACGATGTGCTTTCTCGTCGGGCTGGGCGTGATGAAGCTGTTTGATCTTTGGCCCATGTCCTACACGGTTCTGACCGTCGTTTCGGTGCTTTATATGCTGTATCTGGCATGGAAGATCGCCAACGCCGCCCCGATGGGCGACGGCAAGACCGAAGGCAAACCCCTGACCTTCCTTCAGGCCGCGTCGTTCCAGTGGGTCAACCCCAAGGCATGGTCCATGGCGCTGTCTGCAATCACGCTTTACGCCAGCGGCCGCGATCTGATCTCGGTCCTGTGGGTGGCGGGGATGTATGTGCTGTGTTCCTGCATTTCGACCACCAGTTGGACGGTTCTGGGCACGGGTATCCGCCATCTTCTGGCCAATCCCATGCGGTTGCGCATTTTCAACTGGTCGATGGCAGCACTTCTGGTGCTTTCGCTGGTGCCTGTTCTGTTGAACCAATCCTGAACGGTTGCAAAGTAGGCGACGCAGGGTCATATAGCCGCAAGACCAAGATGGGGCCTATACATGCATTACCTCGACTTTGAAAAACCGCTGGCAGAAATTGAAGGCAAGGCTGAAGAGCTGCGCGCAATGGCCAAGGTCAATGAGGAAATGGATATCGAAGCCGAGGCAAAGGCGCTGGACGCCAAAGCCGACGGGCTTTTGAAAGACCTGTATTCCAAACTGACACCGTGGCGGAAATGTCAGGTGGCGCGCCACCCTGAACGCCCCCATTGTCAGGACTATATCGAAGCCCTGTTCACCGAATACACGCCGCTGGCAGGTGACCGGAACTTTGCCGACGATCTGGCCGTCATGGGTGGCTTGGCGCGATTTAACGACCGCCCCGTCGTGGTGATCGGCCATGAAAAGGGCAAAGACACCAATTCCCGCCTGAAGCACAACTTCGGCATGGCCCGCCCCGAAGGCTACCGCAAAGCGATCCGCCTGATGGACATGGCCGACCGTTTCCGCCTGCCGGTTGTGACGCTTGTCGACACCCCCGGCGCCTATCCGGGCAAAGGCGCGGAAGAGCGCGGCCAGTCCGAGGCCATCGCCCGCTGCACCGAAAAATGCCTGCAAATCGGCGTGCCCAGCGTGACGGTGATCACCGGTGAAGGCGGGTCCGGCGGTGCTGTCGCCTTTGCCACAGCGAACCGTGTCGCGATGCTGGAGCATTCCGTATATTCAGTGATCTCGCCCGAAGGCTGCGCCTCGATCCTGTGGAAGGATGCCGAGAAGATGCGCGAAGCCGCCGAGGCGCTGCGCCTGACCGCGCAGGACCTGCACAAGCTGGCCGTGATTGACCGCATCATCAAAGAACCGATGGGCGGCGCACATCGCGACAGCGAAAGCACGATTGCCGCTGTTGGCGCGACGATCGCCGCGATGTTGGGCGATCTGGAAAACAAAAAGCCGGCGGACCTGATCAAGCAACGCCGCAAGAAGTTTCTGGACATGGGCAGCCGCGGTCTGGCCGCCTAAGCGATCCGCGACCAATCAAAAAGCAAAAGGGCTGCACGATGTGCAGCCCTTTTTCGTATCGACGTCGCGGTAATTATTCGTCGCCGGCAACGCCACGATAGACCAGTTTCCCTGCGCCAACGGCACCTTTCGCGGCAAGCTTGGTCGCACCAGACGCAACATCAACGGTGTTGTCGATCACCTGGTTTGTCGAACAGGCCGACAGGCCCAGAACCAATGCGACAGCGATAGCTTTGCGTGCGGAAAATACAGTCATCAATTTCACTCCTTCACCCAACGTGGGTTTCTCTGGCGCGGCGCGTTTCGTTCCGCGCCTTGGCCGTTGAAAGATAGATAGGCGCTTTCATCACAACAGAAAAACGAATAAGAAATATGCTTAACCAGACTATTTCTTATGGATATGCGATATGGACATCCAGCTGATCCGAACCTTCCTTGAAGTTGCCGCAACAGGGTCTTTCGTGAACGCCAGCGACCGGCTGTATGTCACGCAGTCCGCCGTCAGTCTGCGTATCCAACGCCTTGAGGATTCGCTTGGCAAACAGCTTTTCATCAGATCCAAGGCCGGTGCCGAACTGACCTCAGCAGGCCGCGAATTCGAACGCTACGCCCTGTCGCTGATCAAGATCTGGGAAGAGGCCCGCCAGCAGATCGGCGTGCCCGAGGGCTACACCAAATCCCTGACCATCGGCGCGCAATATTCGCTGTGGCCCCGCCTGGGCTTCCGCTGGATCGACCAGATGCAGGCCACCATGCCAACCCTGAATATCCGTGCGGAACTTGGAATGCCCGACCGCATCACCCGCTTTCTTGTCGAAGGCGTGGTTCAGATCGGCCTGATGTATAACCCGCAATTGCGCCCCGGCCTGTCCGCCAGCAAGGTTCTGGAAGAAGAACTGGTTCTGGTCGCATCCTGGCCCGCCACGCTGGATGAAATCCCTGAAAACTATGTCTTCGTCGATTGGGGCCCCGAGTTCCTGCACGCCCACGCGCTGGAATTGCCCGATCTGACGAACCCCGGTTTGACCCTATCACTAGGCGCGATGGCGGCTGATTTCATCGTGAACCGTCGCGCAGCGGCCTATCTGCCTGCGCGGTACATCAAACGGTATCTGGACGAGGGCCGACTGCATCTGGTCCCCGATGCGCCGATGTTCCCCTATCCCATCTGGTCCGTCTGGCGCGACGATCTGGATTCGGAAATCCGGCAAACCGCAGAGCAGGCATTGGCCACCGTCCAATCCCAAATGGACGAACTTCAGAACGCTGTTCTGGCTGATTTGAACGACATCAGCAGCGGCGACAGCATCGAAGTGCTTGGGAAATCCGAGGAATCCACAATCAACAATTAAATCTCATATCATACCCAATTATTTTAAATTTTCCTCACGACAAAAGTTTTCCTACATCAGTCCCAGCAGAAATGCTCCCGGCCGATCCGGTCGGGGCAAGCTTTTGTTGGGAAAGGAAAACCAATGAAAAACAAAGCGACATTCACCACAAGCGCCATCGCGCTCATCGCCGCCATGTCGGCAACAGCCGCAAGCGCTCAAACACTGATCGGCCGCGACACAGTTGCGGAAGACCGCAACGAAGACCTGATCGAAGCCATCGAAGATGACGCCGAGCGCACACTGGACCGTTTCGGCAACGAAGGCCGCCCGCAAGGCTTCAACGGCTCGTTCGCCCTGCGCGGCATTGCCGAAAGCGGCAACAACGAAAGCATCAACGTCGGCATCGGCTCGGACATCAACTATGTCTGGGGTCAGAACGGTATCGAACTACAGCTGAACTACGCATACACCGATGACGATGACTCCGATCCGGAAGAAAGCCTGTACTACGGTCTGGAATACACACGCGATTTCACACCGGTCGCCTTCGGCTTTGCCAAAGTTCAGGGCTCAGTTGACAGCGCCACAGACGCACAGTTCGAAACAGACACATTCGTCAGCTTCGGTGCCGGTTACCGCATCTTCAACGAAGCCGACCGCCAGTGGTCTGTTCAGGCCGGCCCGGGCTACCGCTTTGCCGAACTGAACGACGTGACAAAAGGCGACGTCAGCGAAGGCGCGTTTGGTCTGTCCTCTGACTTTGCCCAGAAACTGACCGAAACTGTCGCGCTCACTGCGGACACAGACGTGATCTGGTCTGAATCGGACACCGTGGTCTTCAACGATCTGGCGATCAGCGTCGCTATGACAGACGCCCTGTCGCTGCGCACAAGCCTGCTGACCGAATACCACACCGAGCCCGGCACAGCAAAACACACCGACAACACCTTCGGCGTCTCGCTGGTCTACTCGTTCAACTAAAAACCCCACCCCTCATGATAGCCGGAGGCAGGAAAACTGCCCCCGGCACACTCCCGATCAGCTGTTTCATCTGTCCTGAAATACTCCGGGGTCCGGGGCAGAGCCCCGGTCAGGAACCCGTCACACCAGACGCGCACCACAAGGTCATTGCACCTGCTACGAAATTGCGGGATTTTGGACCTATCGCCGACATTCATTCGCGCGGCTGAAAGGACCCAGAATGACCGACACGCCGCCCCTGCCGGACTTCGACCTTTACGGTTTCACACCCTACAGACTGGCCGTCGCGGCAAAACACACCAGCGAACAACTTGCCCGCCAGTACCGCGACCGCTTCGGCATCTCGATACCCGAATGGCGCGTTCTCGTGCACCTTGCCCACTCAGGCAACACATCCGTGCGCGACATCGAAGCCCGCGTGGCAATGGAAAAATACGAAGTCAGCCGCGCCGCCAAACGCCTGCGGGAAGCGGGCTTGATCGAACGCAAAGAAAACCCCGAAGACCGCCGCCTGATCATCCTATCGCTCACTGCTGACGGTCAGAAAATGATGGCCGAACTGCTCCCCATGGCCAAAGCCCATCAGGCCGAACTGGAAAAACGTCTGGGGGATGCCTTCAAGCAGCTGGAAGCAGGGCTAGAGGCGCTTTTGAACGAAGCGAAATGAAGCGCTGCCTTATTTCGGTCAATCACCATTTTGGGCGCTAATTGACGGCACAGTGCGATGCAGCCAAAGTCATTTCTTAATTTACACTGAAAGTTCTCGATGCGCCTGATCCTTTGCCACAAAAACTTTAACTTTCCCAAAAGCGTTCAGATCCCCGACGAGACTTACACTTTTCTATGCTGGGAAGACTTTTCCGTTGGGCCACTCGGCGATTGGAGAGATCTGACCGAGTTCAGAAGATCAAGGGAAGCATTCTGGAGCAAATCAACTGGCTCTGTTCTGCCTGACGGCAGTGCAATGCCCCACTTCGTTTGGACGCAAATCCTTCCAAAATTCGATTTGTTCGAGATGCATAAGAACGGGCTTGATATCGACGATGCAGCTCTACCTCTTGAGTTTGACGATGCAGCGCCCGTCGCGAAGGAAATTGAAGTTTGGCGGGATCAATCCGTAAATGGCGTAATATTTCAATGGTACTTGAGCGCTCGCCTCCCAACGATGGGACTTGATCTGAGCAATGTTTCAATTTGTCTGTTCCCACAGGGTAATTCTGAAAAGTTCACGGAAAAGTTCTGGTCGGAAATGCTTTGCGACATGCCAAATCGCGACTATCCTGCCAGGGAATTAAGCTTGTCGGATTGGCAGAAAATGTTGCAGTGCTGGGAGGCTATTGCAAATTTACCTGATCCAATTGACGCATCCTTGCATAAGACCTCGGATAAACATGCGCTTCAGGTATTTGAGGTCATGAGAGGTCGTCAACCTGACGCTTTGACCGGATTGAATAACATACAAACCCGCATTTTGCGGGCCACATCGGTTGATTGGAAGAAAATGGCACGGTCGATAGGCGATGCCATGGTTGCGGGAGCCGAGGTCGACGATCACGTGCCGGTCAACACATTAGAGGCGACGTTAAACGAAATGGCAAAGATGCCCCACCCGCTGATCGAGAAAAGAGGTGTGGGTCCAATGCACAAATGTGATGTGCGTCTGACCGCTCAAGGGCAACGAAAACTAAGGCAGATAAGCGAAAATATCTGAACGGCAGTTAAGGCCCGAGACTGCTGATCAAAATCGGACCTTACTCCGAAAGAGGAGAGCGCTGGTTTCTATAAAAACAGGGAAGTTTGGTGGAGCCTAGGGGGATCGAACCCCTGACCTCTTGCATGCCATGCAAGCGCTCTCCCAGCTGAGCTAAGGCCCCATCATGTCAGTGCGTCGCACTGTGCGGCGTCACTTACGAAAAGCCACGGGCAGGATCAAGCGTAAATCGCCTGCCCGTGACGAAAATCTTTAGTCTTCGTTGTCGTCCGCAACGTCGGCGATTTCGTCCAGCGAGACGTTATCGTCATCATCGTCGTCCAGTACATCCTCGTCATCGAGGTCCAGATCGACATCATCTTCCAGTACATCAACGTCTTCTTCGTTGTTGATGTCGGCTTTCATCTTCGCGCCATCGGCGGCGTCGGCTGCAATCATGCTGCGCTTGCCGGTGTCGATTTCCACGACTTCACCGGTATAGGGGCTGACGATTGGGTTGCGGTTCAGGTCGTAGAACCGTTTACCTGTCGTTGGGCAGACGCGCTTAACGCCCCATTCTTCCTTGGGCATGGGAAGTCCCTTTCAATCCTGTAAGTCTTGAGACAATCAGGGCCACCTGCCATAAGGTGGCAGCCGTGTCAAAGGCTTTGACAGCATCACGGGCCCTGTGCCTGTTTCGGAGACCGATATGGGCCTGATTGCGCTTGAGGGCAACCCACCAATTCCCGTTATTTTGCGGCGTTCGGCGCGGGCCAAGCGAATCTCGTTGCGGCTGTCTTCGCTGGACGGGCGCGTGACGCTGACCCTGCCCCGTTTTGTCCCCGAAGCCGAGGGAATCGCCTTTTTGCGGGCGAAAGAGGACTGGCTGCGCGGGCATCTGGCGAAACAGGTGTCGCAGGTTGCCATTTCCGCCGGTTCCGTGCTGCCTGTCGAAGGGCGCGACTTAACACTGCACCCTGCGCAGGGCCGTAGGATTGCGGTGGAAGACGACAGGCTTTTGATTCCCGGTGAACCGGATCGCATGGCCACACGCGCGCGCACCTTTCTGAAGACACTGGCGCGCGAGCGGCTTGTCACCGCATCGGACCATTACGCGGACCTTCTGGGCAAGCCCTATAGCCGCATCACGCTGCGCGATACGCGGTCGCGGTGGGGGTCGTGCAGCAGCACGGGCGGGCTGTCTTATTCGTGGCGACTGATCCTCGCTCCGCCTGATGTCCTGCGGTATGTGGCCGCGCATGAGGTGGCGCATCTTGCTGAAATGAACCACTCGGATAGGTTCTGGCGCGTGGTAGAAGAGCTGTACGGTCCATGGAAGGCACAACGTAACTGGTTGCGCCAGAACGGCCCGCGTTTGCACGGCTACCGTTTTGCCGATTGACCTTGTTCTTATTTGTGATCACAAAATAGCCGATGCTGCCACCTGTGTCCGATCCTATCCGCCAACCGGCCCGTCAATCCGATGCTGCAACGTCGGCGCATGACCGCGTGTATCGCGGCCTGCGGTCGCGCATCATGTTCGGACAGATGGCACCGGGTGAATCTTTGACCCTGCGCGGCATTGGTCGTGATTTCCACTGTTCCATGACGCCTGCGCGCGAAGCGGTCCATCGGCTGGTGGCCGAGGGCGCATTGCAGATGTCGTCATCTGGCCGCGTCGCCACACCCGAACTTTCGGGCGAGCGGATCGAAGAACTGGCATCCTTGCGCGCGCTTCTGGAAGTGGAACTGGCCAGTCGCGCCCTGCCCCGCGCGCACATGGCGCTGATCGAACGTTTGCAAAGCATCAACAACGCGATCACCGAAGTCGTGTCGAACCGCGATGCGATGGGCTATATCCGCGCCAATCTGGAATTCCACCGCACGCTATACCTGCGTGCGCAGGCGCCTGCGATGTTGGCGATGACGGAAACGGTCTGGCTTCAGCTGGGGCCGACGATGCGCGCGCTCTATTCGCGCCTGCGCCGGTCCGAGGCCCCCTATCAGCACCGCCTGATCATCGCTGCGCTGAAAGCGGGCGATGAACCGGGCCTACGTTTGGCGGTACGCTCGGATGTGACCAACGGACTTAAGATGCTCGCTGATCCCTAGGCTGGCACCTGATCTGGCCAGGTCCACATCAAACAATCATCATCGACATATACAGAAATCTGGAACCTTTCCGGGTTTTCTGCGTTATCGTCTGATCACACATCCGGTCGCCTTGCCTGCGAAACCGGAACAAACGCAAGGGGCGACGGCCCCGACAACCAGAGGCACACTAATGATCCGCAGCCGCATGCGCGCATTGCACCCCGTTCGCTTTTTCCTGATTTCCGCTTTTGTCACTATCTTCTCGGTGCTTGCTGGGTTGGCACAGGCACAAGGCCTGTCGCTTGGCACGGATACATCTTCTTCCACGACTGAAAGCAGTTCCGACAGCAGCTCTGAAAACGGAGCGCTTCAAAGCCTGCTGGACGTGTTGCAAGACGATGCCGCGCGCGCTGAGCTGATCGAGAAACTGGAAACCGTGGTTAATGACGGCGCACAGGCAGCAGACGACGCTGCAGACACTGTCGCGGATGCCGCAGAGAACCAGGAATCCATCGGCACCCGAATCGCCCAGTTCACCCAAGGCACGGCCGAGACAATCGCCGCCCGTGTGACGTCCCTTTACGCAACGCTGACCGGATCTTCCGGTGTGCTGCGCGGCTTGACGCGCGTTGATACCGATGTGCTGTGGCAAGCAGTCCAATCGCTGTTTCTGGTCATCATCATCACGGTCGCCGTCTTTATGGTGCTGCGCCGCCTGATGATGCCCTTCTTCCGGTCGATGGGCGAACGCGCCGAACACCGGAACATTCTGCACCGCGCCTTCCTGTTTCTCGGGTCGATCTTTATCGATGCGATGATTGTCGTTGTGGCGTGGGGCATCGGCTATGCCATCACCCTTTTGGCTTTGGGCGAAACCGCGCAAATCGGGTTCCGCCAGACATTGTATCTGAACGCCTTCCTGATCGTTGAGTTGATCAAGGTGGCGATCCGTTCGGTGATCTCGCCGTCCGCAGGCGGCTTGCGCCCTGTGAACCTGTCGAATGTCGCGGCCAAGCGGATCAACCTGCACAGCAATATCGTGGTCTCTATTCTGGGCTATGGCCAGTTGCTGGTGATCCCGATCATCAACCGCAACGTTGGCTACACAGCCGGTCTTGCTGTGTCAGCGCTTCTTTCGTTGATCGTTCTGTTCTACGTCGTTTTCCTTGTCATCTATCACCGCGACACAGTGGCCAACTGGATCGCGCGCCGGATGCTGACCGAAACGTACGAAGAAGAAACCGACGAAGCACCGAAGCAGTCCGAAAAATACCGCCTGCGCGGCGTGTTCGGCACGCTTGTCCGCAGCTGGCACTGGTTCGCCCTGATCTATCTGGCCGTGATGTTCACCGTCATCGTGTCCAGCCCGTCCGACGTGGTGGTCAGCTATCTTGCTGCCAGCGGTAAGGTCCTTCTGGCCGTGCTGGTCGGTTCGATGATTGTCAGCGTGATCGGTCAGGCAATGCTGCGTGGCATCAGCCTGCCGGACGATCTGAAAAGCATGCTGCCAACGCTGGAGCCGCGCCTGAATTCGATCGTTCCGAAAATCCTGCTGGGCCTGCGCATCATCGTCACGATTGCGGTTGTGGCCTACGCGCTGAACATTATGGGCCTGACGTTTATCGGGTCGTGGCTGTCGTCAGCATCGGGTTTGCAGTTCTCTGGCGCAGTGGTGTCGGTAGGTATGATCCTGCTGGTCGCCGCGGCCATCTGGCTCGCGTTCAACTCGTGGCTGGAATACAAACTGAACCCCGATTACGGCCGCGCACCGACTGTGCGTGAAAAGACGCTTCTGTCGCTGCTGAAAAACGCGTTCTCGATCGCGCTGTTTGTTCTGACCGCGATGTTCTGTTTGTCCGAAATCGGCCTGAACATCGGACCCTTGATCGCCTCTGCCGGTGTTCTGGGTCTGGCCATCGGTTTCGGTGCGCAAAAGCTGGTTCAGGACATTATTACAGGTGTCTTCATCCAGTTCGAAAACGCCATGAACGTTGGTGACGTTGTAACCGTCGGCGGCACCACCGGCACGGTCGAGAAGTTGACCGTCCGCTCTGTCAGCCTGCGCGACGTACAGGGTGCGTTTCACATCATCCCGTTCTCGTCGGTCGACATGGTGACCAACTTCATGCGAGAGTTCTCGTACTTTGTCTGCGACATGGGCGTGGCCTACCGCGAGAACGTCAGCGACGTGAAAAAGGCGATGTTCGATGCCTTCGAGGAACTGAAGTCGGACCAGGAAATCGCCAACGTCCTGCTGGGCGATCTGGAATGGTTTGGCCTGAACAGCTTTGGCGACAGCGCCATCGTTCTGCGCGCACGGATCAAAACGATCCCTGGCTCTCAGTGGTCCACGGGCCGTGCCTACAACGAAATCCTGAAGCGTATCTTCGACGAACAGGGCATCGAGATTCCGTACCCGTACCAGACAATAGTGTTTGGCGAGACGAAAGAAGGCGAAACCCAGCCAATCCGCCTGTCGCCCCCGTCCGAGGACAAGGACGAAGGCGCCAAAGTGGATCGCAAGGAGCAGCTCGATGCACCCTTGGCGGAAGATGCCGGAGATACAAACGGCGACAATCCGGACGGCGGCGTCGACCGCTAACGGATCCCTTTAACAAAGAGGAACGCGAGGTTTTCACCTCGCGTTCTTTTTTATCTCGTCCTTCGCCTCCGGCTACGTCCTCGGGCTGGCGCTGACCCCGATGGTATTTTCTGTCCGGAAATACCTCGGGGGAATCGGCCGCAGGCCAAGGTGGCAGAGCCCCCTAGCCCTTATCAGCCGTCAACGCGGATCGTTGCGTTTTTCGGATCGTACGGGCTGTCCTCGGTCACTTCGGCATCCCAAAGTTCTTTGAACAACCGCACCTTCAGCTTGGTGCCCGGCTCTGCCAGTTCCGGTTTGACATAGCCCATACCGATGGACTTGCCGAAGGCCGCAGACCAGCCACCGGATGTCAGACGACCCACACGTGTTCCGTCCTCTGTGTACAGCGCCTCGCGGCCCCATGGATCCGCGTCCTCGGGTCCATCAATCAGAAGCGTCACACATTTGGAGCGGATGCCGGTTTTGACCATCGCGTCCTTGCCGTAGAAATCCTTGTCCAGATCGACAAAGCGGTCCAGTCCGGCCTCAAGCGGGGTCGCATCGCGGCCCAATTCGGTGCCGAAGGCGCGGTAGGATTTTTCCTGACGCAGCCAATTCTGCGCGCGGGCACCGACCAGTTTCAGGCCATGCTTTTCGCCCTCTTTCAGCAGCAGGTCCCACAGATAGTTCTGCATTTCGATGGGGTGATGCAGTTCCCAGCCAAGCTCACCGGTGTAGGCCACACGGATCGCGTTGACGGGGCACATACCCAATTCGATCTGACGGTAGGACAGCCACGGGAAGCGTTTGTTGGACAGGGCTGTTTCCGGATCAGCATCCTTGATCAGCCCTTTCAGCAGATCACGCGCTTTCGGGCCTGCCAGTGCGAAGACACCGTATTGCGATGTCACGTCCTGAAGGTTGATACGACCGAACTCGGGCTCTTTGTCTTCAATCGCCTTTTTCAGATAATCCTGATCGTAGGCGTGCCATGCACCTGCCGAGACGAGGTAATAGTCGTCCTCGCCTTCGCGCACGATGGTGTATTCGGTGCGCGTGGTGCCCGCGCTGGTCAAAGCGTAGGTCAGGTTGATGCGGCCAACCTTGGGCAGCTTGTTGGTGGTGAACCAGTCAAGGAACGCCGTCGCACCCGGACCGCTGAGGCGGTGCTTGGTGAAGGCTGTTGCGTCGATCAGGCCTACGCCTTCGCGGATCGCCTTGGCCTCGTCTGCCGCGTACTGCCACCAGCCGCCACGGCGGAACGAACGTGCGTCGTGGTCAAAGTTGTCGTCTGCATCCAGCGGACCGTAGTAGTTGGGACGTTCCCAACCGTTGACCACGCCGAACTGGGCGCCTTTTGCTTTCTGACGATCATAGGCCGGACCTGTGCGCAGCGGGCGGCACGCGGGGCGTTCTTCGTCAGGGTGGTGCAGGATGTAGACGTGTTCATATGCCTCTTCGTTCTTACGAGCAGCATATTCGGTCGTCATCCAGGACCCGTAGCGTTTCGGATCAAGCGATGCCATGTCGATCTCGGCTTCGCCTTCGACCATCAGCTGGGCAAGGTAGTGACCTGCGCCGCCAGCAGCCGTGATACCGAACGAGAAGCCTTCGGCCAGCCACATGTTGCGCAGACCCGGTGCCGGACCGATCAGCGGGTTGCCATCGGGAGTATAGCAGATCGGGCCGTTGAAATCGTCCTTCAGGCCAACCGTTTCCGACGATGGAATACGGTGGATCATCGACATGTATTCTTCTTCGATCCGGTCCAGATCGAGCGGGAACAGATCGGCGCGGAAGCTGTCGGGGACGCCGTATTCAAAGCACGCCGGTGCATTCAGTTCGTAGGGGCCAAGGATCCAGCCGCCGCGTTCTTCACGCACGTACCATTTCGCGTCGGCATCGCGCAGAACGGGGTGCTGTTCGTTGCCCGCTTCGCGGTAAGCGAGCAGCGCAGGATCGGGTTCCGTCACGATGAACTGGTGTTCGACCGGAATCGCGGGAATCTTGATGCCAAGCATTTTGGCCGTGCGTTGTGCGTGGTTGCCTGTGGCCGTGACCACATGTTCGGCGCTGATGACGGTTTGTTCGTCGGACGGCACAAGGTTGCCGCCCTTTTCGACCATCTTGGTAACTGTCACGTCCCAGTGGTCACCTTTCCATTCATAGCCATCAACCTGCCACTTACGTTCGATGGTCACACCACGCTGGCGCGCGCCCTTGGCCATCGCCATGGTGACGTCGGCAGGGTTAATATAGCCATCGGTCGGGTGATAGATCGCGCCTTTCAGGTCTTCTGTGTTGACCAGCGGCCACCGTTCTTTGATTTGATCGGGCGTCATCCATTCGTACGGAACACCAACGGTTTCTGCCGTTGTTGCATAGACCATGTATTCGTCCATGCGTTCGTCTGTCTGCGCCATACGCAGGTTACCAACGACAAAGAAGCCCGCGTTCAGGCCGGTTTCTTCCTCAAGCGTCTTGTAGAACTTGATCGAGTAATCGTGGATGTGGGTCGTCGCGTAGGACATGTTGAAATAGGGCAAAAGGCCCGCAGCATGCCACGTCGAGCCTGACGTCAGCTCGTCGCGTTCCAGCAACATTACATCAGACCAGCCCGCTCGGGCCAAATGATATGCGATGGACGTGCCGACCGCACCGCCCCCGACAACAAGCGCTTTGACGTTGGTTTTCATACCCGAACTCCTACTATGTTGCGGAGACCTTATCGTGGCCGCCCAAGGCAAAGTCGCGTTCCCACGACAGAACACAAAGAAAATGCGACATGAGGCGAAAAACGACACCTTGAGGACCCGTTGGTGCCGCTCAGATTCGTTCAGGCCTGCCAACTACAGGGGCATGGGCGACCTGTTTTGCCCAATTGCGGCAGATTCACGCTGATCGGCCTGCCTTCGGGCCTTTTATCGGCGCATCGGCATCCCTATAAGAACCAAAACCCGCATCGGCAGAGTCGCGGGTTACTGGCCTTTTGGGGATACGTGAATACGATGTTTGGACTGGAAAAACTTCTGGGTGCCTTTGCGGCAGACATGGCCATCGACTTGGGCACAGCAAACACGCTGGTTTATGTCAAAGGCCGCGGTGTTATCCTGTCTGAACCGTCCGTTGTCGCCTATCACGTCAAGGACGGTGTGAAAAAGGTTCTGGCTGTTGGTGAAGACGCCAAACTGATGCTGGGCCGGACACCCGGATCGATCGAAGCGATTCGCCCTATGCGCGAAGGCGTGATTGCCGACTTCGACGTTGCGGAAGAGATGATCAAACACTTCATCCGCAAGGTTCATAAGCGCTCGACATTCTCCAAGCCCAAGATCATCGTCTGTGTGCCCCATGGCGCAACGCCGGTTGAAAAGCGTGCGATCCGTCAGTCGGTTCTGTCCGCTGGTGCCCGCAAGGCCGGTCTGATTGCCGAACCGATTGCTGCGGCGATTGGTGCGGGCATGCCGATCACCGACCCGACGGGCAACATGGTCGTCGACATCGGCGGCGGTACAACAGAGGTTGCGGTTCTGTCGCTGGGCGACATCGTTTACGCCCGTTCTGTCCGCGTCGGTGGTGACCGCATGGACGAAGCGATCATTTCCTACCTGCGTCGCCAGCAGAACCTGCTGGTCGGTGAATCCACCGCAGAACGCATCAAGACATCTATCGGCACCGCGCGCATGCCCGACGATGGCCGTGGCTCGTCCATGCAAATCCGTGGTCGCGATCTGCTAAACGGTGTTCCGAAAGAAACCGAGATTTCGCAGGCCCAAGTGGCCGAGGCGCTGTCCGAACCGGTTCAGGCCATTTGCGAAGCGGTCATGACCGCGCTGGAAGCAACCCCGCCGGATCTGGCGGCAGACATCGTAGACCGTGGTGTGATGCTGACAGGCGGCGGTGCGCTGCTGGGCGATCTGGACCTTGCGCTGCGCGAACAAACCGGTCTGGCGGTGTCCATCGCGGACGAAAGCCTGAACTGTGTGGCCTTGGGCACCGGCAAAGCGCTGGAATACGAAAAACAACTGCGCCACGCGATCGACTACGACAGCTAACGCGGCAACCATCAGAGGGGCGCTGTATTGGCAAGGGACCGCAATTCAGAAGATTACACAGGACCGCTCAAGCGGCTTTTGCTGGCGCTGTTCGTCCTGTTTCTGATCGCGCTGTTTCTGTTCTGGCGCATCGATTCCCCGCGCGTGGAACGGTTTCGCGCGCAGATTGTCGATGCTGTCGTTCCCAATATGGACTGGGCTATGGCGCCTGTGACGGCGGTGGTGAAAATCGCCCGTGATTTCCGCAGCTACCAACAGATTTACGATCAAAATCAGGAACTTCGCCGCGAACTGCGCCAAATGACGGCGTGGAAAGAGGCCGCTGTTCAGCTGGAACAGGAAAACGCCCGCCTGCGCGATCTGAACAACGTGCGGCTTGATCCGCGGCTGACCTATATCACCGGCGTCGTGATTGCGGACTCCGGCTCGCCGTTCCGTCAGAGTGTGCTGATCAACGTCGGCTCCCGCGACGGCATCGTCGATGGCTGGGCGGCGATGGACGGCATCGGCCTTGTCGGGCGCATTTCGGGTGTGGGCGCGAACACAAGCCGCGTGATCCTTTTGACCGATGCGACCAGCCGCATCCCAGCGATCATCCAGCCCTCGGGCCAGCGCGCCATCGTGACCGGCGACAACAGCTCGGCCCCGCCCATCGACTTTCTGGAAAACCCCGATCTTGTGCGCCCCGGCGACCGGATCGTGACGTCCGGCGATGGCGAGGTCTTCCCCCCCGGCCTGCTGATCGGTCAGGTCGCAAAGGACCCCGGCGGTCGTCTGCGTGCACGTCTTGCGGCAGATTATGAACGGCTCGAATTCCTGCGCATCCTGCGGGACCACGGCGCACGGCGCGTGCGCGAACCATCGGCCCTGATCCTGCCCGAAGGCGACATTAGCGCCCCCATCGAGCCTACCGACCCTGCCGAGGGTGACGGACAATGATCGACACAGCGACATTGCGTCTGTGGTGGATGCGGTTTCTCTATGTCGCGATTTGCCTGATGGTCATGTTCTTTGACCTGCTGCCATTGAATTCGCAACCTGACCGCATCTCGGGGCCCGATCTGATCACGGCCGTGACCTTTGCGTGGGCCATCCGCAGGCCAGAGTATGTACCGGGTCTTTTGGTGGGTTTTGTCGCCTTGCTGGCAGACTTTGTTTTGCAACGCCCCCCCGGCCTTTGGGCCGCGCTGTTGGTGGTCATGACCGAAAGCCTGAAACGTCAGGATCGCAGCCAGCGCGAACCCCTGTTTTCGGTCGAGTGGCTAACTATTGCCGTCAGCGTAATCGTGATGTTGGTCATCTACCAAATTGTCCGTCTGGTGTTTATTATCGAACCAGCGGGATGGACACTGATCACCACTCAGGCAGTAATGACAATCGCCGTTTATCCCGTTGTCGTGCTTCTGTCCCACTTCCTGTTCGGGGTCAGACGCGGGAACCCGAGAGATTCAGATAAACTGTCACACGCCCGATGAGACGAACGCCAAAGGATACAGCGGCCAGCTTCCGCAAGATTTCCCGCAGGGGCATGATCCTTGGCGGGCTACAGGTGGGCTTTGCCGGTTTGCTTGCGCTGCGTATGCGGCATTTGCAGGTGGATCAGGCGGATGAGTTCCGTCTGCTGGCCGAAGAGAACCGCATCAACCTGCGCCTTTTGCCCCCGTCACGTGGGCAAATCTTTGACCGTAATGGCCGCGTAATTGCTGCAAACGAACCATCCTACCGGATCACATTGGTTCAGGAAGATGCCGGAGACGTCGACGCCGTTATCGCGCGCCTGTCGATGCTGGTTGAACTGGACGAAGACGAATTGAACCGTGCTTTGACCGAAATGAAGCGGTCCGCGCCGTTTCTACCGGTCACCATTGCGGATCGCGTAGGCTGGGACGCGATCAGCCGCGTTGCCGTCAACGCGCCCGCCCTGCCCGGCGTCACGCCCGAGGTCGGTCTAAGCCGGATTTATCCCAACTCGGAAATCTATGCGCATATTGCGGGCTATGTGGGCCCCGTGTCCGAACGCGACCTGAACCGCTACGAAGACCCTGATCCCGTATTGCGCATTCCGCGCTTCCAGATCGGCAAGGTCGGCGTCGAGGCCAAATACGAAGACATGCTGCGTGGCCGTGCGGGCGCCAAGCGGGTCGAGGTCAATGCCGTTGGCCGCGTTATGCGCGAACTGGATCGACGCGAGGGCGAAGCAGGCTCTGACCTTCAGCTGACCATCGACACGGATTTGCAGGACTACGTGCAGGCCCGTTTGGGCGAAGAAAGTGCATCGGTCGTTGTGATGGATGTGGAAACCGGCGACGTGCTGGCCTGTGCATCGGCACCGACGTATGACCCGAACAAATTCGTGCGCGGTATCTCGGTCGCGGATTACGCGGTCTACCGCGACAACGAAAAACGCCCGCTTGCGTCGAAAACCGTGCAGGATGCCTATCCGCCCGGGTCCACCTTTAAAATGATCACCGCGCTTGCGGCATTGGAAGCAGGGGTCATCACCCCGTCCGAGACTGTTTATTGCCCGGGTCACCTTGAGGTTGGCGGACGCAAGTTCCACTGCTGGAAGCGTGCAGGCCACGGGCACATGAACCTTGAACAGTCGCTGCGCGAAAGCTGTGACGTCTATTATTACGATCTGGCGCTGAAGGTCGGCATCGAAAAGATCGCCGACATGGCCCGTCGTTTGGGACTGGGCGAAACCTTTGATTTCCCGATGTCAGCGGTGACCAGCGGGCTTGTTCCCGACAAAGCGTGGAAACTGCGTGAACGGGACAGCGAATGGGTGATCGGCGACACAGTCAACGCGTCTATCGGTCAGGGCTTTGTTCTGTCGTCACCGTTGCAGCAGGCCGTCATGACAGCGCGCATCGCCACAGGTCGCGCGGTCGAGCCACGGCTGATTAAATCGGTGGACAGCGTTGAATTGCCGTCCAAGGGCGGCGCGTCGCTCGGGATCAACGAAAACGATCTGAAACAGGTGCGCAAAGCCATGTATGCCGTATCGAACAACCGGCGCGGCACGGCCTATAAATCGCGGATCATCGATGACGCTGTCCGCATGGCGGGGAAAACCGGTACATCGCAGGTGCGTAACATTACCGCCGCCGAACGGGCGCGCGGCGTGACGCGCAACGAAGACCTGCCATGGGAACGGCGCGACCATGCGTTGTTTGTGGATTTCGCGCCCTACGACAAACCCAAGATCGCGGTTGCTGTCGTGGTCGAACACGGCGGCGGCGGATCGACCGCTGCGGCACCGATTGCCCGTGACGTGACCTTGCAGGCGCTGTTCAAAGGCACCCCCCCGCTTGAGGCCTACCCGCAAGGCGACCGCAGCCGGATCAAGGCCCAGCAGGAACGTCTGGAACGCGAACGCCGCGCACGGCAAGAAAGCAATCCGGGCCGCGCATGAGCTATTTAGAGTATTCCGTCAAAACCACCCCAAGCGGTTGGCGCAAGGTTCTTTACCTGAACTGGCCGATTGTCATCCTGCTGACAGCCATCGCCTGCGTCGGATTCCTGATGCTTTATTCTGTTGCCGGCGGGTCGTTTTCACCTTGGGCCGAGCCGCAGATGAAACGCTATCTGCTTGGCCTCGCGGTGATGTTTATCGTCGCGCTGGTGCCGATCTGGTTCTGGCGCAACATGGCTGTGGTCGCCTATCTGGTGTCCCTGGCCCTGTTGCTGGCGGTGGAATTCTTCGGAACCGTCGGTATGGGCGCCCAGCGCTGGATCGACATCGGCTTTATGCGCCTACAGCCATCGGAATTGATGAAGATCGCCTTGGTGATGGTGCTGGCCGCCTACTACGACTGGCTGCCGATCAAGAAGACGTCCCATCCTTTCTGGGTCCTGTTGCCCGTTTTGATCATCCTGTTGCCAACCGGCATGGTTCTGACCCAACCCGACCTCGGGACAGCGCTTTTGCTGATGATTTCGGGCGGGTTGATGATGTTTTTGGCTGGTGTCCATTGGGCCTACTTCGGCGGCGTCATCGCGGCGGGGATCGGCACGGTCGCCGCTGTTTTCGAAAGCCGCGGGACCGATTGGCAATTACTGAAAGACTATCAGTACAAACGGATCGATACCTTTCTAGACCCGTCACAGGACCCGCTTGGCGCGGGCTATCACATCACGCAAGCCAAGATTGCGATGGGGTCCGGTGGCTGGACGGGGCGCGGGTTTATGCAAGGCACACAGTCGCGCCTGAACTTCCTTCCGGAAAAGCATACCGACTTTATCTTCAACACGCTGGCCGAGGAATTCGGCTTTATCGGCGGGTTTTCCTTGTTGGTTCTGTACGTGTTGATCCTTGTGTTCTGTGTCATCTCGGCCCTTCAGAACAAGGACCGGTTTTCGTCCTTGCTGATCCTTGGCGTTGGCCTGACCCTGTTCCTGTTCTTTGCGGTGAACATGTCGATGGTTATGGGCCTTGCGCCGGTTGTGGGTGTGCCCTTGCCGCTGGTCAGCTACGGTGGCTCGGCCATGCTTGTTCTGATGCTGGCCTTTGGCCTTGTTCAAAGCGCCCATATCCACCGTCCGAGGTAATCCATGACACTGACGATCCAGTTCGCCGCAAATTCCGCCCAATGGGAGGAATACGAACCACTTTTGCGTGACGCACTGGATGATCGGGGGCTCGACTACACGCTGGCCACCGACGTTTCGCCGGAGCAGGTGGACTACATCGTGTATTCGCCGGATTCAAAGGTGAAGGACTTTACCCCGTTCACGCGACTGAAGGCTGTTCTGAACCTATGGGCGGGCGTTGAAAAGGTTGTCGGAAACCAGACGTTGACCGTTCCCCTGTGCCGGATGGTCGATGACGCGGGCCTGACCCAAGGCATGGTCGAATGGGTCACGGGCCATGTCCTGCGCCACCATCTGGGGATGGATGCGCATATTCAGAACCCCGATCATAAGTGGACGCCCAAGCCCCCGCCACTAGCGCGCGAACGGAAGGTTGCGATGCTTGGGCTGGGCGAGTTGGGACAGGCCTGCGCGGCGCAACTGGTGGCGCTTGGGTTCGACCTGCACGGTTGGAGCCGTACCGAGAAATCGGTCAACGGCGTCACCTGCCACCATGGCAATGACGGGCTGACAGATGCCCTGACCGATGCTCAGATCATCGTGTTGTTGCTGCCGGACACGCCCGCCACTACCAATGTGATCAATTCGAACACGCTGAACATGGCCGCCAAGGGCGCGTTCCTGATCAACCCCGGTCGCGGCCCGCTGATCGATGACGATGCGCTGATCGCGGCCTTGGATAGTGGCCAGATTGCCCACGCCACGCTGGATGTGTTCCGCATAGAGCCATTGCCGCAGGATCATCCGTTCTGGGCACATCCGCAGGTGACGATCACACCGCATATCGCGTCGGCGACACGTCCCAAAACAGCCGCACAAGTGGTGGCCATGAACATTCATCGCAACGAAACGGGCGAGGCTCTGCTCCATGTGGTGGACCGCACCGCCGGTTACTGATAGCAGCGCGCCAAGCTAATGGAGAATCCCATGACCTTCGACCGTTCCATCAAAATCGCCCCGTCCATCCTTGCTGCCGATTTCGCCAATTTCGGTGCAGAAATCGATGCCATCGAAGCGCAGGGCGCTGACTGGATCCACGTTGACGTCATGGACGGTCACTTTGTGCCGAACATCAGCTTTGGCCCGACCACTTGCGCCGCGATCCGCCCGCACATCAAAACCGTCATGGACGTGCACCTGATGATTGCGCCGGTTGATCCCTATATCGACGCCTTCGCAAAGGCCGGTGCTGACATCATCACCGCGCACGTCGAAGCAGGCCCCCACATCCACCGCACGCTGCAAGCCATCCGCGCGGCGGGTTGCAAGGCTGGCGTCGCACTGAACCCCGGCACCCCTGCCGAGGCGGTTGAACACCTGCTGGACCTGACCGATTTGGTCTGTGTGATGACAGTGAACCCCGGTTTCGGCGGTCAGAAGTTCATCGACATGACCGACAAGGTGCGCAAGCTGCGCAGCATGATAGGCGATCGTGAAATCCACATCGAAATCGACGGTGGTGTTGATCCGACCACGGCACCTTTGGTGGCCGCTGCCGGTGCCGATGTTCTGGTTGCAGGATCGGCTGCGTTCCGTGGCGGGTCGGTCAGCAACCCTGCGCCTTATGGCGACAACATGCGCGCCATCCGCGCGGCGGCAGAAGGCGCGCTGTAAGCCGCGCCTTTACCGTTTGCGGTAGCGGAAAACACCTGTTCCCTTGGCGATCAATTCGCCTGTTTCATCCTTGACGGTGGCTTCAGCGAAAAAGGTGGATTTGCCCCCACCTGTACGCCAGCCTTCACCGATGAAAGTCTTGCCCAGCGGGCGGGACAGGTACTGCACGTTCAAAGACAGCGTCAGCGCCATTTGCTGCACGTCGGGATCACCCGTCCAGCAACCGGCATAGCCCATGACCGTATCCAGAAGCGACGCATGCACGCCGCCGTGCGGGTTGCCGTGGCGGTTCGAATGCACATCTTCCAGATCAATCTCGAACCGCGCATAGTCCTCTTTCCAGTCCACCATGCGCATCCCCAGATGGGCGGCGAAGTTATAGGGCGGTTCGTGAAAACGCGGATCGAGTTCTGTCATCAGGCGCGGGCCTCCAGCCCCATTTCGGCAAAACGGGGCACATAAGCCCCCAGTCGTAATGCCTTTTCGGGGTTGGATGCATTGCCGTCAAGCGCACGTTTCTTCACGCCTTGCAGGATCGCCGCCATGCGGAAGAAGGCAAAGGCAACGTAGTAGCCGAAACGCTCGGGCCGGTTGATGCCGCGCATCTGGCAGTACAAGTCTACGAACGCATCATCAGAAGGCAGGCCCAGCGCGGCACGATCAACACCGGCAAGGCCGCGGCCCTCGGGGCCGACGGGCATCTGCCACTGCATGATGACACCCGCCAGATCGGCAAAGGGGTGGCCCAAGGTGGACAGTTCCCAATCCAGAACAGCCAAGCATTCCGTGCCATCCTTCGCAAACAGCATGTTGTCGATGCGGTAGTCCCCATGGACAAGCGTGCGCTGGCCGTCGACCTCGGGCATCTCGGCACCCAGCCAGTTGATCAACGTCTCCATCGCGGGAATGCTGTCGGTTTCAGACGCGCGGTATTGCTTGGTCCAGCGGGCCAGTTGGCGTTCGTAATAGTTTCCAGGCGGGCCGTAGTCGGACAGGCCGACCCCGTCCAGATCAACGGAATGGATCGCCGCCAATACGCGCGCCATTTCCGTGATGATCGCCTCGCGTTCGGCGTTGGTCGCCTCCGGCATTGACGGGTCGTCGATATTGCGACCCTTCACGTGCTCCATCACGTAGAACATCGATCCGGTGACAGCGTCATCTTCACACAGCGCCAGCATCTGCGGCACCGGCACATCGGTATCCGCCAGCGCGCTTTGAACGCGGAATTCACGGTCCACCGCGTGCGCCGATTTTAGCAACACACCTGGCGGCTTGCGACGCAGAACGTATGACCCCTTGGGCCCTTCCAGCAGGAACGTCGGGTTGGACTGACCCACGTCGAACTTTGTTGCCGTCAGCGGGCCTTCAAAGCCCGCGACGTTGTCAGTCATCCACGCAGCGACGCTGCTTAGATCAATGTCCGCCATCAGACGTTGGCCTGCGTGTATTTCCGCAGTTCCGCCCGCGCGACCTGACGGCGGTGCACTGCATCGGGGCCATCCGCAAAGCGCAGCGTGCGCACGTGGGTCCACATATGGGCCAGCGTCATATCCTGCGAAATGCCCTTGGCACCGTGAAGCTGCATCGCTTCGTCAATCACCTTACCGGCCATCAAGGGCGCGATAACCTTGATCTTGGAAATCCACGGCTGGGCCGCGCGCACACCGGCGCTGTCCATCATCCACGCCGCTTTCAGACACAGCAGACGGGCCATCTCGATCTCCATCCGTGCGTTGGCGATGATGTCATAGTTCGCACCAAGCTCGGCAATAGGTTTGCCGAATGCTTCGCGCGACAGGCCGCGTGTACACATCAGTTCCAGCGCTTTTTCCGCCTGACCGATGGCACGCATACAGTGGTGAATACGACCCGGTCCGAGACGGCCCTGAGCGACCTCGAACCCGCGCCCTTCGCCCAGAACAATGTTCTTGGCAGGGATGCGCACATTGGTGAACCGCAGGTGCATGTGGCCGTGCGGTGCGTCATCCGCTCCGAACACCTGCATAGCGCGCAGCACTTCGATGCCCGGCGTGTCAGAATCCATCACAAACATGGTGTGGCGCTGGTGTTTCGGCGCATCCGGGTCGGTGCAAGCCATCACGATGTACAGCCCGCAGCGCGGATCGCCCGCACCGGAAATCCACCATTTGTCACCGTTCAGAACGTAGTCGTCGCCATCGCGCCGCGCCTCGAACGCCAGTTGGGCTGCATCGGACGACGCCACATCGGGTTCCGTCATGACATAGGCCGACCGGATATCGCCGTTCAAAAGCGGCACCAGCCAGCGGTCTTTCATCCACTCTTCGCCGTAACGTTCCAGCACTTCCATATTGCCGGTGTCAGGCGCGTTGCAGTTGAACACCTCGGCCGCGATGGTGACCTTGCCCATCTCCTCGGCCAGATAGGCGTATTCCACGGTGCTCAGGCCATAGCCACGGTCACTGTCTGTCAGCCAGAAATTCCAAAGCCCGCGTTCCTTGGCCTTGGCCTTCAGCCCGTCCAGAATTTCCAACTGACGGCCTGTGTGCTTGAACCGGTCGCCCGACGGGTGTGTTCCGACCTCGGCGTGGAATTCAGCATCCAGCGGGGCGATTTCGTTTTCGACCATGTCGCGCACCGCATCGATCAGCGGGCGTACCCGATCCGTGATCCCTAGATCCATCACACATCCTTCCTTTTGAAATAGGTCAGCCAATCGGCGACCACTGACGGCTTTTCACTGCCTTCGCACGTGATGCTGACATCCCAGCGCACGCGGGCAGAGCCTTCGTTCTCTTCGATTTCCGACATTTGAAAGCGCCCTTGAACGCGGGCACCGACAGGGACCGGCGCGATAAACCGCACACGGTCAAATCCATAGTTCACCGACACGCAGTCAGCGGGTAGATCGGGCAGCACGTCATAGGACATGGCCGACAACATCGACAGCGCCAGATAGCCATGCACAACCGCCCCATCAAAACCAGCCGCACGGCCCACGTCAGGGTCCAGATGAATGGCTTGCCAGTCCTCGGTCACATCCGCAAAGGCGCGCACGCGGTCCTCGGACATTTCATACCAACGGCTGAGTTTCGGTTCGGGGCTTGCGAATAATTCAGCGAACATCAGGCAGCACGTAATCCGTAAATTGTTGGCGCAGGGTCAGTTTGGAAATCTTGCCCGTCGCGGTCAAAGGCAGACTGTCGACGAACACCATGTCATCGGGCAATTGCCACTTGGCGACATGCTGCAACATCATGTCGTGGATTTCGGAAAGCTCGGGCTTTTCATCGCCCGCAGGAACCACAACCAGCAAAGGCCGTTCGTCCCATTTCGGATGGGCAATAGCGATCACCGCGCAATTGGCGACCTTGGGATGTGCCATGGCGATGTTTTCCAGATCGATTGACGAAATCCATTCGCCCCCCGATTTGATCAGGTCCTTGGACCGGTCCTGAATGGTCAGGAAGCCCTGCTCATCAATGCTGGCCACGTCGCCAGTGCCGAACCAACCCTCGGCATCAATGGCTGCTGCCGTCGCTTCGGGATTGTTGAAATAGCCAGACACGATGGTGTTGCCGCGCACGAACAATTCGCCCACAGCCTTGCCATCGTGGGGAAGCCTGTTGCCGTTGTCGTCGACGATCTTCAACTCGACCCCAAAGACACGACGCCCCTGTTTGGATTTCAGGTCCATCTGCGCCTCGAAGGGAAGGTCTTTCATCGACTCAGACAACAGCCCCTGCGTACCAACAGGGCTCATTTCCGTCATGCCCCACGCATGGCACACCTCGACGCCGGATTTCTCGAACCCTTCGATCATCGAGCGCGGCGCGGCAGAGCCGCCGACCACGACCTGCGAGAACCCTTCGGGATTGCGGCCGCGTTTGTCGATTTCGGCGCGCAGGCCCAGCCAGACGGTCGGGACGCCCCATGCCGATGTGACCTTCTCTGCGTCCATCAGATCAAACAAAGACGGCCCATCAAGGTTCGGCCCCGGCATCACCAACGACGCGCCCGTCATCGGCGCCGAATAGGGCAGGCCCCACGCATTGACGTGGAACAGCGGAACAACCGGCAGAATGCGCCCGCCTTCCGTCAACGATTTGCTGAGCGCGATCGAGATCGAAAATGCATGAAGAACCGTCGAACGATGGGAAAACAGCGCGCCTTTCGGGTTGCCTGTGGTGCCGGATGTATAGCACAGACCCGCCGCCGTATCCTCGGGCAGTTCAGGCCAATCAAAATCCGCAGATTCATCCGCGATCAGGTCTTCGTAGCACAGCAAATCCAATGTGCTGTCCGGCATATGCGCCGCATCGGTCATCGCCACCAGCTTCAGCCCCGAAGGCAGCTTATCTTTCAGCGCCTCTAAGATCGGCGTGAAGGTCACGTCAAAGAACAACGCCTGATCATCTGCGTGGTCGATGATATACAGCATCTGTTCTGCGGACAGGCGCGGGTTGATCGTGTGACAGACCGCCCCCATCCCCGAAATCGCATAGTACAATTCGAAATGGCGATACCCGTTCCACGCCAAAGTCGCGACGCGGTCGCCAAGTTTGACCCCCAGACGCGCCATCGCATGGGCCAACTGCCCTGCCCGCGCATAGGCTTCGGCATAGGTTTCGCGGCGGATGTCACCCTCGGTCCTGGCCGAAACGATCCCTGCGCCCGGATGCGCGCCCGCCGCGTAGCGCAAAATCTCGATAATCGAGAGCGGCTGATTCATCATCATTGCCTGCATCTGGCCCTCCCCTGCCTTCTGCAAATCTTCGTATACAATCTGAACGCGGCTTTCGCCGCCGTGCAACAGCAAAGCTGCCGTGACGTAACGAAAGACACGAAAGAAACCTCTGTATCCGCGACCAATGGCCTAACGGCGCACAACAATTTTGTATTTTCTGTCCGCAAATACCTCCGCCGGAGGCGTCCTGACCATGGGGCCTTAGCCGCGGCCGATATAGGGCATCTTGGTTGCCATCACAGTCATGAACTGGACATTGGCATTCAGCGGCAGGTCCGCCATCAACGCCACGGATTTCACCGCTTCGGCCACGTCCATCGTGGCAGGTTCCGCAATGCCCTTGGCACGATTGGTTTCAATAATGCCTTCCAGAAGATCGGTCCGCGCATTGCCGATATCGATCTGACCACAGGCGATATTGAATTCCCGTCCATCCAGACTCAGGGATTTGGTCAGGCCCGTGATCGCGTGTTTGGTCGTGGTGTAGCAGACCGAATTTTCACGCGGCACGTGGGCCGAAATCGACCCGTTGTTGATGATCCGTCCCCCCATGGGCAATTGCGCCCGCATCAGACCAAACGCCTCACGCGCGCAGACGAACATGCCGTGCAAGTTCACGCGCAATACCTGATCCCAGTCGTCCAAGGACACCTCATCGATAGGTGCGGCAGGGCCGAAAAGACCGGCGTTGTTGAACAGAACGTCGAAACGGCCAGCGCTGCGGGCGAAGGTGCCGAATTTCAGATGAATTGCGCGGGCATCGGTGACGTCAGCAGGCAAAACAACCGCATTGTCCCGACCACGCGCCACCTTTTCCAGTTCTTCCTCACGCCGCGCCAAGAGCCCGACAACCCATCCCTGAGCCAGAAAATGTTCGGCCACCGCGCGCCCGATACCGGAACTTGCCCCCGTCACCAGAATGGATTTTGTCATATCAAATCAGCTTCCTGCTCAAGCGTCAGTGCCGCTGCTGGCGCACTGCGCAAATCATCGACATTCAGACCTTGGGACGGGCGCGACAGCCTGTTGCGCACCACCCAATAAAGCCGCCCCGAGGCCCGCGTGATTGCCACATAGGCCAGACGTTTCCACAATGGCTGACCTGCCTCTGTCCGCCCCATGCGGGCAGCAGCATACAGGTCGGGCGCAAACACCTGCACCTCTTCCCACTGTGACCCTTGCGCCTTGTGGATCGTCACGGCTGCCCCGTGCAAAAACGTGGCCCCCATACGGGCAGCGTAGGGAATAAACGGTTCTTCTTCATCAGGTTTTTCGATCTTCACGATCGAGGCGGCGGAAACTTGCGGGTCTTCTGCGCCCATCACATGCAATCGCGAAAATCCCGGCTTTCGACCGGGCCCGAGGTAGACGACCTGCGCACCCTTGATCAGGCCGCGGGCTTCAAGATCCAGTCGTTTTTTGCGATGCTTCAGGGGCAGTTCGATGCCGTCGCATATCAGCGGCTCCCCTTCCAGCAGTTCGGTTTCAGGCGCGCCATAGACAGACCGGAACGCGTTGATCAGGCGAATGCGCGTGGCGTTGCGCCAGACCAGAACCGGCGAACGGGCCATCAGGTCAACCTCGACCCGCTGCCCCCAGACAACGCGATCGTCCTTGCGGGCGGTGTCTTCGACCATCCTCTCGAAGTCTTCGAAACTCAACTGCGGATCGGCCAGAGCATGAGCCAGATCAAGGATCGGGTTATCCGCATCCTGCCGGTGGATGCGCTTTAACTCGGTCTTCTGAACATCCGCCAGCTTGTCGAACACCATCGTGCCCGACTGATTGACCGGCGCCAACTGGGCCGGGTCACCGAACAGAACAAGGTTCGGAAAGATATCACGCAAATCGTCGAATTGCCGGTCATCCAGCATCGATGCTTCGTCGATAAAGCCGATATCCAAAGGGTCTTCGCGCCGCTTCCAACCAGTGATGAAATCAGAGCCGCGCAGACCGGCAGCCGCCAATGCAGCAGGCACCGATTTGTGCAGTTCATAAGACGCCTTGGCGCGCTCCAACGCCTCGTCCGAAAGCTCCTCAAGGTCTGGGCGTTCGTCATTGCCCATCAGCCATTCGGCGATGCGTTCGTACTCGGGGTCATACACAGGTGTGTACAGAATGCGGTGGATCGTTGTCGCGGGCACGCCGCGCATGCGCAAAACACTTGCCGCTTTGTTGGTTGGGGCCAGAATGGCCAGCGTGCGCTTTTCCTTGCGGCGGCGGCTTTCGTAATCGCCTGACACGACCTCAACCCCTGTCGCCTCAAGCGCCTTATACAGCTCTGCCAGCAAAAGCGTCTTACCCGATCCGGCCTTTCCCATGATCGCGCGGATCTGGTTCTTGCCCTCAGGCGCAGGCAGAACCATGCCGTCGACCAGATCAATACCCGCCCCCCGCAGCATGGCTGCGATGGCATCATAGGCATCTGCCTGATCGTCGGAAAAGGATACGGAAGTCAGTGTCATGGCGGCACCCTATCCGCTGGGATTCAGCGCCGCCAGTAGGGCAGCCGGAACAATCGCTGCTCCGGCTGTTTTTTATCAGAAGTTGATGCGCAGACCTGTGCGGAATTCGTTGCCCTTCAGGTCCAGCGTGTAGTTGCCATCACCGTTCGTGAGTTCCACGTCCGCCTTACCAAAGTTTACGTGGCGCACTTGTGAATACAGCTCGAAGCGGGGGTTTACGGCGTAGCTTACGCCAACGCCCACGTTATAGGCCGAATTGCGCACATCTTTGGAGCCATTGACCACCCCATCATCCACGGAAACTTCATACTGGGTCGTACCGAAGCCTAAACCGCCGAAAAGGGTAATTTGGTCTGTTGCCTGAAAATCGACATAGGCGTTCACGAATGCCGCTGTTTGGCCTTCGATAGCCAAATCATAGAAGAATTCCGGGTTAGGACCGCCCGGGAAGCTGCCGGTTACGAAATCGGCGTCGTTGTATTTGGTCAATTCAAATTCAACGCGAACTGTATTGCGTTCAGACAAACGCGCGACTTCAGACAAACCGAATGTCAGGCTACCTGTTGCACGGCTATCTTTGTTGGCACAAATACCTGCGGTCTCACAGTTTTGGTTTTCGTGAGGGCCCGCATTGTTGAAGCCGCCGCTTTCGACCGAATTCGTCGCCGTGCCCAGCGACAGGCCCGCATACATGTTCGAGAAACTCAGGCCTTCGGCAGATGCGGCTGTCGAACCTGCGATCAGTGCCGCGACGGACATTCCGAGAACCGTTTTCATTGGTAACCTCCTGAAAAAGCAAAAAGCGTCTTTGAGAAATGCTACCAATTCCAGTTGTAAGGCGCATTACACATCACGTTTTTGCGATCAAAAGATACGTTTTTGTGCCATTGCTGCACCAAATTGGCAGTGACGCAGCAACCTATGGCAGTAGTGCCGTTACCCGACCATCCTTAGGGCTACAGGCGACGTGCCGAACGAATGTTCGAACCATTTACGGATTGTATAAGGCGAGATTCCAGCGCTTGCCGCCACCTTTGCCTGCGCGTCCGCGGTGAACTCCCATAATCCAACGCTAATTCGGCTGCGACCTTCGCCCATGCTACCCAAAACCTCGGGTGACGATCCGATGCGTTTGTAGATGCGGACCATGCGGGCATCGAACACACCGACGTAGTGGCTGACGTTCATGTTTTTCATGATCTCGCCGCCTGCCAGCATCAGCGCGGCCGCTGTGCCCGGACAGGTTTCGCGCGCTAGGCAGAACCGCGTACATTCCCAAATCAGGGGGCTTTCGATTGTGCCGCCGCCGATGATGTCGGTGAAATGTTCGTTCACCATCGTCCGGCCCGTCGTTGGCAGAAGACGCATGGAGCCACCGTGCGTTCCGTCAGGGCGTTCCCAGATTACATAGAGCGGGTTCAGATCATCATATTCATCGCGCTCTTCGCCGTTTTCATCGACCGTCACTTCCCAGCCAAGGCGGGTATGAAACTGGTCGGCGCGATCCTTGAACATAGTCGCCAGAAGCTTCGGATAATGTGCAAGTTGGTCTGCGTATAGAAATCGTATCATCTGCGTTCTCCCGTTGGATGAATGCAGGCTGATATGCAGAGACTAATAAGGGTTAACGCGACCGAACGGTCAGATAACGATCAGTCCACGATGCAACGCACGCGCAACCGCATGGGTCGTGTTCAAGGCGCGCAATTTGAACCGCGCGCTTTCGATGTAGGCGCGCAGGGTATGCTCGGAAATCTGAAGGGTGTTCGCCACCTGACTGCGGGAATGGCCCGTGGCCAACAGTGTCAAAACATCGGTTTCCCGTGGCGACAGGTTTGGCACGGCCTCTGGCTGCCTGTCGGGTTCGAGCGTTAATGCGGACTGGTTAAAGAAATGCGCGATCAGGATCAGGTCACGCCGGTATTGTTCGGTGAAATCGGACCATTCGGTATCGCTGCAATTGTGGCTGAGCGTAAAAAGCGCGAATTGGCCGTTCGGGCCACGGATCGGAATGGAAAAGCCCTGATTGCCGATCCCGTGTTCAACAGCATCGCGATAAAAGGATCGCGCGGCCTTGGATGACCAATCCAGTTGTTTCCAGTCGGTCGGATGAAACCGTTGCGAACACCCCTGCACCACCGGATCAATGCGCAGGTAGTTTTTCTGAAGATAGCGCGATACCCAATCTTCGCTGTAGGTGCCGACACCGTATTGTTCACCGTTGGAATTCACCCAGTGATAAACGATGTGGTCGACCCCGAATTGGTCGCGCAGCGTTTCGATGATTGATTGCAGATCCTCAGCCGAGGCGGCTAGTTCCAACCTCGACAGGGTTGTATCCGAAAATGGCGTCAGTACTGCGTGGCCCACTGTGGGTCCCTTTTCCCTTTGACGCCATTTCGACATGCGCAACCATTTTTGCGTCTTCCAGCTGCTCTGCCAGCAACTGAAGGGCGTTGGTTCGTGCGAACGTTTGCAGGTCCGTGAGAACGTCAATTATCCAATCATTCTTCATGAAAGAGTCATCCCCAATTAGTTAACAGTTCGTTAATAACAACTATAACACGAACCGAATAATCACATAATTCGCGAATTCTATCCCCCCAGAAATAGCGGGGCTGCGATTTCCTTACCTTTGAAAAGTAAAAAAACAGAAAAAAGCCCCCGCCACCTTGATGGGTGACGGGGGCTGTCGTGTCAGACGGGGAGAGCGCTGACTTACGAGCGAGCCTCGAGAGCTTCTTCAAACGTGCGAAGACCTGTCTTCGGAGCCTGAACAAGAACGGCCATGTTGCCCGGCTTGTGTTCGTTGTTCATCATCTTCATGTGCGCATCCGGAATTTCCGCCCACGGGAAAACTTCGGACATGCAGGGGTCAAGACGGCGCTCGCACATCAGGCGGTTTGCCGAAGCGGCCTGCATCAGGTTGGCAAAGTGCGAACCCTGAAGACGCTTCTGGTGCATCCACATGTAGCGAACGTCGAAGGTACAGTTAAAGCCGGATGTACCCGCGCAGATCACAACCATACCGCCCTTTTTCACGACCAGAGTCGACACAGGGAAGGTTGCTTCGCCGGGGTGTTCGAACACCATGTCGACGTTGTTGCCCTTGCCGGTGATTTCCCAGATCGCTTTGCCGAACTTACGGGCTTCTTTCAGCCACGTGTTATATTCGGGGCTATTCACTGTGGGCAGCTGACCCCAGCAGTCAAAGTCCTTACGGTTGATAACGCCCTTGGCGCCCTGATCCATAACGAACTGACGCTTGCTTTCGTCCGAAATCACGCCGATCGCGTTTGCGCCAACTGTGTTCGCCAGCTGGATCGCGTAGGAACCCAGACCACCGGACGCACCCCAAACCAGAACGTTCTGGCCCGGCTTCAGTTCGTGCGGGTGGTGGCCGAACAGCATGCGGTATGCTGTTGCCAGTGTCAGCGTGTAGCAGGCGGACTCTTCCCAAGTCAGGTGCTTGGGACGCGGCATCAGCTGCTGCGCCTGAACTTTGGTGAACTGAGCAAAGGAACCGTCGCCAGTCTCGTAGCCCCAGATACGCTGGGAATCAGAGAACATCGGGTCGCCGCCGTTACAATGTTCGTCGTCGCCATCATCCTGGTTACAGTGGATGACAACCTCGTCGCCAACTTTCCAGTTCTTGACCTTGTCACCTACGGCCCAAACGATACCGGACGCGTCGGAACCAGCAATGTGGTAGTCCTGACCGTGAACGTCGAAGGGGCTGATCGGAACACCGCGGCCGGCCCAGACGCCATTGTAGTTAACGCCAGCGGCCATAACCAGAACCAGCACTTCGTGGCTGTCCAGCTTCCATGTGTCGACAACTTCTACCTGGAAGCTTGTCTTGGGATCGCCATGGCGTTCGCGACGGATGGCCCATGCGTACATCTTTTTCGGCACGTAGCCGAGCGGGGGCATTTCGCCGATTTCGTACAGATCTTTTTCCGGCGCGTCGTAGTCCGCGATGCTGGTTTGCGTATCCAGAGCCATAGGAACCTCCGTCTAGTTGGTTATGTCCACATATGCCGCGATGCAGAATCGCAGCTGATACAGGGGAAATATCGACCGCCGCGCAACATTTCAACAAGATTTAAGGCTATATTGTAATTTTATGACCCCGCGGATGCAGAAATTTATGCTGCGTCCGCAAACACCCCGGCAACTTCAACCATCACTTAGCGGGATGGAATTTCCATAAAATTCAGCAAGTTGCACCCTATCCGACTCGATTAAATAGCCGTTTTCTGTGGCGACGATCACTTTTCGACGCAATAATATTTCAATTCCACCGCGAACAAATGACGCAACGTTGCCCACCTGTGCCCCAAGCTCCATCTCGGCCGTCTGGATCAGTTCGTCTTCCGTCAGGATTTCGGATTTCAGAAGTTGCTGGCAAACAAACGGCACCGGAAGGACGGGCAGTGCCTCTTTTATGCGGTCCATCAAAAGTGCGCTCAGGTCTTCGACCGATTTGTCCGGACAGGTATTCAAAGCCAATGGATCACCGAAACGCACGGCCACGCGGCCGAACCTTTCGTAACGGCCTGTCAATTTCAGCCAGACCTGATTCACCACGAAGCCGAGCCCCTTAAAGACAGACGACCGGAACCGGCGGTGGCCTTCGGATGCAGCATTGATCAGAATCGTATCTTCCAGCACCCGATCATAGTTCAAGGCGACCGGCACAAAGACGACGGGCGTTCCGGTTTCACGCGCCCCTTCGCTGATATATTTAAGCAGACCCAGCTTCGGCGGGGCCAGTTTGCCATCCAGTGAAAGGCCGCCTTCGGGATAGATGCCTTGCGCAACACCCCCTTCGATCGCCAGTTGCACGTACCGTTCAAGCACCTTGCGATACAAAGGCGTCCGCGACTTGCGCCGGATAAAGTAGGCGCCCATCGCACGGATCAACCCCGAAAGCGGCCAGATTCGCGCCCATTCCCCCACCGCATAGGACAAAGCCGAACGATCCGCCGCCAGATAGGTCATCAACACATAATCCATGTTCGACCGGTGGTTCATGACAAAAACCACGGTGGCATCGCGGTTCACATCGCGCAGATGACTTTCGTCCCGATAGCTGACTTCGACGTCATATAGAAAATGCGACAACGCCCGCGCTGCACGGATCGCCACTCCGAAATAGGCGCTAGCTGAAAAGGCGGGCACGATCTCACGGGCATAGCTGCGGGCCTTTTCAAAGGCCACGTCCTCGCGCACGCCTTCCTCGGCAGCATACTCAAGGATCGCACGGTTGACCGCAGGATCATAAAGCAAGCGCTGGATCAGGTCATAGCGGCGCGTCAGTTTGAACGGCTGGATCGGCGTCTCAAGCCGTTCATTCAGCCGCGCAACCACGCGCTCCATTCGGCGGCGGAAAAACCAGCGCACCGATGGGAACAGAAAATGAAAGGCAAACGTCACCCCGGCAAAAACAACGATCAGAAAAAAGAGCCAAAAAGGAATTGTAACAGGATCTGTCATGCCGGAACCTTGGCAGCGCCCGAAATACCGGACAAGACCTATAAAGACGGCACGGCATTTCCGAAAATACCGCCGAAAGGCGAATTGCCTTTAGTGTCATTACACCGGAAACTATTCTTGTTGGCGCTGCTCTGCGGCAAAAAACCCCAACTTGCCGCGATGCAGCGAATTGACACCGCCACATTCTTTCGAATATCCACGATTGTGCGCAATTTTGTTGCTGACCCGATTCACGTCCTAAAGGTGCCCTATGACTGACACGCCCGCCGCTCAGACCAAAGACAAACCTTGGCTGATCCGTACCTATGCTGGTCATTCGACTGCAAAGGCATCCAACGCGCTGTATCGCGGCAACCTTGCCAAGGGTCAGACCGGCCTTTCGGTGGCCTTCGATCTGCCGACGCAGACAGGCTATGACAGCGACCACATTCTGGCGCGTGGCGAAGTCGGTAAAGTAGGCGTGCCTGTCTGCCATCTGGGCGACATGCGCACCCTGTTCGACCAGATCCCGCTGGAACAGATGAACACCTCGATGACGATCAACGCGACAGCCCCTTGGTTGCTCGCGCTCTATATCGCTGTTGCCGAAGAACAGGGCGCGGACGTGTCCAAGCTGCAAGGCACGGTTCAGAACGACCTGATCAAGGAGTATCTGTCGCGCGGCACCTATATTTGCCCGCCGAAACCGTCACTTAAGATGATCGGCGACGTGGCAGAGTACTGCTATAAAAACGTTCCCAAGTGGAACCCGATGAACGTCTGCTCGTACCACCTGCAAGAGGCTGGCGCGACACCGGAACAGGAATTGGCCTTTGCCTTGGCCACCGCGATTGCCGTTCTGGACGAATTGAAACCGCGCGTACCCGCAGAAGATTTCCCGCGCCTGGCAGGCCGGATTTCGTTCTTTGTGAACGCGGGCATCCGCTTTGTCACCGAGATGTGCAAAATGCGCGCGTTCGTCGATCTGTGGGATGAAATCCTGCAGGAACGCTATGGCGTCGAAGACCCGAAATTCCGCCGTTTCCGCTATGGCGTTCAGGTGAACTCGCTCGGCCTGACCGAACAGCAGCCTGAAAACAACGTCTACCGTATCCTGATCGAAATGTTGGCCGTGACCCTGTCGAAAAAGGCCCGCGCCCGCGCTGTCCAGCTTCCGGCGTGGAACGAAGCGCTGGGTCTGCCGCGCCCGTGGGACCAGCAGTGGTCTATGCGCATGCAGCAAATCATGGCGTATGAAACCGACCTGCTGGAATACGACGATCTGTTCGACAACAACCCCGCCGTTGACCGTAAAGTGGCCGAACTGAAAGAAGGCGCGCGCGCCGAGCTGGCCAACCTTGGCTCCATGGGCGGCGCGATCGAGTCGATCGAATACATGAAATCCCGTCTGGTTGATTCCAACGCAGATCGCCTGAACCGCATCGAAAAGCAGGAAACTGTCGTTGTGGGCGTAAACCGCTGGACCGAAGGCGAACCGTCGCCGCTGGTTGGCGAAGACGGCGGTATCATGGTGGTTGACCCGGCTGTCGAGCAGGAACAGATCGCACGCCTGAACGAATGGCGCGACGAACGCGACAGCGCGGCTGTCGAAGCGGCACTGGCCGGCCTCCGCGAAGCGGCGTCCAACGGCCAGAACGTAATGGAGGCGTCTATCGCTGCAGCCAAAGCCGGTGTCACCACCGGTGAATGGGCAGGCGAGATGCGCAAGATTTACGGCGAATACCGTGGCCCGACCGGCGTTTCGAAATCCGTTTCCAACAAAACCGAAGGTCTGGACGATATCCGTGATGCGGTAAACGCAGTCTCGGACAAACTTGGCCGCCGCATGCGTTTTCTTGTCGGCAAGCCTGGTTTGGATGGTCATTCAAACGGCGCTGAACAAATCGCCTTCCGTGCCCGCGATTGCGGAATGGAAATCGATTACGAAGGCATTCGTCTGACACCGACCGAATTGGTCCGCGCGGCGCAGGAAAACGAAGTGCATGTCGTTGGCCTGTCCATTCTGTCCGGCAGCCACATTCCGCTGGTCGAAGATATGATGGCGCAAATGCGCGATGCGGGTCTTGGCCACATTCCGGTAATTGTCGGCGGCATTATTCCGGATGACGATGCAAAACGTCTTCTCGAAATGGGTGTCGCGAAGGTCTACACGCCCAAAGATTTCGAATTGAACACTATCATGATGGATATCGTCACGCTGGTTGATCCGAAGTCTATCGCAGCAGAATAATCACCTTTACGGTCCGTATAATTCACCCCTGCAACTTAAAGGTGCGGGGGTGACACATATTTTTTGCATTTGACACGAAATCAGTTTGTATTTGACCTTGCATTTCACCCAATCTTTCCGAATTTTGGCGGGGGAAATGGAGGCATTTATGGATATTGACTTGGAATCCCTGTCCAAACAGGAATTGCAAAAGCTTAAAACCGATGTCGAACGCGCGTTAAAAACGATCGATAAACGTCGTAAAGCCGAAGCGAAACGTGCTGCAGAAACTGCAGCGAAAGAATACGGTTTCTCATTGGATGATTTGGTTGGCGCAGACGGCAAGTCTGTAAAAGGTGTTGCGAAATACGCAAACCCTGCTGACGCAAGCCAGACCTGGACAGGACGCGGTCGCAAACCCAACTGGGTGATCGAAGCGTTGGAAGCGGGCAAATCGCTCGACGATCTCGCTCTGTAACATGACTGTGCACATCGGCGCTGCGCCGGGCGACATAGCAGAAACCGTTCTGTTGCCCGGAGATCCCTATCGCGCAAAATGGGCAGCCGAGACTTTCTTGGAAAATCCGCAACTTGTGAACCAAGTGCGCGGAATGCTTGCCTATACGGGCGAATGGAAGGGCAATCGTGTTACGATCCACGGGTCGGGCATGGGTATGCCCTCGCTGTCGATTTATGCGAATGAACTGATCCGCGACTACAACGCAAAGACGTTGATCCGGATCGGGTCTTGCGGCGGAATGCAGGACAAGGTGAAAATCCGCGATGTCATTCTGGCAATGACAGCCTCCTCTATTTCGACACCGTCTTCGGGCATTTTCAAAGAATTCAATTTCGCACCGCCTGCAGATTGGACTTTGTTGAAGAATGCTGTGGCCGCCGCAGAAACACGTAAATCGAACTACCATGTCGGCAGTATTTATTCCTCGGACGTTTTTTACGATGAACGCCCCGATCTGAATAAAGAAATGACCCGCCACGGAATTCTGGGCGTCGAAATGGAAGCAGCCGAGCTCTATAACCTTGCCGCTCGCTATGGTGTTCGTGCTCTTGCTGTTTTGACCGTGTCTGACCACCTATTAACCGGCGAAGCGCTTCCCTCAGAGGACCGCGAAAAAAGCTTTGGCGACATGGTGGAAATCGCGCTTGAGGCGGCTTTCACCTAAACCATCCGGAAAACGCTGATTTTATCGCCCGTGGCTTCGATCATACGAGTTCGCGGGCGGTTCTTTCCAATTTTCGATAGTCCCACTGAGTATATCAATCGCCAACGGATAGCAGACCGCCGCGTCTGAACTATGCTCGGACGAACAATCCCCACCGGGGCAGGCGCTAATCGCGCCTAACAGGTCAATCTCGGCCAGGAAGGTCAATGTATCGCCCGGCCGTACAGGGCTTGCCTTCATAAAGTATTGCCCGGTGTCCCGCGTAAACCCGGTGCACATAAAGACGTTCAACACGTCATGCACCAAAGGTTCGGCGTCTTTCAGGGATAGGCCCGTGTGATCTGCCAACGCGCGTGTCAGGTTCGAATGGCAGCAATGGTGATACTGATCGCCGGACAAAAGATTGGCCGTGTAGGGATCGCACCGCGTACCGATGACGTCGTGAACCGATCCGCCGAAGTCATCAATCCCGTACCAATCCAACGAATCCTGCACGACCGTCGCCATAGGGCGCAGAGCAGGAAAGGACGACCACAACCGGTCGCCTGTGGTGACATGCGTGCCGTGCAGCGCGCGGGTTTTGCCCGAATAGAACCTTTCGGTCAGATCATGCAGGTTCCACAGGTTCAAATCACCGACCTGCGGGCCATCGACCGATCTGATACGGAAAAACTGCCCTGCCTTAACCGTGAATGACGCCGCTTCGCGCGGCGCGGCAATCACGGTCTCAATCACCTCTGCACCACCAAGCGCCTGAACCCATTCGTCGATGGGCACTTCGGGCAAGGTCGTGTCGGGGTAACAGATGACCGGCTTAATCGCGCGGCGGACGTTGGCGTCTTCGGGTGGGGTGGTCACTGGTGGCTCCTGTCAGAGCCACCACAGGACAACCATCCCACCGAAATTTCAAGACCGGATCAGAAGGTCAGATAACGACCACATCCAGCGGCGGGAAGCCGTTGAAGCCAACCGATGCATAGGTCGATGTGTAGGCACCGCAGTTGCGGATCACGACCTTGTCGCCGGATTTCAAGCCAACAGGCAGTTCCACCGGACGACGTTCGTACAAAACGTCAGCCGAGTCGCAGGACGGGCCAGCCAGAACACAAGGCGCAAAGGCTTCGTGGTCGCGTGCGGTCGCGAACTGATAGCGAATGGCTTCGCCTTCTGTTTCCGCCAGACCCGAGAAGCGGCCAATATCCAGATAGACCCAACGGTGCAGGTCGTTTTCGGATTTCTTGGACACCAGAACAACCTCGGCTGCGATGGCACCTGCTTCTGCAACCAGACCGCGGCCCGGCTCTGCCATGACGCGTGCAACGTCGCCAAAGCGTGCTTGAACCATCTCCATGACCTGACGGGCATATGCCTCGGGTGCGTCGATGGCTTGGCCGTAGAAGGCAGGGAACCCACCGCCGATGTTCAGCAGGTCCAGCGCGTGACCTTCGGATTTCAGGTTCGCCCAGACAGCGGCAACCTGATCCAGCACGTCACCCCACATTTCGGCGCGGCGTGTTTGCGAACCGACGTGGAAGGACAGCCCAACAGGCTTCAGGCCCAGTTCTTTGGCGTAGGCGAACAGCGCAGGCGCTTTGTCACCGGCGCAGCCGAATTTGCGTGTCAGCGGCCAGTCTGCCTGACAGTTTTCAACGATCAGACGGATGTAAACCTGTGCGCCGGGCGCGTGCTCGGCCAGCTTTTCCAGTTCTTCTTCCGCGTCGGCCGCGAACAGGTTGATACCAACCTCATGCGCCCATGCGATGTCGGATACTTTCTTGATGGTGTTGCCAAAGGAAACCTGCTCGGGGCGTGCGCCTTGGGCCAAGCACATTTCGATTTCCACGCGGGACGCAGCATCAAAGTGCGAACCAAGACCAACCAGCGTGTGCAGGATTTCCGGCGCGGGGTTTGCTTTGACCGCATAGTGGATATCGGCCTGACCCAGACCTGCGCGCAGGGCGCGGAACTGACGGGCCACACGATCTGTGTCGATGACCAGTGTTGGACGGTCAAAGCTGTTCGCGAAGATGTACTCTTCGACACGGGAACGGGAAATATCTTTAGGGGCCGAGAAATCGGCTACGTATGCGTTCATGGTCATCTCCAATAGACCCGGTTTTCCAGCCGACCAGTGCTTTCAGAGACGTTACCGTCGCTACGTAACCGTGGGCGTGCCCAGTGGGACAGAGGCGCGTGCGTTGGCGTCTTGATGCGCCATATCGGTCCTTCGCTGATTCATTTCAAGAAGTTTTTCGCATCACGATGAATTTTTATTTTGATCAAATTGGCCCTTGTTTTTAAGGCATTCCGCAGGGGTTTCGCCGCGATTTCCTTCGATGACCGCCCCGCATTGCACACAGGACCAGCGGCTGCCGGTTTCATGGCGAAATTCACGCCACCGGCACTGCCGCGTGGACCGATTGGAAAAGACCGCGATCAAGACAAAGGCGATGATCAGCCCGAGAACGACCAGCATGGCACCTCAGCAATGTGTTGCACAAATGCTAGACCGACCGCCCCGCCGCGCGACCCGAAAACAGGCAGCCGCCAAGGAACGTGCCCTCTAGCGCGTTGTAGCCGTGATAGCCGCCTCCGCCGAAACCTGCCACCTCTCCGGCCGCGAAAAGCCCGTCGAAAGGTGTTCCGTCGGCGCGTAGGACCTGAGCATTCAGATCGGTGTGTAGCCCGCCCAAAGATTTGCGCGTCAGAATGTTCAGGCGCACCGCAATCAGCGGGCCATGGTTTGGGTCCAGAATCCGGTGCGGCTTGGCCGTGCGGATCAGCTTATCGCCACGATAGGCGCGCGCCTGTCGGATGGCGGTGATCTGCGCGTCTTTAGCGAACGGGTTGTCGATCTGCGCATCTCGCGCCTCAATCTGCCCACTTATATGCGCGGCATCCAGCGGCTGGTCAGGCGTAATCCGGTTCATGCCGTCAACCAGTTGGTCCAGCGTTTCGGCCACCACGAAATCAGCGCCGTGTTCCTTGAACGCCTCGACCGGTGCTGGCGCGCCTTTCGCACCGAGCCGAGCCTTGATCACCTCCAACCACTTTCCCGATGTCAGATCCGGGTTCCGCTCAGACCCCGACAAAGCGAATTCCTTTTTGATGATGCTCTGGGTCAGGAGGAACCACGAATGCCCGTGGCCCGTTTGCAGGATGCGTTTCAGCGTGCCCAAGGTATCAAAGCCGGGCATGAACGGGGCCTCCATCCGATTGCCCAAAGCATCGAACCAAAGCGACGACGGACCAGGCAGAATACGGATACCGTGATTGGGCCAGATCGGATCCCAATTTTGCAGGCCTTCGGTGTAATGCCACATCCGGTCTTCGTTGATGGCCCCTGCCCCGGCGGCCTTGGCGACCTCGGTCATCTGGCCATCCACATAGTCCGGCACGCCCGCCACCATCTTGGCTGGCGGCGCGCCCAACCGATCCGTCGGCCAGCGTTTGCGCACCAGATCATGGTTGCCGCCAATGCCGCCCGACGTGACAACGATCGACGACGCCTTAAGCGCAAAGCCACCCATGATGTCACGGTTGGTCGACGCGCCGCGCACAGCGTCGTCATCGCCCAGCACATCGCCTGATACACCCGTGGTCGCACCGTTGGTCACATCCAAAGCCGTCACGCGATGGCGATGCTTTAAAATGATCCGACCAACCTTCACATGCTCTTGGACACGCGCGACGAACGGCGCGATGACGCCCGGCCCTGTGCCCCATGTGATATGGAACCGGGGCACCGAATTGCCGTGCCCGTGCGCCAACGCGCCGCCACGTTCTGCCCAACCAACCACGGGGAACCAACGCATCCCCAGCTCGCGCAGCCAAGGGCGCATGTCACCTGCTGCGAACTCCAGATAGGCCTCGGCCACCTTCCGGGGGTTTTCATCCTCGGGTCGGTCAAACTGGGCGCTGCCCATCCAGTCATTCCGCGCCAAGTCCAGACTGTCACGGATGCCCATACGGCGCTGTTCAGGCGTGTCGATCATGAACAACCCGCCAAGCGACCAGAACGCCTGCCCGCCCAAAGACTGCGGCCCTTCCTGATCCAGAAACAAAACCTTGCGCCCGCGGTTCGCGGCCTCGTCCGCCGCGACCAAACCGGCCAGACCGGCCCCGATGACAATGACATCCGCGTCCATGCTGCCCTCTCCCCTTGGCATGGCCACAGCCTGCGCGGGGAAAAGGGGGGCTGTCTAGTCTGCCGTGGGGGCAGGTTCCTTGTCCTTGGGCTTCTTGGCGAACAATCCGCCCGAACGATCCGGTCCGTACCAATCCTCGTTACGGGTAAAGTACATGGTCGCCGCCAGCGCCCCGAAGGCCAGAGTGGCACCAGCAAGCAGCGCGAAATCAGCCGACCACAGGATCAGGTAAAGAACCGCGTACAGCACAACCAGCAGCGCGAACAGCACCCAGCTACGCCTTCCCAATCTTAGGCCCGTCCAACCAAAGAACGTCAGCAAGCCAATCGTTGCGGTCGAGGCAAGGATATAGGCAGGCGTAAAGCCCATCTGCTCCGCATAGGCGACCATCAAAAGCACAAAGATAGATTGCGCCAGACCAATCAGCAGATACTGCACCGGATGGGCAGGACGCTCGGTGCCCTTTTCGATCAGCAGAACAGACAAGAAGGTCAGCGCGATAAACAGAATGGCGTATTTCGCCGCGCGATAGGATTTCTGGTAGAAGTCATTCACCTCGATCAACTGCACGCCAAAGCTCATTCTGTTGCGCAAGTTGTGGGAATAATCCTCGCGCGTGATTTGCGGCAGGGTGCGCGCCAGATGCGGGATGGTCCAGGACGCAGTGAATCCTTGATCCGTAATTTCAGAGCTGTCCGGCAGGAAGCCACCGACAAAAGCCGGATCGGCCCAATCGGATGTCATACGCACCGTCGTTGACCGCCCGACGGGGCCAACCTTGAATGACTGAGCCCCGTTCAGGCCGATCTTCATCGCGTATTCGCCACGCGTTCGCGGATCGCCAACCTCGGCCAGAATGCCCGCAAATCGGTCGGTTTGGGCCATCGGCTCTAATCGGGTCTCAGAACCATCGACCAACAGCTCTGCATCGCCACGTAGCGCGGCGTTGTTGGACAGGTTCAGAACCATGACGGTTTTGTCCCACTGGATTTCTTCATCGCCACGGGTCGCGTCTGTGATCCGGTCCTTCGGGAAATTAAAGGCGCTCTCGACATCTGCCTGATACACCGGAACCTTGAAAATACCGCGATACCGGATTTGCGTCTGGCTTTTGAATGTCAGGTTGAATGTGTCGGGGTAAACGATGATCGGCTCTCGGTTAACCCTGCTTTGGCGTGTCACCGAACGTACGTGGGGTTTGCCATCAGGCCCGATCACCTCGACGCCGGTCGGGGCATCCACCACGGCCTCGGCGCTGATTTCTGTGATCGTTTCCTCAACAGGGATAGACAGATAGGGACCCGAGATCACCTGCTCCCCACCCCATTCGTTTCCGACGTTGGTCAGGGTCTGACGCGAATAGGCTTTGCGGTCCTGCACGACGCTCGACACAAAAAACATCGGGATGAACATCAACAGGGTCAGCAGGCTGACCATCAAAAACCGAAAACCTAATGAGCGCTTCATAAATACCCCTCCAAATGCAGCGACCATGCACGCAAAACGGGAATGAAAGCAATCAGGGTATTCCGCCGTCCAGACACCAGAAAGCAAAACACCCCCGCAATTTCTTGCAGGGGTGTCCAGTATAGTATCGCGGATCAGATTAGAGCTGACGCTCGACCATAAGTTTTTTGATCTCTGCGATCGCCTTGGCCGGGTTCAGACCCTTCGGGCAGGTCTTGGCGCAGTTCATGATGGTGTGGCAGCGGTACAGTTTGAACGGATCTTCCAGTTCGTCCAGACGTTCGCCTGTCGCCTCATCACGGCTGTCGATGATCCAGCGATACGCATGAAGCAGCGCTGCCGGCCCGAGGTAACGGTCGCCGTTCCACCAGTAGGACGGGCAGGATGTGGAACAGGATGCGCACATAACGCATTCGTACAGACCATCCAGCTTTTCACGATCTTCGATCGACTGGCGCCATTCTTTGGCGGGGCGGTTAGTTTTGGTTTCCAGCCACGGCATAATCGACGCGTGCTGCGCATAGAAATGCGTCAGGTCAGGGATCAGGTCGCGGACAACCGGCATGTGCGGAAGCGGGTAGATTTTGACGTCACCCTTCACCTCGTCGATGCCATAGATACAGGCCAGCGTGTTGATGCCGTCGATGTTCATCGCGCAGGAACCACAGATACCTTCGCGGCAGGACCGGCGGAAGGTCAGCGTGGGGTCGATCTCGTTCTTGATCTTGATCAGCGCGTCCAAAATCATCGGACCGCAAGAGTCGAGATCAACGAAATACGTGTCGACACGCGGGTTTTCACCGTCATCTGGCGTCCAGCGGTAAATCTGGAATTTCCGCAGGTTCGTCGCACCTTCGGGCTTGGGCCACGTTTTGCCGGTGCGGATCTTGGAGTTCTTGGGAAGTGTGAATTGAACCATGTCAGAACCTCTGATGTTCTTTCGCGGAAAGAGTGAACGTGTCGGTCAAATCAAGGACCGACATTTTTGAACTGCGCGCGAGATCTATCATCGCGCACAGGGTAGTTTCTTTTTTAAGCGCCCGCATCACAGACCACCACTCAGCAGCAACTGACCTGCGGCAATGCCTAGGCATTGGACCGTTTCAGGTTTCTGCAAAATTCCGGACACGATTTGCACCGTGGATTCCGTGGGGCCTGTTACGCTGTCGGTTGCCAGCGCTAGAATTTGGGTCGAGTTGGCGTTGTCGATCACGCAGTTCACGGCCGGTTCCAGCGGAAGGCCGGGATAGCGCTCTACCAGAACCTTGGACGTGGCGGATTTGGCTGCGTTCCGGGCAAACTCGTCCTTCTGGGCTGTGGTGCAGCCCAGCAAAGACGTGATCGCCAGAAGAACGACAGCCAAACGCATTAGAATGTCCGTGCCTTGGGTGCGATACGCTTCAGTTCGATGCCGCCATCGGCCTCGGCTGTGAGCGGATCAAGAACGACCGGACGATACGACAGATCAACCTTTGCGCCTTCGACGCGGCTGATTGTGTGGACGCGCCAGTTTTCGTCGTCACGTGTCTGGAAATCTTCGTGCGCGTGGGCGCCACGGCTTTCCTTACGTGCTTCCGCACCAACGATTGTTGCCATCGCGTTCGGCATCAGGTTGGTCAGTTCCAGCGTTTCCATCAGGTCAGAGTTCCAGACCAGCGAACGGTCGGTGACCTTCAGGTCATCCATTTTGCCCGCGATGGCTGTCATCTTCTCAACGCCTTCGGCCATTGTCTTGGCTGTACGGAAGACTGCGGCGTCAGCCTGCATGGTCTTCTGCATTTCCAGACGCAGGTCAGCGGTCGGTACAGTGCCGTTTGCGTTGCGGATGCCGTCGAAGCGGTCGAACACCTTGTCGACCTTGCCAGCATCAACCTTGCGGGTCGCGGCATCGCGGTCAACAACCTTACCGGCGCGGATTGCAGCGGCGCGGCCAAAGACCACGAGGTCGATGAGCGAGTTCGAACCCAGACGGTTCGCACCGTGAACAGACGCACAGCCCGCTTCGCCCACGGCCATCAGGCCCGGAACAACAGCGTTCGGATCTTCTGCGGTCGGGTTCAGAACCTCGCCCCAGTAGTTCGTCGGAATGCCGCCCATGTTGTAGTGAACCGTCGGGATAACCGGGATCGGTTCCTTGGTCACATCAACACCGGCAAAGATGCGGGCGGACTCGGAAATACCCGGCAGACGCAGATTCAGCGCCTCTTTCGGCAGGTGCGACAGGTTCAGGTGGATGTGATCACCGCCCGAGCCAACGCCGCGACCTTCGCGGATTTCCATTGTCATACAGCGGGACACGTAGTCACGCGGGGCAAGGTCTTTGTACTGGGGCGCATAACGCTCCATGAAACGCTCGCCTTCGGAGTTGGTCAGATAACCACCTTCGCCGCGTGCACCTTCGGTGATCAGACAGCCTGCGCCGTAGATACCTGTCGGGTGGAACTGAACGAATTCCATATCCTGCAGGGGCAGACCGGCACGAGCCACCATACCGCCACCGTCACCGGTGCAGGTGTGTGCGGATGTCGCGCTGAAATACGCACGACCGTAACCGCCTGTGGCCAGAACGACCATCTTCGCGTTGAAGACGTGCATTGTGCCGTCGTCCAGCTTCCAGCAGACGACACCGGTGCAGGCACCGTCGTCGTCCATCAGCAGGTCGATGGCAAAGTATTCGATGTAGAACTCGGCGTTGTTCTTCAGCGACTGGCCATAGAGCGTGTGCAGGATCGCGTGACCGGTCCGGTCCGCCGCAGCACATGTCCGCTGAACGGCGGGGCCTTCGCCGAATTCGGTGGTGTGGCCACCGAACGGACGCTGGTAGATTTTGCCTTCTTCGGTACGCGAGAAAGGCACACCGTAGTGTTCCAGCTCGTATACCGCCTTGGGCGCTTCACGGGCAAGGTATTCCATCGCGTCCGTGTCACCCAGCCAGTCAGAGCCTTTGACGGTGTCATACATGTGCCACTGCCAGTTGTCGGGGCCCATGTTGGACAGCGACGCGGCGATGCCACCCTGTGCCGCAACTGTGTGCGAACGGGTCGGGAAAACCTTGGTCACACAGGCTGTGCGAAGGCCCTGTTCCGCCATACCGAGAGTTGCGCGCAGACCTGCGCCACCCGCACCGACCACAACAACGTCGTAGTCATGCGTTTCATATTCATATGCAGCCATTAGTCAGATGCTCCTATCGCTCAAAGCGCCAGACGTGCGATGGCAAATACGCCAACCGCCGCCGCGCCGTAGCTGAGGCATGTCATACCGAGGATGAGGATTTTCTCCCAGATGCCGTGGACGTAGTCCTCGACCAGAACCTGGAACCCATCGTTGAAGTGCTTGAAAGCGACGATCATTGTCAGTGCGGCGATGATCGCGGGGAAGGGACGCGCAAAGTAAGCGGTCACTTCTTCATATGTGCCACCCAGCGCGGGGCCGAATGTAAAGACAAACAGCGGGATCAGGATCAGAAGGCCAACAGACGACACTTTCATCGACCAGAAGTGATGTGTGCCGGACTTGGCGCTGCCCCAACGGTTCGCGCGTTTGCGGTCGGTCATATAAGCCATGTCAGTCTCCTTACACCACGATCACGGTGAAGATCGTCAGCACAACCGAGCCGATGATCAGCGCGTAGCCCAGCGTATAGGCTGTTTCCAGATCAAGCCCGACGGCGTTGTCCCAGATCAGGTGACGCACGCCACCCAGCAGGTGATACCAAAGCGCCCATGTGGACAGGAACAGCACCAGATCGCCGAACCAGCTTGTGACGAATGCATCAGCGTAGGCGAAATATTCCGGCGATGTTGCCGCTGCCAAGAACCACCAGACGATCATCAGCATGGCAACGATCAAAGCGTTGCCCGTGATGCGTACGAAAATGGAGGTGATCGAAGTCAGCTGTGGGCGATAAATTTGCAAGTGCGGTGAAAGCGGGCGGTTGCCCCGGTTCACGTCGGCCATGGCGGTGTCCTCTTGGTTCCTTGCCAGCGTTCTAGTCGTTTTTTACCCAAAGTCACGAGTCCGAAACGCATGTTAGCGCTCATTCGTCGCGGATTTTTGCTGCGCACGCAGCATTTGTGATCACACCGCCAAGCAATGTGATCACAAATCCGTTTTAGGTATCGTCCTAGACCTTAACGACAGCACCAGTAAATTTCTGATTGCTGCCTTTGAACTTTTTTATACTGGAATCAGTGCCCAGTAGTCCAAGTCCAGAAGAACGCCCGGCAGATATCTGCCGTCGTCGCCCTTCAACTGTCCCGCTTCGCCGGACTTTGTCGCCACCAGACGCAAACGCAGGGCACCAACGCCCGGCGCGCCGGTTTCGGCTTTGTCCAGAACTTCGGTCCATGCGCGGATCGTATCGCCCGAGAAGCACGGGTTCGCGTGGGCGCCTGCGTTCAGACCCGCGATCATCTGCGCGTTGGCCAAACCGTTAAAGCTCAGGGTGCGCGCCATGGAAATGACGTGACCACCGTAGATCAGGCGCTTACCGTCTTCGCGTTGGGTCCCGTCGAAGTGCACCTTCGACGTGTTCTGCCACAGGCGCGTCGCCATCATGTGTTCGGCTTCTTCAACGGTCACGCCGTCGACGTGGTCGATGACCTCGCCCACTTCGTAATCGCCCCAGCGGTGCGGCTCGCCCGCCAATGTGAAATCGTAGTTTGTGAAATCCAAACCTTCGGGGATGACCAGATCGGACACGTCCAGCGCGGATTTCAGGTCAGGGACAACCGCTTCGGGCGCTTTCGCCTCCAGATCACGTTTCTTGACCATGACCCAACGGACATAATCCAGAACGCATTCGTCCTTCTGGTTATAACCACGGGTGCGCACCCAAACGACGCCTGTCTTACCGTTCGAATTCTGCTTGAGCCCGATCACTTCCGATGTCGAGCGCAATGTATCGCCCGGCCAGACCGGCTTAAGCCAACGGCCTTCGGCATAGCCAAGGTTCGCGCGGGCGTTCAGCGATACGTCGGGCACGGTTTTGCCGAACACCACGTGGAACGCGGCCAGATCATCCAGCGGGCTGGCCGCCAGACCACAGGACTGCGCAAAGGCGTCAGACGAATAGAGCGCGTGACGCGCAGGATAGAGCGCATGATACAGCGCGCGTTCGCCCTGACCCACAGTCCGCGGCACGGCGTGTTCAATCACCTGCCCGATTGTGTAGTCCTCGAAAAAACGCCCTGCATTGGTCTTGGTCATGCGTTCGATCCCGTCTTTCATTATTGCTCTCCAAGCTTCAGGTCAGGGGTGTATTCCTTTCCCTCGACCTCTTTGATCACAGCCTGTCCGCAGCGCATGACACCGTTTGCAGCGTCAAACGCATAGGTCGGATCGCCGTGCAGCTCCCAGCCTTTATTCAGGGCCGCTGTGACCTTGTGACAGAACTCGGACGTGTCATCCGAGGACAAAAATCTGTAAAGTTTCATAATCTTACCCCGGGAACGGCCAAACGCCGAGCCATGCGTGAATGCCTGTGATCACGGCGAACATGACCAATGTGATAACAACCAGCAGAACGTCTTTCTTGGCGTTCCCCGGTTCGGGGCGATCCCAGTCAGAGGTCTTGTTGATGATAACGACTTCGGCCACGGCCCAAGCCAGCATGCTGCCGAACAGGATGATCGACGCGAGATCGCCATTCACCAAAAGGTGCGCAACCGCCCAGATTTTCACTGCTGTCAGTTGCGGATGACGCATCTTGCCACGCAAACGGCCGGTGGTCGCGCTCATGCCGTAGACAAAGACGGCGATCAGCATCAGCAGGTTGTTGATGTGGACCATAAAGCTGGGTGGCGTCCAAACCGTGACAAACGGCGCGGCGCGATAGCCCAGAACAATGAACGCAATTCCGAGAAGGATCAGAACCGCGACAACGCCGCGGCCCGGGGTGCCAAGTTTGGCACGGGCATCGGGGGCCAATCGTTTGAACAGATGGGCCAGCGCCCAAAGCGCTATGCCGATGACTAAAAGTGACATGTTTTACTCCGCTGCAATCTGATTGATTGCTTCGGCTTGTGCCAGAACGCGGCGTGCTGTGTCTACGTGCAGGTTTTCAACGATACGGCCGTCCACAACGGCAACACCCTGTCCTTCGCGCTGCGCGGCTTCAAAAGCAGCGATCTGGCGGCGGGCAAGATCGACTTCTTCCTCGGACGGGCCGAAGACTTCGTTTGATGTGTCGATCTGCGCAGGATGGATAAGCGTTTTGCCGTCAAAGCCCATGTCGCGGCCTTGCGTACATTCAGCTCGCAAACCTTCTTCGTCTTTGAACGCATTATAAACGCCGTCGATGACCGTTACGCCATAGGCCTTGGCGGCCAGAACGCACAGGCCCAGAGATGCCATAACAGCAACGCGGTCCGGCGTTGCGCGCGCACCCAGATCCTTGACCAGATCGTTGGTGCCCATAACCATGCCTTCCAGCATCGGATGTTCGGCAATTTCGCGGGCGTTCAGCATGCCCATCGGTGTTTCCATCATCGCCCAGATGCGCAAATCGCCTGTGATTGCTGCAAGTGCATCCAGTTGCGCGGCGCTTTCGACCTTAGGCAACAGAACCGCATCACAATCCATTTTCGCCACAGCCTCTGCATCGGATTTACCCCAGATGGTATCAAGGCTGTTGATGCGCACGATGCGGTAGCGATGACCGAACCCGCCTTCTGCCAGTTCGCGTGTCAGCGTTTCGCGTGCATTGGCCTTTTCGTCGATTGCAACGGCATCTTCGAGGTCAAAGATGATCGCATCTACAGGCAGGCTGCGCGCTTTGTTGATCGCGCGATCCTTGGAACCGGGGATGTACAGAACCGACCGGAAGGGGCGTGGCAAGGACATGGCTGCGTCTCCTTTACGAAACAAAGTTGCGTATCAACCTTCATTTTTCTTAGAAAACTTCAAGAGAAATTTGCCGCGACGCAGCAAAAAGGTATACCAAAGTCCACTAAACGCAGCGTTAATTAAATCTCAGGACTTTCTGTCAGACGCTACCATTCGCCGGTCATGTTCCCGACCGGCTGATTTGGGAGGATCTGACAGATGAAATTCCGAGTGATTCTTTCGGCTGCTTTGGCGATTTCTGCTCATTCAGCCGCCGCACAACCCAACTGCGGGGATCGGGCCCGCGTGATCGATCATCTTCAGCAACGGTTCGGCGAAACGCAGGTCGCCGTTCAATGGCACGATGATCTTTCGGTGGTCGAAGTGTTCCAGTCCGCGCAGACGCAGACATGGACAATTCTCAGAACCCAGCCGAACGGGCTGACCTGCCTTATTGCCAGCGGACTAGAGGCCGAGTCGATTGCCGCACTCATGGGCAATCCCTCAACTTAGGTCAGGGCATCCCAGATCAGCTTGGTGCCCGTGACGGTCAGAAGCACGTAAGTCAGGCCAAAGAAGAACCGCTCGGACACCATGTTGTGCGCTTTGACGCCCACCCAGGTGCCTACAATGGCGAACGGGATCAGCGCCGCGGCCATCAACAATGTCTCTTTGGTAAAGATTCCCATCGCGGCGTAAAAACCGGATTTGAAAAAGTTGATCGCCCAAAAAACAAGCACGGTGGTCGCCTGATATTGAAGCTTACCCAGACCCCGGCCCAGCATGTAAACCGCCGCAACCGGACCACCGGCATGGCTGACGAAACTGGTGAAGCCCAGCACAACACCCGACACGACGCCGGTCTTCATACCCATCTTGCGATGCCCGAGCGAAACCACTCCGAACTTCAACGCAGATTGCCACGCAACGAACAACAGACAGACCAGACCGATCATAATTCTGATCATGGTCGCATCGGCATATTGGTAGAAAGCCGCCCCAGCCAGAACCCCCGGAATACCTGCGTAAATCAGCACCTTAGCTTCGGGCCAAGACCATTTCTTCCAGTACGCCGGAAGGCTTGCGACGTCGATCAACATCAACAACGGCAACATGATCCCCAGCGCCGCGCCTGGTTCCATTGCAATTGCAAGAATCGAAGAACTCGCAAAGGCCGCGCCCGAGCCAAACCCACCTTTAGACACGCCTGCAAAGAACACCGCAGGCGCCGCCACGGCAAAAATAGTCCACGTCAGAATTTCCAAAAGGGATTCCTTTAAATTAAGGTTTTTCAATGGGTTTATCGCTAACATCTGCCAGTTGGTAAAGCATCAAAACACGCCGCCGCACCGCAGCACACTTGCGCAAAACGGATCAAAGCCTTAGCCATGCGGCGAAATTCAACCAGTGGAGAGATTTCCATGGCCAGACCCAAGATCGCGCTTATTGGTGCGGGACAGATCGGTGGTACACTTGCACACCTTGCAGCAATGAAAGAACTCGGCGACGTCGTATTGTTCGACATCGCAGAGGGCACTCCGGAAGGTAAAGCGCTTGATATCGCTGAATCCGGCCCGTCCGAAGGTTTCGACGCATCGCTGAAAGGCACACAGGACTACGCCGACATCGCAGGCGCAGATGTTTGCATCGTAACAGCCGGTGTTCCCCGTAAGCCGGGCATGAGCCGTGATGACCTGCTGGGCATCAACCTGAAGGTTATGAAATCCGTTGGCGAAGGCATCCGCGACCACGCGCCGAACGCCTTCGTTATCTGTATCACAAACCCGCTGGACGCGATGGTTTGGGCTCTGCAGCAGTTCTCGGGTCTGCCCGCGAACAAGGTCTGCGGCATGGCCGGTGTTCTGGACAGCGCGCGCTTCCGTCACTTCCTTGCCGAAGAATTCAACGTGTCCATGAAAGACGTCACAGCCTTCGTTCTGGGCGGCCACGGCGACACAATGGTTCCGTCCGTACGTTACTCGACAGTTGCAGGTATCCCCCTGCCCGACCTGATCGAGATGGGCTGGACCACTCAGGAGAAAATGGACGCAATCGTTCAGCGTACACGTGACGGCGGTGCCGAAATCGTTGGCCTACTGAAAACAGGTTCCGCGTTCTACGCTCCGGCGACATCGGCGATCGAAATGGCCGAAGCCTACCTGAAAGACCAAAAGCGCGTTCTGCCTTGCGCCGCATATTGCGACGGCGATCTGGGCGTGAAGGACATGTACGTTGGTGTTCCGACAGTGATCGGTGCCGGCGGCATCGAGCGCATCGTCAACATCACGCTGAACAAAGCCGAGCAGGAAATGTTCGACACATCGGTCAAAGCCGTTCAGGGCCTGGTCGAAGCGTGCAAAGGCATCGACCCGAGCCTCGCATAAGCGTCAGCTGACACCAAATTTTAAAAGGCGCGCAGACTGCGCGCCTTTTTTTGTGCTAAGGTTTCAGAACACCCCAAAAAGGAATCGCAAACCACTTGCGCATATTTTGTGATCACACAGTAAATGCCTGTGATCACAAAATAGCTAAATGCATCCATTTTTACCTATCCGAGTATATTTTTACTCCAATCAAGCATTCTCTGACCGTTATAGCGGGGAACAACCGCAGCAAAACGGGACGGAGACTTATGAATATCCACGAATATCAGGCGAAAGCCCTGCTTCGCAGCTATGGCGCGCCGGTGTCCGATGGCCGCGTGGTTCTGAAGGCAGAAGATGCCAAAACCGCCGCAGGCGAGCTTGATGGCCCCCTCTGGGTTGTAAAGGCACAAATCCACGCCGGTGGCCGTGGTAAAGGCAAATTCAAAGAAGCCGAAGCTGGCGAAAAGGGCGGTGTCCGTCTGGCCAAGTCGGTTTCCGAGGCTGCCGAAGAAGCGAAAAAGATGCTGGGCAAGACACTGGTCACACACCAGACCGGCCCGGCAGGCAAGCAAGTGAACCGCATCTACATCGAAGACGGTTCCGACATCGAACGCGAACTGTATCTGGCCCTGCTGGTTGACCGCGTCACATCGCGCGTTTCCTTCGTCTGCTCGACAGAAGGCGGCATGGACATCGAAGAGGTCGCCGCATCGACCCCCGAAAAGATCCTGTCGTTCAGCGTTGATCCCGCAACAGGTTACCAGGCATTCCACGGCCGTCGCGTTGCATTCGCGCTGGGTCTGGAAGGCGCGCAGATCAAAGAGTGCGTCAAGCTGATGGGCATCCTCTACAAAGCCTTCATCGAGAAGGACATGGAGATGCTGGAAATCAACCCGCTGATCGTCATGACCGACGGCAAGCTGAAGGTTCTGGACGCCAAGCTGGGCTTTGACGGCAACGCGATCTACCGCCAGCCGGACGTTGCCGAACTGCGCGACGAAACAGAAGAAGACCCGAAAGAGCTTCAGGCCTCCAAGTACGACCTGAACTACATCGCTCTGGACGGTGAAATCGGCTGCATGGTGAACGGTGCCGGTCTGGCGATGGCCACAATGGACATCATCAAACTGTACGGTGCTGAACCTGCAAACTTCCTCGATGTAGGTGGCGGCGCCACCAAAGAGAAAGTGACCGAAGCGTTCAAGATCATCACATCCGACCCGAACGTCAAAGGCATCCTGGTCAACATCTTCGGTGGCATCATGCGCTGTGATGTTATCGCCGAGGGCGTCGTTGCCGCGGTTAAAGAAGTAGGTCTGGAAGTGCCGCTGGTGGTTCGTCTAGAAGGTACAAACGTTGAGAAAGGCAAAGAGATCATCAACACCTCTGGCCTGAACGTTATTGCCGCCGACGACCTGAAAGATGGCGCACAGAAGATCGTGAAAGCGGTTAAGGGCTGATCATGCGTCTGGCGGTTTCTGGCATGGCACTTTTGTTGGTCGCGGCTTGCTCTGCGCCCCAACAGTCGTCGAATGACGATGTGCTTGTCGCGGGTGCGAACGCACACCGCTACGCCGGTGCCGCCGTTCGGCAGGACCAGACGGTGACATACCAAACAACCTGCCCGCAGGGTTCGGTTTTGGTTCAGACACCGTCAGGAAAAACGTCCTGCTCGCATACATCTACCCCCAATCTGGCCGTTGGCGATCGCAACGCCCTGAGCAGCGACACATTCGCCGAGCTTCAGGAACAAGTGAACCGCACGGGCCAGCCTGCTGCTTATACGGACGGCGATGTGACCATCGTTCTACGTCCAGCACCATGAATTCTAACGGCTCGGGCAGTCGTCCGGGCCAGACAGACAACATAACCAGGAGACTCCGACATGGCAGTCCTCGTAGACGAAAATACAAAAGTGATCTGTCAGGGCCTGACCGGCTCGCAGGGCACATTCCACACCGAACAGGCCATCGCGTATGGCACCAAAATGGTTGGCGGCGTGACACCGGGCAAAGGTGGTCAGGAACATCTGGGCCTGCCCGTGTTCAACTCGGTCCACGAAGCCAAACACGTCACCGAAGCCAACGCATCGGTCATCTACGTTCCCCCGCCCTTCGCGGCTGACTCGATCCTTGAAGCGATCGACGCGGAAATGGAACTGATCGTCTGCATCACAGAAGGCATTCCGGTGCTGGACATGATGAAGGTACAGCGCGCGCTGGAAGGCAGCAAAAGCCGCCTGATCGGCCCGAACTGCCCCGGTGTCATCACACCTGACGCCTGCAAAATCGGCATCATGCCGGGTCACATCCACAAGCGCGGCACATGCGGCGTTGTTTCCCGCTCGGGCACCCTGACATACGAAGCGGTCAAGCAGACTTCGGATCTGGGTCTGGGCCAGTCCTCGGCTGTTGGTATCGGCGGCGACCCGATCAAAGGCACCGAGCACATCGACGTGCTGGAAATGTTCCTTGCCGATCCGGAAACACAATCGATCATCATGATCGGCGAAATCGGCGGTTCCGCCGAAGAAGAAGCCGCTCAGTTCCTGGCCGATGAAAAGAAAAAAGGCCGTTGGAAGCCGACAGCCGGTTTCATCGCGGGCCGCACAGCGCCTCCGGGCCGTCGCATGGGCCACGCCGGTGCGATCGTCGCAGGCGGCAAAGGTGGTGCCGAGGACAAGATCGAAGCGATGAAAGCCGCTGGCATCGTCGTTGCAGACAGCCCCGCAACACTGGGCGAAGCTGTTCTGGAAGCGATCAACAAGGGCTAAGGCCCCGTGGCGTGCCGGAACCGGCGCGCCAACCACACGTTAATGGCAAGGGCCGGTGACGATCGGCCCGAGCTCGACAATATCAGGCAGGGCAAAATCGCCTGAAACCCGAGGTGCACCAATGACCGACCAAAGCCCCAACGACGTTTTCCATGCCTCAAGCTTTATGCAGGGGCACAATGCCGAATATCTGGAGCAGATGTACGCGCGCTATGCCAACGACCCCAATGCCGTTGACGAAGCGTGGCAATCCTTCTTCCAGCAGCTTGGCGATGATGAGATTTCGGTCAAGAAAGAAGCCGACGGCCCCTCTTGGGCGCGCCGCGACTGGCCCCCTGCACCGGGCGATGACCTGACAGCAGCCCTGACCGGCGAATGGCCCATGCCCGTCGCCCCCGCCGAGGCAAAATCTGCCGGTGCGAAAATTCAGGACAAGGCGAAATCCGCCGGTGTGTCGCTGACCGATGCCGAAGTGCGCCGCGCCGTTCTGGACAGTATCCGCGCCCTGATGATCATCCGCGCCTACCGTATCCGTGGCCACCTTGCCGCTGATCTGGACCCGCTGGGCATGCGCGACACATCCGAGCACCCCGAGCTTGACTACAAATCCTACGGCTTCACCGACGCCGATCTGGATCGCCCGATCTTCATCGACAACGTTCTTGGTCTGGAAATCGCGTCGCTGCGCGAAATCATTTCCGTTCTGAAACGCACCTACTGTGGCACCTTTGCGCTTCAGTACATGCACATCTCTGATCCCGAGCAGTCCGCATGGCTGAAAGAGCGGATCGAAGGTTTCGGCAAGGAAATCAAATTCACCCGTGAAGGCCGTAAAGCCATCCTGAACAAGATGGTCGAAGCCGAAGGGTTCGAAAAATTCCTGCACGTGAAATACATGGGCACCAAGCGTTTCGGCCTTGATGGTGGTGAATCGCTGATCCCTGCGATGGAACAGATCATCAAACGCGGTGGCGCGTTGGGTGTGCGTGACATCATTATCGGTATGCCCCACCGTGGCCGCCTGTCGGTTCTGGCCAACGTGATGGGCAAACCCTACCGCGCGATCTTCAACGAATTCCAAGGCGGCAGCTTCAAGCCCGAGGATGTGGATGGTTCGGGCGACGTGAAGTATCACCTCGGTGCATCGTCCGACCGCGAATTCGACGGAAACGAAGTGCACCTGTCGCTGACAGCAAACCCCTCGCACCTCGAAGCGGTAAACCCCGTTGTTCTGGGTAAGGCCCGCGCCAAGCAGGACCAGCTGAACGACGCCGAGCGCACACAGGTTATGCCTGTCCTTCTGCACGGCGACGCGGCCTTTGCCGGACAGGGCGTTGTGGCGGAATGTTTCGCACTGTCCGGTCTGCGCGGTCACCGCACCGGCGGCACGATCCATATCGTTGTGAACAACCAGATCGGCTTTACCACTGCGCCGCACTTCTCGCGTTCGTCGCCCTACCCGACGGACAACGCGCTGGTGGTTGAAGCCCCGATCTTCCACGTCAACGGTGACGACCCCGAGGCTGTGGTGCACGCCGCCAAGGTCGCAACCGAGTTCCGTCAGAAGTTCGGCAAAGACGTTGTCATTGACATGTTCTGCTACCGCCGCTTTGGTCACAACGAGGGCGACGAGCCCATGTTCACCAACCCGGTGATGTACAAAAAGATCAAAAAGCAGCGCACTACCCTGACGCTGTATACAGAACGTCTGGTCAAAGACGGCCTGATCCCCGAAGGTGAAATCGAAGACATGAAGGCCGCGTTCCAAGCGCACCTGAATGAAGAATTCGAAGCCGGTAAGGTGTTCAAGCCGAACAAGGCCGACTGGCTGGATGGCCGCTGGTCGCACCTCGACAAGCAAAAGCAGGGCAAATACCAGCGCGGCAAAACGTCGATCAAGGAAGAAACCATGCAGCAGATCGGTCAGGCTCTGACCACTGCGCCTGATGGCTTCCCGACGCATAAAACCGTCGCCCGCTTGCTGGAAACCCGCAAGAACATGTTCGACACCGGTAAAGGGTTCGACTGGGCCACTGCCGAGGCACTGGCATTCGGCTCGCTTCTGACCGAAGGCTACCCTGTGCGTCTGGCCGGTCAGGACTCGACCCGTGGTACGTTCTCGCAGCGCCACTCGGCCCTGATCAATCAGGACACCGAAGAACGCTACTACCCGCTGAACGCCATCCGTGACGGTCAGGCCCGCTACGAAGTTATCGACTCGGCGCTGTCCGAATATGCGGTTCTGGGCTTCGAATACGGCTACTCGCTGGCGGAACCGAACGCGCTGACCCTTTGGGAAGCCCAGTTCGGCGACTTCGCCAACGGTGCGCAGATCATGTTCGACCAGTTCATCTCGTCGGGTGAATCGAAATGGCTGCGGATGTCCGGTCTGGTTTGCCTTCTGCCGCACGGCTTTGAAGGTCAGGGTCCGGAACACTCGTCTGCGCGTCTTGAACGCTTCTTGCAGATGTGTGGTCAGGACAACTGGATCGTTGCCAACTGCTCGACCCCTGCGAACTACTTCCACATCCTGCGTCGCCAGTTGCACCGGTCCTACCGTAAGCCGCTGGTTCTGGTGACACCGAAATCGCTGCTGCGTCACAAGCTCTGCATCTCGGAAGCCGAAGACTTTACATCCGGTTCGTCCTTCCACCGCGTCCTTTGGGACGATGCGCAAAAGGGCAACTCGGACACCAAGCTGGTTGCCGACGACAAGATCAAGCGCGTCGTGATGTGTTCCGGCAAGGTCTACTTCGACCTTCTGGAAGAGCGCGACAAGCGGGGTCTGGACGACGTCTATCTGCTGCGTGTGGAACAGTTCTATCCGTTCCCGGCCATTTCCTTGGTCAAAGAACTGGAACGCTTCCCGCAGGCAGAAATGATCTGGTGTCAGGAAGAACCCAAAAACCAAGGTGCATGGACCTTTATCGAACCCAATATCGAATGGGTTCTGGGTCGCATCAAAGCGAAACACTCGCGCCCCCGTTACGTGGGCCGCGCCACATCGGCCTCGCCCGCAACAGGTCTGGCCTCCGCTCACAAAGCCCAACAAGAAGCGCTCGTCGATGAAGCGCTGACGATTGAAGGATAAGAACATGACCACCGAAGTGCGTGTACCCACACTGGGTGAATCCGTAACCGAGGCAACCGTTGCGACATGGTTCAAAAAGCCCGGCGATGCTGTCGCTGTGGACGAAATGCTGTGCGAACTGGAAACCGACAAGGTCACTGTAGAAGTCCCGTCGCCCGCCGCTGGCACACTGGCGGAAATCGTCGCAGCCGAAGGTGAAACAGTAGGCGTTGACGCGCTGCTGGCCAACATCTCGGAAGGTGACAGCGCTGCAGCACCGGCACCGGCCAAAAAGACCGAAGCCAAAGCAGACGCCCCCGCAGCGTCCGGCGCATCGATTGACGTGATGGTCCCGACGCTGGGCGAATCCGTGTCCGAAGCAACCGTTTCGACATGGTTCAAGAAAGAAGGCGAAGCGGTCGCTCAGGATGAAATCCTGTGCGAACTGGAAACAGACAAGGTCTCGGTTGAGGTCCCCGCGCCCGCCGCTGGCACCCTGTCCAAAATTCTGGCTGGCGAAGGCACAACCGTCGAAGCAGGCGGTCAGCTTGCCGTGATCGCAGAAGGCGCAGGCGGTGCCGCCGCACCGGCCGCCAAAGAGGCCGCAGCACCCGCAGGCGACACGCAGTACAGCACACCCGCAGCAGGCTCTGGCCGTTCGGACGTCGAAGATGCGCCCGCTGCCAAGAAAGCCATGGCCGAAGCAGGCATCAGCCGCGATCAGGTTCAGGGTTCGGGCCGTGACGGTCGCGCCATGAAAGAAGACGTGGCACGCGCTGTTGCTGCGGCATCCTCTGCCCCTGCCGCAGCAGAGGCACCCAAAGCGCCGCGCGCACCGGTTGCTGCCGACGATGCTGCCCGCGAAGAACGCGTTAAGATGACCCGTCTGCGCCAGACCATCGCGCGCCGTCTGAAAGACGCTCAGAACACCGCGGCGATGCTGACCACCTACAACGAGGTCGACATGACCGAGGTGATGGCACTGCGCAACCAGTACAAAGACCAGTTCGAGAAGAAGCACGGCGCACGTCTGGGCTTTATGTCGTTCTTCACCAAGGCCTGCGTCCACGCGCTGAAAGAAGTGCCCGAAGTGAACGCCGAAATCGACGGCACAGACATCGTGTACAAGAACTTTGTCCACATGGGCATCGCGGCAGGTACACCGCAGGGTCTGGTTGTTCCGGTACTGCGTGACGTCGACCAGAAAAGCTTTGCCGACATCGAAAAAGAGATCGCTGAAAAGGGCAAACGCGCCCGTGACGGCAAACTGTCCATGGCAGAAATGCAGGGCGGCACCTTCACCATCTCGAACGGTGGTGTCTACGGCTCGCTCATGTCCTCGCCGATCCTGAACCCCCCGCAGTCCGGTATCCTCGGCATGCACAAAATTCAGGAACGCCCGATGGTCGTGAACGGTCAGATCGTGGCCCGCCCGATGATGTATCTGGCACTGTCCTACGACCACCGTATCGTCGACGGCAAAGGCGCCGTGACCTTCCTCGTGCGCGTCAAAGAAGCGCTGGAAGATCCTCGTCGCCTGCTGATGGATCTGTAATCTCGATCAAGCAGTCTTAAAACTCCACCCTCTCGCTTATGTGCGGGAGGGTATGAAAGGCGAAAGAATGGAAACCAGCGCGGCAGTTTTCAATCGGGTGCTCAAGCACGTCCTGATTGGCTACGCCTACGCTGTGGGCGTTGTGCTCGCTCTTTTCTACGCCCTTTCAGTATTCCAAAGTTTGTCCAGCTTTTCGCGTTTCTCCTATTCGGGGAATGTGCCTTACAGTGCCATCTTCGCGGGTGTGCTTTTTCTGTTTGCCCTAAGTGTTCTGGGAAACCTTTGGACCAGGAATAAATTTGCTCTAGTCTCCGCAGCGCCCGTGGTTCTTGTTGCCCTGCTGACAGGTCTTTGGGACCTTTGGACCTTAATCCAAAGCCCACCGCGCCCATCGATGGGCTTTGCAACCGAAACCAACTTGGACAGGTCCTTAGTAGAGCAGGTTCTCATGCCAACCGTTGAACAGCATCAAGCCAGCATCAAGCGCTCGATTTCGTTATTGATGTACGCAATTAGTGCAGTAGCGCTGTGGGCGGCTGCTTTGTTCATGCTTCGCAAACGCAAGGTCTTACAATGACCCCTGAACTTACGGCCCTGACGCTTGCTGCACTTCTTCAGTGCGTTCAGTTCGTCATCTTCGCGATCCCCGCAAATCTGGAATTGGGACCGGGCTATACAACGTCCGCCCGTGATCGTGCGCCATCGCGGGAAATGTCCGAAAAAACCGCCCGCCTTCAGCGCGCCATGAACAACCATTTCGAAGGCTTGATCCTGTTCACCATAGCGGTGCTGGTGATCACCTTTTCCGACAAGGGCAACGCCATCACAGCCGCATGTGCGCTGATATACCTCGTTGCCCGGGTGCTTTACGTGCCCGCTTACTATTTTGGCTGGCGTCCGGGCCGGTCACTTATCTGGATGACCGGCTTTGGGGCGACCGTGATCATGCTGATCATGGCCCTGCTCTGAGGCCATAAAAGACACGCTAATTCCTCGGGGGTGGGACCTGCCACAGGCGCAACCATCACCGCCCGTTCAACGAAAGGATAACCGTAATGGCACAATATGACGTCATCGTAATCGGCGCTGGCCCCGGTGGCTATGTGGCTGCGATCCGCTGCGCACAGCTGGGTCTGAAAACCGCTTGTGTGGAAGGCCGCGAAACGCTGGGTGGCACGTGCCTGAACGTGGGCTGTATTCCGTCCAAGGCGCTGCTGCACGCCACGCACCAGTTGCACGAGGCCGAGCATAACTTTGCCAAAATGGGCCTGAAGGGCAAATCCCCCTCTGTCGACTGGCCGCAGATGCAGGCGTACAAGGCCGACGTCATCGACGGCAACACCAAGGGCATCGAGTTCCTGTTCAAAAAGAACAAGATCGACTGGCTGAAGGGCTGGGGTTCGATCCCCGCGGCGGGCAAGGTCAAGGTGGGTGACGAAGTTCACGAAGCCAAGAACATCATCATCGCGACAGGCTCCGAAGTGGCGACCCTGCCGGGCGTCGAGATCGACGAAGAAACCGTTGTGTCTTCGACTGGCGCGCTGTCGCTGAAAAAGATCCCCAAGAAGATGATCGTCATCGGTGCCGGTGTCATCGGTCTGGAAATGGGCTCGGTCTATTCCCGTCTGGGCGCCGAAGTGACCGTGATCGAATACCTCGACACCATCACACCTACCATGGACGGCGAGGTTCAGAAAACCTTCCAGCGCATCCTGAAAAAGCAGGGCCTGAACTTTGTTCTGGGCGCAGCGGTTCAGGGCGTTGAGGCCATGAAGACCAAAGCCAAGGTCACCTACAAGCTGAAGAAAGACGACAGCGAACACACCGCTGATGCAGACGTTGTTCTGGTCGCAACAGGCCGCAAGCCCTACACCGACGGTCTGGGCCTTGAGGCACTGGGTGTCGAGCTAACAGATCGCGGCTTTGTCAAAACAGACGGCCACTGGAAAACCAGCGTCGACGGCATCTACGCCATCGGCGACGCGATCGAAGGCCCGATGCTGGCCCACAAAGCCGAAGACGAAGGCATGGCCGCCGCTGAAGTGATTGCAGGCAAAGCCGGTCACGTGAACTATGGCGTGATCCCGTCGGTCATCTACACAAGCCCCGAGGTATCCTCGGTCGGCAAAACCGAAGAAGAGCTGAAGAAAGAAGGCGTCGACTATAAAGTTGGCAAATTCTCGTTCATGGGCAACGGCCGTGCGAAAGCCAACTTTGCCGCCGACGGTTTCGTCAAGCTTCTGGCAGACAAGAAAACCGACCGCATCCTTGGTGCACACATCATCGGCCCGATGGCCGGCGATCTGATCCACGAAGTCTGCGTTGCCATGGAATTCGGCGCCTCGGCCGAGGATCTGGCCCTGACCTGCCACGCACACCCGACCTATTCGGAAGCTGTGCGTGAAGCGGCCCTGGCCTGCGGCGACGGACCGATCCACGCCTGATCTGCTGCGTAAGGCATGAAAAAACCGGCCGCCCCCAAAAGGGCGGCCGGTTTCCATTTAGCTAGGCAGGCAAGTTTAAGTTTTGCTAGGTACAAACACCTCTGCAGAATTCGTGCCATCTTGTGGACCAGCACCAGAAGGACCACCCGGAGGCGGGCCACCAGCCCCGCCCGGCATGCTTGCAGGCACAGACACCGCATCGGTCGCAACGCCGACAACCAGCGCAGCATCATAGTATTCCGGCTGCTCACGCACCGCAGCATAGGCACCCGATCCCGCCTCGGACGCGATCCAGTCATTGCTGTTGGTGGTGTCCCGCTTGGCTTCACGGTTGTTATAGGGCGCGACGGACTGGAACAGGTATTCTGACAGCGCGTCAGGAAAGAAAATCTGGCTGGTCAGAAGCGTCTTTTCATCCAGATACACCTTGTAATGGATGTGCGTCGTACGGCCCCGATACCAACCGGGGTAGATTGTCTGGAACGTCACGGTACCATCCGCCTTGGTCATCTGCGTGCCACGCAGGAACACTTGATCGGATGTGTCCAACACACCATCACTGCCCTGATTGGCATAACCTGAATAGTTGCCTTCCGCGTCGCAATGCCAGACATCAACGCGCGCGTTTTCGATCGGTTGGCAATCGGCTGTCACCACCTGCATCTGCAACCGCATCGGAATGCCCTGACGGTCTTCCGTAATGTCCGCACGCACCAGATTTTCGTCCAGATAATACGGACCTTCAGTGACCTCGGGCATGACCATGCACACGTTGGGCGTGATCAACCCGATGGCCTGTGCCTGGGCACGGGCGGATGACGGGAAAGCACCAATACCAAGTGATACGATCGGCGATGCGGCCAAGGCTCCAAGCACGTGGCGGCGGTTTACTAGGGACACGACGATAGCTCCTGTTTGCTGTCTGTCTTTAACAAACGTGCAACAGCAAACGTTCCGTCGGGAAAATGGGAAAAAAATTAACCACGCGCCAGAATACCCCTTTTGCACAAATACACCTGCGCACAGCTCATATACCCGCAATAAGAGAAACCACTTGGCTGCGCCCACAACCTCAAGCATATTTTCCAAAGCAGCGGCGGTTTTTGGATACCCTTCGCATCTACGCAAAGGGACGGGCGGGGCATCCCCGTCTATTAGGCTGACCTTAGCAAACACGGCACAACCGCATCTGGGCGTTGCCCAGTATGGGTGGTGCAGAACCGAGACAGGCAAAAACCGTTCGTTGCGCCCGATTTAAACGTTATGAATAAAAACGAATTATCACTCAAACTGACCCACAGCATCACCCGCGGTGAATGGTCGAAAGAATTCATAAAATCCAATCTCTTAAGGCGCCTCCCGCCCGCCGTTCACAAGCTGGTTCCAGCCATTTCAGAGGATCTTGTTACAGAACTCCCCGCCAGATATGCGCCAACCGAAAAATACGTTGCAGAACATCTGTTATATGACCGGAATTTCGACCGCATTTACCGCTATTGCGCCCGCAAAGGGATATGGCCCACTCCGGATTTAAGCCCACCCGCCATGGCCCCAATTTCAGCTTTTCAGCAAATCGATTTGCCACACATTCCCACATTATCCGCATTGGCCGAATTTCTATTCCTGACACCGGAACAGCTTGAATACCTCGCGGACCGAACTGGCCGGCACGAAGAACATGGCGATATGGCCGTTAACCATTATCACTATGTGTTGAAGCCAAAACAGACGTCAGGCTTTCGGTTAATAGAAGCCCCCAAAGAGCGTCTGAAAGCCATCCAACGTCACATCCTGCGCAGCATTCTGGACAAACTTCCGGCACATCCCGACACCTTCGGCTTTGTCAGGTCGCGCAACTGTCTTCAGGGCGCAAACCGACACGCTGGCGAACAGGTGGTCCTGCGCTTCGATCTGAAAAACTTCTTCCCCTCGATCAGCGCTGGCAGGATTTTCGGGGTGTTCAGATGTCTGGGATATCCCCACCATGTGGCTGTGTACCTGACCGCCCTCTCAACCACCAAAACTCCGGCCCGCGTGCTCGAGCGGCTCACTTATCCGGACCGTGGCCTCTACAATACACCCCACCTGCCCCAAGGCGCGCCTCTGTCCCCGGCCCTCGCCAACCACGCAGCTTTCGGTCTGGATCGCAGACTTGCAGGATTGGCGAAAAGGCTGAATGCCAACTATAGCCGCTATGCGGACGACCTGACCTTCTCGGGCGACCGCACCATCACATCCAACCTGCTGCGCCTTGTCCCACAGATCGTCAAAGACGAAGGCTTTGTCCTGAACACATCCAAAACCCGTGTGCAGCCGCAAACCACCCGCCAAACCGTGACTGGCATCGTCGTAAACAACCACCTGAACATCGACCGCAAAACGTTCGATCACTTCAAAGCCGTCATTCACGCCTGCCAAAAGGAAGGCGACCATCGCCTGTCCGACCCCGCCTTCCGCGCCTCCCTCGAAGGAAAAATCGCGTGGGTAGAGGCAATCAATCCCTCCCGCGGACAAAAATTGCGCAGCCTCCTGACAACCGGAAAGCGCTGAACACCTTTCCGGAAACCAGCCGCTTTCATCTGTCCCGAAATACTCCGGAGGTGCGGGGGCAGCGCCCCCGCTCCGGTCGCTTTGGCAAAGCCAAAGCGAAACCTACCACATCCGCTCTTTCGCGCTTTCCTCATAGGTCGCGTCATACTCGCGCCCACCAGCACGACCTTCGGTCATTTCCGCAATCAAATCCCCCGCCGTCGGCACGCCCTCAACAGGCTCCTGACCCCACAAACCTGACCGCATGATCGCCTTGGCGCACTGGAAATAAACCTCGCCGACGTCAATCACGATCACCGTAGCCGGATGCTTGCCGCGTTGCTCGAAGCTTTCCAACAACGCTGGGTCGTTCGAGACCACTGCCTGCCCGTTCACACGGACGACATTCTTCTCGCCTGTGATCATAAACATCAGCGAAATTCGCGGATCCCGAACCAGATTGCGCAGCGTGTCCAGCCGGTTGTTCCCGCGCCAGTCCGGTATCAGGATTGTTTTCGGATCGGCGATCCGCGCCACAGGGCCGTCATCGCCTCGCGGGCTCGCGTCTGTACCCTCTTCCGCCACGGTGCTGACAATGCAAAACCGCGATGCTTCGATCCAGCGGGTGTAAAGCGGTGTCAGGCGATCCGCGACTTTGCTCAGCGACGCGGGCGCTGGCTCTCCGTACAGGCTGTGAAGGTCTTCAAGCGTTGTAATTGTCCACATCAAATCCCGCCTCGCGCATCAAATTGTCTGAGGCCGTTTCGACCCTGACTTCCAGTTCAGAAAGAAATTCGTTCTTCCCCATACCGGACTCGATCCGAGGCAGGAATTCAACCACTGCCGTACCGGGTTTCTTGTAAATACCGCGCCGCGACCAGAAAAGGCCCGCGTTGGTCGCCACAGGCACGCAGTCCTGTCCCAGCTGATCGTACAGCACAGCAGAACCCACCTTATAGGGCATCTTCATACCCGGGGCGGTGCGTGTGCCTTGGGAATAGATGATCAACTGACCGGGGGCCGTCAGCCCCTTGGCCACGTCGGACACCATCTTACGGATTGCCTGACCACGCTTGCCGCGGTTCACAGGAACACAGCCGATGCGATAACCGTAGACGCCGATAAAGGGCACGAACATCAATTCGCGTTTCATGATGAACTTGCCCGACGGCACGGCGGCAAAGATCATCAGGATATCAAGGAATGACTGGTGTTTAGCGGCGATCAGCACCTCATCCGTTGGCGGTGTGCCCCGCACTTCGGCTTTGACGCCGGTCATCCAGCCCAAGGACCAGATCGCATAGCGGGCGTAGGTCATGCAGGCCGCCCGTGCGCCTTTGGGCGACACCACTGCCCAAGGGAAAAACGCAATCCCCATGACCGCCATCATAAGATAGACGTGGATTTCGTAGAACGCCGAACGCAGCCACTGAATTGCGTATTTCATCAGGCAAGATCCTCAAGCACCCGCTTGGCTGCGGATTTCGTTGCAAAGAAGGCCACAGCCGCTGCCAGTACAGGCACCACAAGTGGCCAAATCCAGTCGAACCCGCGAAAGCCCAACCCGGTCAAAACGCCGCCCGTATCGCCAGTGTCCGGCATCAGGGTGACCGCAATCATTCCCACAAGCGTCCCTGCCGCAGCACCACCCAATGCGCGCAGCGTGAAACGTCGCACAAAGGCCGCCGCGATATAGGCATCGGTCGCGCCCACCAGCCGCAAAACCGCAATGATCTGCGCATTCGCCGCCAGCGCCGCGTTGGCCGCCAGCGTCACCATGGCCGCCGTGGCCCCCATAATCAACAAAAGCGCAATCCAACCCAACCAGCGCAGCCCGCCCGCCGCCGCCAACAGCGGCTTGCGCCAACGGGCGTGGTCATCCAGCACCGCGCCGGGCACTTCTGCGGACAAACGCAATCGCAGACCGCCGGCGTCGAACCCTTCGTCGGTCTCGGACACAGCGATCAGCTGCGGCACGCGCAACGTCTCGATCGGCAGGTCTGGGCCGAACCACGGCTCTAGCAGGGCGCGCTGTTCGTCGTCGCTTAGAACTCGGGCGGATGCGACGCCCGGTGTGGTGTCCAAGACCGCTATGGCCGCGGCCACCTGCGCGTCCAGTTCTTCCGGCGCGGCCGAGATACGCAAAGTTGCGCCTTTGGCCAAGGCATCCGACCAGCGATCCGCCAGACGGTCCGCCGCCAACGATAAAGCCAACGCAAAGACCGCCAGAAAGGCCATCGCCGCCGCGCTGAACAGTGTCAGGCGAACGGTGTAGCCCGTGGGCGGAACAATCCTGTCGTGCGCCGCGTCACCGCGCAGAAGGCTGCGGATATCTTCCATCGAAACTCTCACAGATCCGCCCCCGCCAATTGCAAACGACGGTTCGAAATCCGCAACACACGCGCCTGCACCTGCGATTTGGCCGCGCGGATCAGACCCAGATCATGGGTCGCGATCATCACGGTTTTGCCCATGCGGTTCAGTTCGATCAACAGGCGCAACAGACGTTGGGACATTTCCCAATCAACGTTGCCTGTGGGCTCGTCCGCCAGAATGACATCCGGCGACATAATCACCGCCCGTGCCAGCGCGGCGCGTTGACGTTCACCACCGGACAGTTCCGGCGGCAGGGCATGGGCGCGGTTCGTCAACCCGACCCAGGACATGAGTTCGCCGATATCGGCCATCGCCTCGGCCGTGTCCTGATCCGACACTTGCAGCGGCAAAGCCACATTATCCAGCACCGACAGGTGATCCAGAAACTGGCAATCCTGATGTACCACACCAATCTTGCGCCGTGCCATGGCCACGTCATCACGGCCCAGCATGGCAACGTCTTCGCCAAAAATCCGTAAGTGGCCTGCCGTCGGGATCAACGCCCCGTAGCACAATTTCAATAGCGTGGTTTTGCCTGATCCGGAGGGACCGGTCAGAAAATGGAACGAGCCCGGCACAAGCTGCATCGAGATGTCGCTCAGCAGCTCTCCGCCGCCATAACTATAGGCTACGTTCTCAAACTCGATCACTTAAGCACCTGCTCTTTCGCCGCGCGATTTGCATCGGGCGTCCCGAATTCAGCACGTTGTGCCGCAGCAACGCGACATTTTCAATGTCACGCAAACCGAAATGGGACTTTTCCAGATGCATATGCATCCTTAAGGTAAGTGCAAATCAGGCAATAAGTGCCAGAAATGGCTGGGGACTATTATGCGGCTGACATGCCCGAACTGTGATGCACAATACGAAGTGCCGGCGGATGTGATCCCGGAAGGGGGGCGTGACGTCCAGTGTTCGAACTGTGGGCACACATGGTTTCAGATGCATCCTGATGACGAGGTTATGGTCGAACCGGAACCCGAGGTCGAAGAAACCCCTAATTGGGACCCCGAACCGGAACCGGACGAATACGACGAACCCGAAGAAGAAGCCGCAGCACCGGTGCGCCGTGGCCTCGATCCGTCAGTCGCCGACGTGCTGCGCGAAGAAGCCGAGCTTGAGACACGCCGCCGCGCGGAAGATGCCGGTGGACTTGAAAGCCAGCCGGACCTTGGCCTGATGGATCCGGACGAAGATGATCTGTCCCGCCGCCAGCGACAGGCACGCGAACGCATGCGCCGCATTCGCGGTGAAAGCGCCGCCGAGGAATATAACCAACCACCCGTTGTCGAAGCTGCATCCACCGCCGCAGCATCCGAAGCACTGGCCTCTGCCACGTCGCGCCGCGACCTGCTGCCTGACATCGACGAAATCAATTCGACTTTGCGCGCCTCGGACGACAGACAGCCCGGCGAAACGCCGCAAGGCAGCCCGGTCGAGGACGAAGACACATCCGGCGGCGGGTTCTTCCGTGGATTTGCCTATGTGGTTCTGCTGTTCGCGATTGGCGCGTTGGCCTATGTCTTTGCGCCGCAAATCAAGGAAAGTTTTCCGCAGGTTGCCCCAACGCTTGATGCCTATGTGGCCAAGGTGGACACAGGCCGTATCTGGCTCGATGACCAGATCGCTGCTCTGTTGCAAAAGCTGGATGGTCTCAGCTCCGAGGCCACGCCTGACGAACCCGCCCAAACTCCTGAAAACTAAGTTAGTCATGCAAACTGCTTGGTAACGAAGTGGTTCTATCCTGTGCCCGTACAGCAAGACGGAGCACGGAATGGACCTACAAAGCGAACAACTCGGCGAAACACTGGTCATTCGCGTCAACGCATCCCGTGTCGATGCGGCGGCGGCGATCCAGTTCAAGGACGGGATGCGCGAATTGACCCGTGAAGGGCCGGATAGATGCGTGCTGGATCTAGGACAGGTGGATTTTGTCGACTCAAGCGGCCTTGGCGCGATTGTCGCGTCGATGAAGCAACTGAATGACGGACAGAAACTTGATCTTGCCGCATTGAAACCCGCCGTAGACAAGGTGTTCCGCCTGACGCGGATGGACACCATCTTTGCCATCTACACCGACATGGCGACGGCCATGACCTACGATGCTGGCTGATACGGCGCTTATGGTGCAGGACGAAACCATCAAACCCCAAGAGCGCGGGTCGGCTTTCGAAACGGTTATGGAACCGGACTTCCTTGCCGTGCGGAACACGAGCCTGAAGATCGACAACCATCTTGCGGCCCATCAGCTACCAGCCGACGACCATCAAAATTGCAGCATCGCCCTGACCGAAGCGCTGAACAATATTGTCGAACACGGGTTTGCAAATTTGGACAGTGGCGAAATCCGGATCGATTTGACGGTTGGCGTCACGACCATTCGCGCGGTTCTGACCGATAACGGCCGCGCAATGCCGGGGTTCCAATTGCCAGAAGGGGCCGCACCAGACCCCATTGACCTGCCGGAAGGGGGATTCGGCTGGTTCATGATCAAGTCTCTTTCGCGGTCCCAAACCTACGAAAGATGTGGTGAAATGAATGTTTTGACACTGGAATTCTCTCGTGGACCTGAAAATTGAGCCACAAAATGCGTTTCGCCTCAAAAATGCCTTTGTCCTCACAAATTGGGAACAGATTGTTTGGGCAACCTTACCTTTGTAGCTGCATATAGCTTCCCTCGACGTCGTGTATAACAGCCCCCACCCAGTGCACGGCGTCGAGGACCACACTCCTCCCCCACATCCCTGACGATTGACCTCGAATTTCCCGCGTCTATCTTGATCGCGGAACTAGGGAGGTCCTCACAACATGCGCGATTTTCACAAACCCGGCCGCTCGGCCGTGTTCGCGACCAATGGCATGTGCGCCACGTCGCACCCGCTGGCCACAAAAGCCGCAGTCTCGATACTGGAAAGCGGCGGCAACGCCGTTGACGCCGCCATTGCTGGCGCGGTTCTTCTGGGGTTGTGCGAACCGCAAATGACGGGGATCGGCGGCGACTGTTTTGCACTGATCTCGAAACCCGGTGAAGATGTAGTTGCCGTCAACGGGTCGGGCCGCGCGGCGGCAGGCATGAACGCCGCAAGCCTGCGCGAAGCCGGTCATAAAACGGTCCCGCTTGGCACGCCCGATGCCGTCACCATCCCCGGTGCGATCGACGCGTTCTGCCACATGTCCGAAACTTGGGGTAAACTCGGGCTGGCCGACAGCCTTGCGCCTGCCATCCGTTATATGGACAGCGGTGTGCCCATCGCCCCGCGCGTAGCGTTTGACCTGCAATCGGGCTGCGAACGCCTGACGGGACATGGACGCACGCATTTCCTGCTGAACGGCAAAACACCCCAGACCGGCGATATCTTTGCCTTGCCCGGTCAGGCCGAGGTGCTGCGCCGGATCGCCAAAGACGGGCGCGATGCCTTCTACACCGGTGAGGTTGCCGAAGACATGGTTGCCTCGCTTCAAGCTGCGGGCGGCACCCACACGATGGACGATTTCGCTGCGGCGAAAACCACCGTCGCGGCCCCGATCAGCGGCACCTACAAAGACCGCGAACTGCTTGAGCATCCGCCGAACGGTCAGGGCGCGACCGCGATCCTGCTGCTGAACATCCTGTCGCAATTCGATCTGGCGTCGATGGACCCGTTCGGTACCCAGCGCGCCCATATCGAGGCCGAAGCCACAAAACTGGCCTACGACACCCGCAACCGCTTCATGAGCGATTTCGACTATATGACGCGGCTGGATCACATGACATCAATGGACACAGCCCGCGACCTTGCGGCGCTGATTGATCCGAACCGCGCGATGAAATCGGCAACCGAAATCTCGGAAGCGGTACATAAAGACACGATCTACATCACAGTGGTCGACAAAGACCGCATGGCCGTGTCGCTGATCTATTCGATCTTCCACAGCTTCGGCTCGGGCCTTGCGTCGGAAAAATTCGGCATCCTGTTTCACAACCGCGGCGCGGGCTTTTCGTTGGAAGAAGGCCACCCGAACGAAATGGCGCCAGGCAAACGCCCGATGCACACGATCATTCCGGGCCTTCTGCGCGGCGCGGGCCAGACCATGCCGTTCGGCGTCATGGGTGGGCAGTATCAGGCCAACGGCCACGGGCGCGTTGTGACCAACATGGTTGATTTCGGAATGGACCCCCAGTCCGCCTTGGATGCGCCCCGCTCTTTTGCCGAAGGCGACACGCTGTCGGTCGAGCGTGGCTATTCCGATGCGGTCCGTCAGGAACTGGCCGATAAGGGCCACAACGTCATCGTGCCCGACACTGCCATTGGCGGCGCGCAGGCGATTGTCATTCACGACAGTGGTTTGCTGGAAGGGGCGTCGGACCCGCGCAAAGACGGCTGCGCACTGGGCTATTGATCAAGGGCCAGCCGGACAGTGCGTTCGGCTGGCAGCCTTTTGATATCAGTAAGAATACTCAGAGTATATTTTGCTGATATCGCCATCCCATTCCCCGTTATACTTCGCCATCAGTTCATCCGCCGGCACCTGACCGGTTTCGATGGATTCCTTCAGCGCGTTCAGGAAGTGGGTTTCATCCGGCAGCAAGCCACCTGCGCCCTTCATGGCGCGGGCTTTCAGGCCAGCCTCGGAAATTTTCAGCACTTCGGCCGCCAGTTCGGACATTTTCACGCCGCCAGCCACCGCCTGCAGGCCATCAACCGATGCCGCCACGCGCAGTGCCTCGCGCGTTTCCGCATCGAGTGTTTTGGCAATGTCCCATGCCGCATCTAGCGCGGTCTGGTCATACATCAGCCCCACCCAGAACGCAGGCAACGCGCACAGACGACGCCACGGGCCACCATCGGCCCCGCGCATTTCGATGAATTTCTTCATCCGTGCTTCGGGGAAGATCGTGGTCAGGTGATCGGCCCAATCGGAAAGCGTGGGCTTTTCACCGGGCAATGCGGGCAGTTCGCCTTTCAGGAAGTCGCGGAAGGACTGGCCCAGCGCATCGATGTATTTGCCGTCGCGATAGACGAAGTACATCGGCACATCCAACGCGTACTGCACCCATGCCTCGAACCCAAAACCGTCTTCGAACACGAAGGGCAGCATGCCCGTGCGTGCCGCATCCAGATCGCGCCACACGCGGCTGCGCCACGATTTGTGGCCGTTGGGCTTGCCATCAAAGAAGGGCGAGTTCGCGAACAGGGCCACGGCCACCGGCTGCAACGCCAAAGCGACGCGCATCTTTTGCACCATGTCGGCCTCGGTCGAGAAATCGAGGTTCACCTGAACGGTGCAGGTCCGGTACATCATGGATTTGCCCATGGTGCCGACCTTGTCCATGTAATTGGTCATCAACCGGTAACGCCCTTTGGGCATCATCGGCATGTCTTCGTGGCTCCAGATCGGGGCGGCGCCAAGGCCGATGAACCCGACGTTCAGATCGTCGGCCACGTCTTTCACCTGCTTCAGGTGTTCGTTCACCTCGTCACAGGTCTGGTGGATCGTCTCAAGCGGGGCACCGGACAGTTCCAGCTGACCACCCGGTTCCAGCGACACGTTCGCGCCGTCTTTTTCCAGACCAATGATATGGCCAGCCTCGGAAATCGGGTTCCATCCATGGCGGTCGCGAAGACCTTCCAGAACGGCACGCACAGAACGGGGCCCGTCATAGGGCAGTGGTTCAAGTGTGTCTTTCAGATAGCCGAACTTTTCATGTTCGGTCCCGATGCGCCAATCCGCTTTGGGTTTACAGCCCTTTTCGAGATACTCGGCCAACTGGTCATGATGTTCGATGGGTCCGCCGCCGGACTGGGGAATAGACATCAGATCGCGCTCCGAGACTTCGTTCGTTAGTAGTAGTCCCAAGCCATGGTCAGAAATGGCCGAGGTGTCAATGCAGCCTATCGGGGGTAATTACCTCAGAAGGCCTGCGCCAGATCACAACAGGGTGTGCAGGTTTGCGCTCCATCTCGCGCAGCATCATTTCGGTTTTCAATCCGGGCAGCAGCGCAAAGGCATCAAACAGCGCGTCCGAGCCATCGGCATTCAGCGGAATTTCCAGTGGCGCACCGTCGTGGATCAGCACCCAATGGGCGGAAAACTGGCTAGGATCAAGGCGCAGTTCATGCAGATCGCCCAGATCAACCACACCGCCGGACAGCGGCCCGAAATAACGCACGCGGCCTTCGATGATTTCGACCATGCCGGGGCCTGCGCCCGTTTGCCGGAACCGTGCACGCTGGATACCGGCAAAGCCCAGAACCGCACCGGCGATTGCCACAATCCAGCCCAACGCGTTCAACAGCCAGCCGACACCGACCAGCGCCCAATAAAGGCCCAGCGCGATCAAGGCCAAACCGGCCAGCGCCTCGGACCAGCGTTTGATCGTGGCCTGTGCTTCGGGTCGGATCAGAGACATGCTGGCTCCTTCAGGATTGCGACGCGGAACGTGCCGATCTGCTCAAAGCCGATGGCCTCATATGCCCGCGATGCGGCGTCATTGTTGGAAAACAGGATTGCCCGTTTGGTGCCTTGGCTTGCTTCATAGTTAAGCATTTTGGAGACAACGGTACGCCCAAGACCACGATTTCGTAGCTCGGTCGGCACGTAAACGCTGCTAACTTGAACTGTATCGCCGACACGGGCATTCAGGCCAGCCATGGCTACGGGCAATCCACGTTCATCGCAAAGCAGCCACGTCCCATCCCCACGAATAGCCCGCTCGGCCCGAACCAGCGCATCTTTATCACTGTGGAGCGATCCGTCGCCGATACCCGTGTCCTGAAAATGTCCGACAAACCAACGCGCCAACAAATCGAAATCCCGCGCCTCTGGGCGGCGCAACGCACCCTGCTCGGGAATAAAGCCCGTTAAATCGCGCTGATATAAAGGCTCATCATGGTTCAGTTTATAAAGGTCCTCATCAGACAAGCCTAAAGCGCCCAATGCCATCTGAACTTCGGACGAGAGGCCCGTCATCACGGCGATCGGCTGGCCTGCCAAAACACGCGGCAGGTCGGTGCAAATCTGATCGTTCAAAGTATTGTCGGGAAACTGCACCATGGTGTTCTGGTTTTGCGTTAGCCCGAAAACACCCGCGATCTGCCCGTCCTTTTCCCACAGGTGATAAGTCGTCGCGTGGTCGTGCCCCTGCCCGCTTAACCCGTGCGCGGCAAGGTTCGACCGCAGAAACATCGCCGAGGCCGGTCGTTGCGCCAGAAACGCATCAAGCCGCGCCTCATCACCGGGTTGGGCGATCCGGTGCATCACCAGTCGCCATAGGTGGTTTGCCAAATCGTCAGCGCCGCAACCGCCGCCGTGTCCGCCCGCAGGATGCGCGGGCCAAGTCGGACAGGCACCGATTGCGCCATACCGTGCAGGCGCGACCGTTCCGCGTCGGAAAACCCGCCTTCCGGCCCGATCAGAATGCCCCAAGGCGCGTCTTTGGGTTGCGCCCCGAAATCGGCCTTTTGCACCTCACCTGCCAAAGCCTCGTCACAGAACATCAGCTGCGCGTCGTCAGACCAGTCGCGCAGCACTTGGCCGAGTTTGGCCAACGCCGCGACCTCGGGCACATACACCGCCCCGCATTGTTCCGCCGCCTCGACCGCATGGGCCTGAAGCCGGTCCTGCCGGATGCGTTCGGAATTGGTAAAATCGGTCTGCACAGGCACGATCCGGCGCACGCCCATTTCCACCGCCTTTTCGACGATAAAATCGGTTCGCGCCTTTTTAATCGGCGCAAAGTAGAGCGTCAGATCGGGCGGCATCCACTGCGGCTGCGACTGTTCGCGGCAGGCCAGAGTGCCCCCGCGTTTGCCCGCCTCGGCCACATCGGCCAGCCATTCGCCATCTGTGCCGTTAAAAAGCGCCACTTCATTGCCCACGGACAGCCGCATCACCCCGAAAAGGTAATGTGCCTGTTCCCGCGACAGCGGAACCTGTTGTGCCTCCCCAAGGGGGTGCTCTACAAAAAGCCTGATCCTTGCCATGGAGCGGAACTTATGTCCGACACATCAAAAGCGCCAGTGGGCCAAATCGCAGATGCCGTAAAAGACAACTGGGTTGACCGCTTTGCACCAAATCCGGTGAAGCCGTTTTTCCGTCTGTCCCGTCTGGACCGCCCGATTGGAACGTGGCTTTTGCTGCTGCCCTGCTGGTGGGGGTTGTTGCTGGCGATGATCTCAACCGGAACGGCCAGCTGGCATGACGCGTGGATTTTCATCGGCTGCGCATTCGGCGCGGTGCTGATGCGAGGTGCGGGCTGTACGTGGAACGACATCACCGACCGCGACTTTGATGGATCGGTGGAACGCACGGCGCTGCGCCCGATTCCGTCGGGTCAGGTGCCAGTGATCAAAGCCGTGGTGTGGACCGCGCTTCAGGCGTTTATCGCATTGGGCATCCTGCTGACTTTCAACAAAACCGCGATTCTGCTGGGCGTTGTGTCGCTGGTGCCGGTGGCGATCTACCCGTTTGCGAAGCGGTTCACATGGTGGCCGCAGGTCTTTCTGGGCATCGCGTTTAACTGGGGCGCTTTGCTGGCATGGACCGCACACACCGGTAGCCTGGGCTGGCCGCCGATCCTGCTGTATCTGGCGGGCATCGCGTGGACCCTGTTCTACGACACGATCTATGCCCACCAAGATACCGAGGACGACGCGCTGATCGGCATCAAATCCACCGCGCGGCTTTTCGGCGACGACTCGCCCCGCTACCTATCGTGGTTCCTTGTGGCGACGGTATCGCTGATGGCGATGGCCGTGATTGCCGCCGTGCCAGACGCCGAGATGATCACCATGCTGATCGCGATCTTCGGGCCTTGGTTGATGGGCTGGCACCTGTGGTGGCAGTTGGGCAGACTGGACACCGAAAACAACGACGTGTTGATCGGCCTCTTCCGGTCAAACCGAGATGCCGGATTGATCCCTGTGCTGATTTTCGCCGTCGCGCTGATGCTTTGATTGCGGAAACCTGCCCAAGGGCCTATCAGAAAGCGGTTAATTAATGTCGGGGCATCTATGCGTCTGTCTTCGCTTTTTATCGTAGTCGGTACTTTTCTGGCTGCCGCCGCTGTGTCTTTCATCGCCGCTTACTTTTCCGTCAGGCTGGTCGAAGAAAGTTCGATCGCAGGCGTAGAAAGCAGGCTGGCGGATGATGGCGTGACATGGGCCTCGGTTGATGCGAACGGCCTGCAGGTCTTTGTGATCGGCACCGCCCCGACCGAAGCCGAACGGTTCCGCGCCCTGTCGCTGGCCGGTACTGTAGTAGACGCCGCCCGTGTAATCGACGAGTTGCAAGTCGCCGACAGCGCCGCATTGGAGGCGCCCGATTTCTCCATCGAAATCCTACGCAACGATGAAAAGATTTCCCTGATCGGTCTGGTGCCCACCAACTACGAAATCGACAATTTCATCAAAATCGTCACCGATATTGCAGGCGGCGAAAACAACGTATCGAACCTGCTTGAAATGGCGAACTTCCCCACGCCCGACGGCTGGGATCGCGCCATTCGCTTTTCGACACGCGCGCTAGAAGAGCTTCCGCGTTCGAAAATCTCGATCAACGCCGAGGTTGTCGCCGTCAAAGCCATGACCGACAGCGCCGCAGCGAAAGACCGGATCGAAGGCCTGCTGACACGCAACGCGCCCGAAGAAATCAGCCTTGAGCTGGATCTCGAGGCCCCGCGCCCCGTGGTCACGCCCTTTGTGCTGCGCTTTACCAAGACCGCCGACGCCACAGGGTTCGACAGCTGCACCGCCAATACTGAGGCCGCCCGCGACCAAATTCTGGCCGCCGCCAAAGCCGCCGGTCTGGAAGCCGACGCAACATGCCAGATAGCACTTGGATCGCCGTCCAAGGAATGGGGCAAAGCCACCTCTGCCGCGATCAAAGCTGTGGGTGATCTGGGTGGTGGCGAAGTGACCTTCACCAACGCCGACATCGCGCTTTTGGCTTTGGAAGGCACGGATGCCGCGCTGTTCGACACGGTGGTCGGCAAACTGGAAAACGCGCTTCCCGAAGCCTTTGTTCTGGATGCGGTTCTGCCCGAAACACCCGATCCCGAAAAGGATCAGGGCCCGATCGAATTCGTCGCCACACGGTCGCCCGAGGGCAATGTGCAACTGCGCGGCCGCATCAACTCTGAAACCGCCCGCAGCACCGCCGAAAACTATGCCCGTGCGCGGTTCACGTCTTCTGACGTGACGGTCGGCACACGGGTTGATCCCGACCTTCCCGCGAACTGGTCCAGCCGTGTTCTGGCCGGGCTTGAGGTTCTGTCGATGCTGGCAAATGGTTCAATCGTTGTGACCCCCGAACAGATGCAGGTCACCGGCGATACAGGCGACCAGAACGCCGAGGCCAACATCGCAGGCGTGCTGGCCGATAAACTGGGCGCGGACAGCTTTGTTCTGAATCTAACCTACAAGGAAAAACTGGACCCGACGCTTGGCATCCCGACACCAGAAGAATGCGTAGCGCAGATCACCACCATCATCGGCGACCGCAAGATCACCTTTGAACCGGGTTCCGCGACACTCGATTTGTCGGCCAAGGACATTCTGGATGAACTGGCCGAGCTTCTGACGCTGTGCGGTGACATTCCGCTGGAAATTCAGGGCCACACCGACAGTCAGGGCCGCGAATTGATGAACGAACAGCTGTCGCAGGAACGGGCGCAATCGGTTCTGAACGCACTGCGTGACCGTCGCGTGTTCACGTCCAGCTATCGGGCCAAGGGCTATGGCGAGGTCAATCCAATCGCCACAAATGACACCGAAGAGGGTCGCGAAGCCAACCGCCGCATTGAATTCCGCTTGATTGAACAAGAATCGACGGAAAATGCTGATGAAACCGTTGAAGAAGGTGCATCAGATCAGGCAGAAGGTGTTACGGCGACTGACGCCGGTGAAGGATCGGACAGTGAACAGAACTGAATTTATCATCGCAACCGCGATTATCCTGTTTGTAGCGTTTTGCCTTGGTTGGTTCGCAAACTGGCTGGTGCACCGCTTCACACGTGTCAGTCAGGCCGACGTGAACGAGCTTGAGAAAATGAGCCAGGAACTGCACGAGGCCGAAGAAACCCGTGATCAGGCGATCACCTATCTTCAGCAGCGCGAAGCGGAACTGACCAACCAGCTGACCCAGACCGAAGCCGAACTGTCCGCCGCGATGGAAGGCCTGCGCGAAGCCCGCCACGAAGCCGAAGAACTGCGCAGCTACGTCGAGCGGATGCAGAACCACTAACTACCGCTTGCGCCGGCCACCGGCGCTGCGTTTGTGGAAATTCGGCGGGCGCTTAGCCACCCATTTCAGAAACCCTTCCATCCTCGGATGCGCCCGCAGCGCCTCGGGCGTGTTGAACTCGCGTGCGAGTTTTGAATTGGCTAAACAGTGCGCTGCTTCTTTGGAGCTCCCCGAACCTGCAGTGTACAGGCATGCATGCACAAAAAGTGCTTAACGCAAGCTAGCAGCCGAATTGATGACATCTGAGAAGTTTATTGAAAAGCTATCTGGGATTAGAATCAGCAATAAGGACATGAACGTTCGATCAATTTCTATTTTGAATTCTGTCAGCGCGTTCATTCACAAATGTTAAAACACTTCTTAATCTTAATAACTGCAGTAACTGTTTGTTCCGGAGTAGCTAGTGCTCAACAAAACGTCAGCATTCCAGACAAACACGTTCATTTATCAACAGCAGCGGACAATTTGACCCTTATTGAGAAAACTTTAGCGGTAATACGAGCTGTCTATGATGGAAAAAGCGACGAGGAACGAGAAGCCAACGCCCGGAACATCCAAGAAAACCTTGCTGCCCAACAAGAGATGGCTAGGTGGGCAGGAGATGTGGCAATCGCCGCAATAATCAGTTCTGGGCTTACTCTTATTGGCTTGATCGTTCTTATTTTTACTTTGGTTTACACGAAGCGAGCAGCTGAGAACGCGAAGAGCATGGTCGAACCTGCCAGAACTACTGCGGATGCCGCCATCCAAGCGGCTGAAATCGCTCAGCAAGGAAACATCCACGCTCAAAAGATGGGTTATCTCCAGACTCGTGCATACCTAAGTGTAAAGGATGTAAACGTCGAAAGGTTTGGCAGCCCTGAATACATCAGATTAAACTTCACCCTTATGAACACCGGCTTAAGCCCCGCTTACAATGTGCGAGCGCTTTATATGGCATTTGTAGATGGCTCTCGATCACTCGGAGAATGGACAAAGGCGGAGCGGCCAAATTACAAACAATTTCCATTGGCCAGTTCGATTGTACCGCGTGGCGAATATGGCTGCGGCCTTTCTGTTCACATCAAATCCGGAGTAGACGGTGACCTAGCCGAGCAGCCTAGCAAAAGAATTCAAGACGTAGAAATCGTAATTATCTATCAAACCGAGTTTCAAGCCGGGAAAAATGACTACTCAAGCGAGCTGACGTTAAGCATTGAAATCCCTAAGAAAATGTCAGGTCATTCGTCAAAAACATGTGTGATCGCAGAACACTCTCCACTCACTCAGTTTCGATCCCAATGGATGGACGGTGCAGTACGAGATATTCGTGATCGTGATCACCAGAATGTTTGGAAGCAATTCGAATTTTTTGAATAAATAGAATTTCAATATAGACCCAAAAATCCGACACGAAAAATTGAAACCGTACACCTATGAAGCAACACCGTCGACCCGCCCTTGCCTCCGCGCAGTCGCCGGATCAGGTGATGCAGGCTTTGCTTGGCATCTGCTGGGATCGGGCGCAGGCATAGCGGGCAAATCGGATCAGGATCGGACATCGCCCCCTCTTGTGTGCTAGGTCGTTCCGGCCCATGAGTCTGGCGCGGAACAGGGAAAGATCAAGCCGAATGACCTTGCAGGACATCACAACAGACGCGCTGGTGATCGGCGCCGGACCTGCGGGGTTGATGGCGGCGGATGCCTTGGCTGCGGCTGGATATTCGGTGCTGGTGGCCGATCAGAAACCGTCAGTTGCGCGGAAATTCCTGATGGCGGGCAAGTCCGGTTTGAACCTGACCAAGGCCGAGCCCTTTGACGCCTTCATGGCCCACTACGGCCCCCACGCCGATGTGCTGCGCCCGATGATCGAACGCTTCAGGCCCGAGGACGTAGCGAACTGGGCGCAAGGATTGGGTCAAGAGGTGTTCACCGGCTCGACGGGCCGTGTCTTTCCCAAGGTGATGAAGGCCTCTCCCCTGTTGCGCGCATGGTTGGCGCGGCTGGACGGGATGGGCGTGACGGTCAACGCCCGTTGGCGCTGGACCGGCTGGCAGGATGGCGCGGCGCTTTTCGACACGCCGGACGGCGCGGTGTCGGTGCGGGCCAAAGCCACCGTTCTGGCGATGGGCGGTGCGAGTTGGCGGCGGTTGGGATCGGATGGCGAGTGGGTCAATACGTTGAATAAAAAAGGTATACCTACAGTATCCTTCGGTCCGTCAAACGTCGGCCTGACCGTTCCATGGTCGTCCCACATGGCGAAAAATTTTGGCAGCCCGATCAAGAATGCACGGTTCCTCGCGGGCGATATGGAAAACCGTGGCGAGGCGGTGATCAGCGCCAAAGGGTTGGAAGGCGGCGGAATTTATCCGCTTGCCCCTGCCCTGCGCGAAGGCACGACGCTGCACATCGACCTGATGCCGGATGTAAGTGAAGACGCGATCGCCAAACGCCTGTCAAAACCCCGAGGCAAGGACAGCAAATCCAACGTCCTGCGAAAGGCGCTGCGGCTTGATCCGGCGAAACTGGCGCTGCTGATGGAATATGCTCGCCCCCTGCCCGATGCGCCACAGGACATCGCCAAGTTGGTCAAAGGCCTGCCTATAACCAACGCCACCCTGCGCCCGATGGATGAGGCAATCTCGACCTCGGGTGGGATTCCGTTTGAGGCGATGAATGATGGCCTGATGCTGACAGACATGCCCGGCGTGTTTGCCGCCGGCGAAATGCTGGATTGGGATGCGCCCACAGGCGGCTACCTGCTGACCGCCTGCTTTGCGACAGGCCTATGGGCGGGCCAGAACGCGGCCCGCTGGATCGCCGATTAGGGCATTGCCGCAGCCTTTTGATAGGCGGGGCGCTGCATCAACACCTTGGCGTTGGCTTTGATTTTATCCGGCAGCGGCGGGAATTTGGCCGCCAGCGCCCACGACCCACAGTGCAGCAGCAGAATGTCAGGGATGGTCAACATGTCGCCCGCCAGAAACGGCCCGTCGATTTCAGCCGCAATGCGCTGGATATTCCGGTCGAATTCGGGCTTCAGGCTTTCCTTCACCTCGGGCACGCGCTGATCCTTGGGCAGGACAAACGTATGTCGCGCCGCCGTCCACAAAAGCGCGTCCAGTTCATCGATGATACGGTTGGTCCACGCATCCTGACGCGCGCGGGCGATTGTGCCTGCCGGATGGGTCAGGCCGCCGTGTTTGTCGGCCAGATAGGTCATGATCGCGACGGAATCGCAGATCACGTCGTCGCCGTCTTTCAACGCGGGCACTTTTCCAAGGGGTGACACCGCGCGGATTTCATCACTGGCGGGCAGCGCGGGGATGTGGTCGTAGGCCAACCCCAGTTCTTCCATTGCCCACAAAACGCGAAAAGCACGGGTCTTGCGTGACCCGACAACCGTGTAGCCCATCGTTTCCTCCCTGATCGACGTCAGCGTTTCGCCAACATCGCCAATCGTATGAGCGAACGTTCGACCAAGGCCATAGCCGGTGCTTTCTGACCGGCGGAACGTAACGTCAAATCCGTATCTGTCAGGATTTTCAGCGCCTGTTCCAGCTTCATCATGCCCCAGCCCTGTGCCTGACGCAGCATCCGGTCGCGTCGCGGGCCAAAGATCGGCGGGCGCATGCGGGCGATTCCGGCAGCGGCCCCACCGGGATCAGAGGCGGCCATATGCAGCGCGCGGAAATGGCGGGTCGCCATGATGACAAGTGTCACGGCATTTGCGCCCTGCGCCTCGAGCCGTTGCATCACGGGGCCGATTTCTGTGGCACGGCCTTCGGCGACGACATGCAGGATGTCATCAACCTCGGCCTCGGTCGAGGTAGGCGCCATCAGCGCGACCTCATCCGGTGTCAGCGGCGTGTCATCGCCCAGTTTATACAGCGCGACCTTTTCAACGGTCTGACGGAAATCACCGGGGTCGAGTTCGCGCGACAGGGCCATGATCGCATCCATCGCCGCACGGTCCAGATTGGTGAGGCCGGATTTTTTCAGATCAGATTCGATTTCGTCCCGCGTGGGCGGATCGTTGTAGATGCCGACGGCATAGGCACTGGGATGCGCTTCGAACAGTTTGCGTAGCTTCGATGTGGCCTTGAGCATACCCGCGGTCACAATGATCTGTGCATCGCCCGGGGCCCAATCCTCCATTGCGTTTTTCACGGCGTCGGCGGCGGCCTGATCTGCTGCGCCTTCAACAAAGGCAACGCGCGGACCGGGGAAAAACCCCTGCGCCTTGATCGCATCAATCAACTGAGCGGGGTCCTTACGCAAATCGCCCGCTGGAATGCGGGTCAGGCGCATTTCCGCCTCACCTTCGGGGCCGACCAAAGCGGCGATGACCTGCTGGCGTTTCAAGGCCACGCGCATCGCATCTTCGCCGTAGATCAGCAGGGCCGCCTTATCGGGATCGGGCTTGGCGAAATAGGAAGATGCGTCGCGGGCTGACAGCTTCATGGCAGTTGGTCAGGTTCGATCAGCGTTAGTTGATCCACGATCTGGTCTGCCAGAATGGTCATCAAGCGTTCCATTGCGTCGCGTTGGGATGCAAAGGTGGATACGTTTGATCCGCTGGTGGAATAGCCCACAAAGCTGCTGACCACATGGCTATGCACGGATTGGCCCGTGGTTTGATCGATCAGGTCGTAGGCGACCTTGCCGTCCACATGGGAACGTGTGTTCGACCCAGTAGACGTAGAGCCGAGCGCGTTTTCATTGGTGGTCAGAACGGTTTTCAGCGAATAGCGCGGCGCAGTTGCGCGGCCCAGCCGTTCTTCCAGCCTGCGGTTCAGGATGTATTCGTTGCGTTCTGCGGGCTCTTCCAAGGCGATCGTGCCCAAAAGGGCGCTGCCGCTGCCTTGTGGGCCATAGGCGGGGGTGAACCCGCAACCGGCCAGCGCCAAGGCGCTGACCAGCAGTATCCGTCGGTTATACGACCACATTCACAATCCGCCCCGGCACAACGATGATCTTTTTCGGTGCAGCGCCATCCAGCGCTTTGACCACAGCATCGTTTGCGAGCGCCAGCTTTTCAACCTCGGCCTTGTCCAGATCTTTCGGAACCGAGATTTCGGCGCGGCGTTTGCCGTTGACCTGGATGGGCATGGTGACCTCATCGTCGATCAACATGGCGGGATCAGCCACAGGCCAGTCGGCATTGGCAATCAGGCCTTCGCCCCCCAGAAGCGACCAGATTTCTTCCGACAGGTGCGGTGTCATCGGGGCCATCAACTGGGCCAGCGCCTTGGCCGCCTGACGTTTCGCATCACCACCCGCCTTGGATTTGGACAGGGTGTTGGTGAAACCGTAAAGACGCGCGATGGCCGCGTTAAAGCCAAAGGTTTCGACGCCTTGGGTCACATCGTGGATCGCCTTGTGCATTTCGCGCAGCAGGTCCTTGTCGGCGTCATTCGCCGCTTCCTCATTTTGCGAGGCTTCCAGCGCAATACGGTAGACGCGGCCAAGGTGTTTGTTCGCAGCTTCCGCTCCAGAGGCCGTCCATTCCACATCGCGTTCGGGCGGGGAATCGGACAGGACGAACCAGCGGGCGGTGTCGGCACCGTATTCGCCGATGATCGCCACGGGATCGACCACGTTGTTTTTGGACTTCGACATCTTGGCCGACGGGATCACCTCGACCTCGGCACCGCCGTCTTTCAGGAACGCTTTCCCGTCTTTCAGCTCCACCTCTTCGGGGTAGTGATAGACGGGGCGACCATCATCGCCTTTGGTCTGGTAGATCGCGTGGGTCACCATGCCTTGGGTGAACAGCGCATTGAAAGGCTCGCTGGATTTCGCCGGCAGGTGGCCGGTCATCTGCATCGCCCGCGCGAAGAAGCGCGAATACAGCAGGTGCAGAATCGCGTGTTCGATGCCGCCGATGTATTGGTCGACGTTCATCCAGTATTCGGCCTCGGCCAGATCGGTCGGCGTGTTGGCACGCGGCGCGGTGAAGCGGGCAAAGTACCACGACGAATCCACAAAGGTATCCATCGTGTCGGTTTCACGCTGGGCGGGCTTGCCACAAGACGGGCAGGTGCAATCGCGCCATGTAGGGTGACGATCCAGCGGGTTGCCGGGGACGTCGAATGTGACGTCATCGGGCAGCTGAACGGGCAGGTTTTCTTTCTTTTCAGGCACCACGCCACAGTCATCACAATGAACAACCGGAATCGGGCAGCCCCAATAGCGCTGACGGGACAGGCCCCAGTCGCGCAGGCGGAACTTGGTTACGCCGTGGCCCACACCGTTGGCTTCGCAGAAATCAACGGCGGTATCGATGCCTTCGTTGCCTGTCTGCACCTCTTCTCCGGCAAAGCCTTTGACGTAGCGCACGGGATCGGGCTTGGAAGGCACATAGGCCGGACCGCCGTGTTCGGGCTTGGCAAAGCTGTCGTCAGGTGTGACCGGTTCGAACACGGACGCGACCGGCAGTTCGTATTTGCGTGCGAAATCAAGGTCACGCTGGTCGTGTGCGGGACAGCCAAAGATCGCGCCTGTGCCGTAGTCCATCAGAATGAAGTTGGCGATGTAAACGGGCAGTTCCCACGACGTATCAAACGGGTGACGCACGCGGATGCCTGTGTCAAAGCCGCGCTTTTCGGCCTTTTCCAGCTCTTCCTCGGACGTGCCCATACGGCGGCATTCGGCGCAGAATTCCGCAATCTCGGCGTTGTCCTTTTCCAGATCACGCGCCAGCGGGTGATCTGGCGAGATGCCGACAAACGACGCGCCCATCAGCGTATCGGGGCGTGTTGTGTACACCTCGATCCGGTCGTGCGCCTCGGGTCCGTCGATGGTCGAGAAGGCAAACTGCAGACCGCGCGATTTGCCGATCCAGTTCGCCTGCATCAGCTTTACCTTGGCAGGCCAGTTGTCCAGCGTGTCCAGCGCTTCCAGCAATTCGTTGGAATAGTCGGAAATCTTGAAGAACCACTGCGTCAGTTCGCGGCGTTCGACCAGCGCACCCGAGCGCCAACCGCGACCGTTTTCAACCTGCTCGTTCGCCAGAACCGTCATATCAACAGGGTCCCAGTTCACGACAGCGTTCTTGCGGTAGACCAGACCTTTTTCAAGAAAATCAAGGAACAACGCCTGTTGCTGGCCATAGTATTCCGGATCGCAGGTGGCGAACATGCGCGACCAGTCCAGACCAAAGCCAAGCGGTTTCATCTGGGCAACCATCGTGTCGATGTTGTTGTAGGTCCACGTTTTGGGGTGGCCATTCGATGCCATCGCCGCGTTTTCCGCAGGCATTCCGAAGGCGTCAAAGCCCATCGGGTGCAGAACGTTGTGGCCCGTCGCCAGCTTATAGCGCGCGATCACATCGCCCATGGTGTAGTTGCGGACGTGACCGATGTGGATGCGGCCCGACGGATAGGGGAACATCTCAAGCACATAATACTTGGGCTTGTCTTCAGAGCGCACGGCTTTGAAGGTTTCGGCCTGATCCCAGGCAGCTTGCCACTTTGGTTCGATCTCGGCGGGTGCGTAACGCGACATGGCTCTTCCTCTGCGACGCGAATTCAATGCGTTTTCGGGCTTGGGTGATAGGGCGGCTAGGGGGCGACGTCCAGTGCTAAGCCGTAAATGACGGGCTGACGCCAAAGCGACAGTCGGGATGAAATGCACAAAGGCGGTTTGGTTTTTTCAAATCTGCGTGCGAGATTGCGGCAAGGCAGGTCGCGAGTACACCAAAAATGAAGATCCTCTGTATCCATCAGAACTTTCCGGGACAGTACAAACATCTGGCCCCCGCGTTGGCTGCGCGCGGGGACGAGGTGATGGCGCTGACCCCCAAGGTGGACAAGGTCGGTGTTTGGAACGGTGTGCGGCTGATCCCTTATAAAGTGCAGGGTCAAAGCACCAAGGGCATACACCCGTGGCTACAGGATTTCGAAACCAAGCTGATCCGCGGCACATCGTGTCTGCGCGCCGCGTTGCAGTTGAAAAAGCAGGGGTACGAGCCGGATGTCATTCTGGCCCATCACGGTTGGGGCGAAAGCCTGTTTCTGAAAGATGTCTGGCCCGACGCGAAACTGGGGCTGTATTGCGAGCTGTATCATCAGACCGACGAGACGTTCACGCGCTTCGACCCTGAATTCTTTCCGAAACAGCCTGTTGCCGACACCCAGCGCATTCGCATGAAAAACCTGAACAACCGTCTGCACGAAGAGGTGATGGACGCAGGCATCAGCCCGACGCGCTTTCAGGCGGAAACCTTTCCCGGCCATTGGCAGGATCGTCTGACCGTTTCCCATGACGGGATCGACACGGATCAGGTGATTCCCGATCCGCAGGCAAGGCTGGAGGTCTCAGATGGCCGCATTCTGAGCCGTGATGATGAGGTGATCACCTTTATCAACCGCAACCTCGAACCCTATCGCGGTTATCACATCTTTATGCGCAGCTTGCCCGCATTGCTCGCGGCGCGGCCCAAGGCACAGGTTGTGCTGTTGGGTGGCGATGAGGTCAGCTATGGCGCCAAAGCGCCGGACGGTAAAACGTGGAAGCAGATCTATATTGATGAGGTACGCCCGCAGATTTCAGACGCCGACTGGGCCCGCGTACATTTCCTTGGCCGCGTCCCCTATCCGCGTTTTCTGTCGATGCTGCAGGTCAGCCGCGTGCATGTCTATCTGACCTATCCGTTTGTTCTTAGCTGGTCCTTGCTGGAAGCCATGAGCGCGGAATGCGCCATCGTGGCCAGCAGCACGGCACCGGTGAAAGAAGTGATCAAGGATGGCGAAACCGGCCTGCTGATAGATTTCTTCGACACAGAGGCTTTGACCAAAACCGTGGTTGATCTGCTAGAGAACGGTACACAACGTAGGAACTTGGGCGCAGCGGCGCGCGCGTTTGTTCAAGAAAACTATGATCTGAAGCAGATTTGCCTGCCCAGACAGCTTGCATGGGTCGACGCCCTTGCCGAAACGGCAGGGCGACGCCCCCAAGACTAAGTCAGTTTGGTTTAGAAGCGCGAGTCGCGGTCACGCAGCTGGCGTGCGCGGGTCAGAATGGCGTCTTCGATTGCGCGGGTTGTTGCCGTGCTGACAGGGCCGCTGCGGGTCATCAGCGCCACGTTCAACGAACGCGCATCCAGCGCAGGGTCCGAGACGTAGATTGTCGCGCGATAGGCACGGCCACCACCCGGGGGTGTGCCATAGCCTGTTGTGATAACACCGGTAAACGGATCGACCGATTCAATCGGCAGGAAATCAAGCGTTTCAAGCGCCGCATTCCAGATGTAGCGGTTGACCGAACCAACCTTTTCATCCGATCGCGGCTTGAAGATATCCCAGATCGTGGATGTGGGCGCGCCGGCCTCACCGTAAACTTCCTGATCCATGATTTCATCGGCAGAACGGGTATTTACAGGTTGCTGGGTGCCCCCACGCTGAAACATTCCGCATCCCGCGACGGAGACCAAAGCAAGTGTCAGACAAAGGCCTTTAGCAAAACGCTGCATTATGAATTTCCCCGCTCTCGCCGCAATTTTCCGGTCAAACCTTCCTTACAGTGGCTGCGGGGCTGCGACAAGATCAAGATGAAAAGGGCCGGAAACGTGAACAGCCCTAAGAATCTATAGAGTTGTTACACCACACAGAACGGCAGTCGCATTGCTTGTGGCAAATGTGCATCATCAAAAAGCTTGTTGGCCGCGGATTGTCCACGCGGGTTGCACCCTTAGCGGTCGAAGGCGCATAGATCATGCCATCAAGGCCGGGTATCCGGATTGGTACGTGCCTTACGAACACATGAGGGAAAAAATGAAAAAGATTCTTCTTGCTTCCACAGCGCTGGTCGCATCCGCTGGCTTCGCGTCGGCAGAGGTTTCCATCTCCGGTATGGCGGAAATGGGTATCTTCAACTCCGGTAGCGCCAACATCAACATCAACACCACCACTACGTTGACGGTATCGAGCGCGATCTCCACTCTGACATCGGTTACAACAACCGAAACAGAAGGCGATACACAGTTCTTCACAGACATCGACGTCACATTCAAAATGTCCGGCGAAACAGACGGTGGCATCTCCTTCGGTGCGACTGTTGATCTGGACGAGTCGGTTAACGGCAACGCGTTTGCTCCGGCAACTGAGGGTGGCGAAACAATCTTCGTTTCCTACGGTGGCGCGACCCTGACAATGGGCGACACAGACGGTGCTTTCGACGCAGCTATGCCTGAAGTTCTGATGGCTGGCGGCTCGATCAATGACGACGAAGAAAACGCTGGTTACAACGGTAACTCCGGCTTCGACGACAAAGGCGACGGTCAAGTTGCACGCTTCGACTACGCATTCGACGCGTTCACACTGTCCCTGTCCGCTGAGCAGCTGGACAACGGTGCTTCCGACGACAACATCATCGGTGTTGGCGTTAAGTACTCCGGCGACTTCAACGGCATCGCAATCACTGCAGGTCTGGGTTACCAGACAGGTGAAAACATGGCGTTCGCGCCCATGGCGACCCTGAACGGCGCAGGCTTCGCAATCGTATCTGACGCAGAAATCATCGGTGTTGGCGTAACAGCTGGCTTCGCGAACGGTTTCTCCGCAGGTCTGAACTACTCGTCCACAGATTATGACCTCGACGGCCTGGAAAATACCACGCACATGGGTCTGGGTCTGGGTTACGAAGCAAACGCTCTGGCAGTTGGCTTCAACTACGGCGCCTATGAAAACTTCGCAGGCATCGAAGACCATGACGTATCCGGCTATGGTCTGGCAGTTGCATACGATCTGGGTGGCGGTCTGTCGGCAAAAGCTGGTTACGGCTCCAGCACTGTAGAACTGGGTGACGACGAAGTTCAGTACGACTCCTTCTCCCTGGGTCTGGGCATGTCCTTCTAATCTCACCTGAGATTAGGACATCAGTTAAGAGCGGGCCTTGCGCCCGCTCTTTTCTTTTGGGACATGAAGGAAAAGAGTTTGGAGAGATAAATGTCACAGGACGTTGTCGCGCGCATCAAAGCGGAATACCGCAGTGCCCTTGAGAAATTGAACAATGGTTTTCCTGAGGAAGCCCGCCTGGGTTTCGCGAAGCTTTTGATGGAGCAACCAAACTCTCCAGAAATCCATTATCAGCTTTCACGCGTCGCATATGAAAAGGGTGAACGCACAAAGCAGTTTGAGTACTTAAAGAAAGCACTGGAACTCAAGCCAACTGAACCAGGTCTAGTCGAAACGCTAATCGACTTATTCGATGACCTAGGTGAATATGACCAGGCTCTAAAGGCACACGACCATCTTGCTCTGATTTCCCCCAACAAGAAGAAGGTTGCAACCAAGAAGGCAGCGTACCTTCAGCGACTGGGCCGCTTTGACGAGGCTCAAGAGCGCTTTCGAAAATTGATAAAAAATAGCCCGCTGTCCGGGAATCTTTACAAAACTTTCTATACTGGCATGAAGGTGCCAGAAAATGAGCCAACACTTAAAATTTTAGGAAAACTCCTCAAAAGTAAAAAAGCCGATAAACGTGAGCTCATGCAAGGCCACTACGCGATGGCCAAGGCGTTGGAAGACCAGAAAAAGTTCGATCAGGTATTCGATCACCTAAACGCGGCGAATGCTCTGCAAGCTGAACTGGCTCCGATCAAAGAAGAGAAACAGAACGTCATTAACGACGTGTTTTACGAAAAACAGCTGAAGGGCGACCTTAAGCCGATCAATTTTGAATCGCCCGTCACCCCTGTTTTTGTCACAGGCATGCCCCGCTCGGGTACAACGCTGACAGAACAAATCATCGCCGCTCATTCTAACGCCACAGCAGGTGGCGAGCTTGGGATTATTTTCAATCGGACGACAAACCTGCCGATTGCAAATAATGATCCGAAACCGCTGCACCTTTGCACGGAAGACGAGCTGCGCTTGTATGCCGAGACCTTCATCAAACTGATGCAGCGCGATACGGGTGCGAAGTCGGGTGTGATTACCGACAAGTCCATCCGCGCAGATGTGATTTACGGCTACCTCGCAACGTCAATGCCGCACGCCAAGTTTATCGTCGTACAGCGCGATGCGCGCGATATTGCGATCTCGATTTACAAAAACATGTTCAAGCTGGGCTCGCACCGATATGCGAACAGCCTGCCCGAAATCGCGAAAGCTATCAAAGCCTTCCGCAAGAACGTCGAGCATTGGAAAGAACGTATGCCCGAGCGGATTTATGAGGTTTACTACGACCAACTCGTGGCTGACCCCGAAAATCAGGCGCGGGCATTGATTGATGCGGCAGGACTTGAGTGGGAAGACGCTTGTCTCGAATTCCACAAGGCCAAGAACCGCGTGAAAACGCTGTCTGTCGCGCAGGTGCGCCAGCCGATCAACAAGGGTTCGTCTCAGGCGTGGAAGCGGTACGAGAAAGACCTTCAGCCGTTCATCGAAGAGTGGGGGGATGATCCGTGGGTCTAAGCGACATCAAGGATCGTATTGCCAAGGCCGAAGCCGAGGCTGGCCGTGCGGCTGGTTCGGTCGAACTGATCGCCGTGTCCAAAATCCAGCCGCTGGAACGGGTCGAGGCGGTTCTGGACGAAGGGCACCGTGTCTTCGGTGAAAACCGTGTGCAGGAAGCGCAGGGCAAATGGCCTGCGTTCAAGGAGCGCTATGACGGTGTGTCGGTGCACCTGCTGGGCCCGCTTCAAACCAACAAGGCGCGCGTCGCGATGGAACTGTTTGATGCGATCCATTCGGTGGACCGCCCGAAACTGGCCCACGCATTGGCGCGTCTTGCACAGGAACTGGGCCATTGCCCCGAGCTGTTCTTGCAGGTCAACACAGGCGAGGAAGAACAGAAGGCTGGCGTCATGCCCGCCGATGCGGATGCGTTCATCAAGGAATGCCGTGATCTGGATTTGCCGATCCGCGGGTTGATGTGCATCCCTCCTGTCGAGGAGACGCCGTCGCTGCATTTCTCGCTGTTGGCCAAGATCGCCGAACGCAACGGCATCACCGGCCTGAGCATGGGAATGTCCGGCGATTTCGAGCAGGCAATTGCCTTTGGCGCGACCCACGTGCGTGTCGGTTCTGCCATCTTTGGCGAACGTGTCTACGACTAACCGCCTGTGCTGCTTTGCAGCAGGTGACAGGCCGTAAAAGCAGGCCTATAAGGCCCGCGAAACCGTATTGATTGACAAGGAAACCTCCCATGACGATTCAGGTCTTCGGCCACAAATCGCCCGACACAGACTCTACTGGTAGCCCGATCATCTGGGCTTGGTATCTGAACCAGATCAAAGGCACAGCGGCCAAGCCGGTTCTACTGGGCGAGCCGAACACAGAAGCGGCGTTCATGCTGGAGCGTTGGGGTCTGGACAAACCCGAGATCATCGCAGACGTCGAAGACGGCGCACCGGTAGTCATCGTGGACACGAACAACCCTGCCGAACTGCCTGCGAACGTCAACAACGCCGACATCCAGGGCATCATCGACCACCACAAGCTGGTCGGCGGTCTGGAAACCAAAGGCCCGATCGAAATCCGCGTTGAGCCGCTGGCATGTACAGCAACCATCATGTGGAAAATGATCGGCAAGGATCTGGCGCAGGCACCCGAGGGTGTTAAAGGCGCGATGCTGACATGCATCCTGTCCGACACGCTGGAATTCCGTTCGCCGACCACCACACAGGAAGACAAGGCTGTTGCCCACGCGCTGGCCGACGATCTGGGTGTGAACATCGGTGAACTGGCGGCAGACATGTTTGCTGCGAAATCCGACGTTTCCGCGTTCTCGGATGCCGAGCTGATCCGCATGGACAGCAAGGAATACGAAGTCGACGGCACCAAGTTCCGCGTATCGGTTCTGGAAACCACGGCCCCTGACATCCCGCTGAACCGCAAGGACAGCCTGATGGAAACCATGAAGACTGTTCAGACCGAAGACGGCGTTGATCAGGTTCTGCTGTTCGTGGTCGACATCCTGAAAGAAGAGGCCACCCTGCTGGTGCCGAACGATCTGGTGAAGTCCGTGGCCGAGAAGAGCTTTGGCGCATCGGTCAGCGGCGACACGGTTGTGCTGCCGGGCATCATGAGCCGGAAGAAACAGATCATTCCGAACCTGAAGGTTTGATCGAACAAGGCGTCCTTCGGGGCGCCTTTTTCATATGCGGGGGGCATTATGGCGATAGTTGTATTTGATCTGGATGGCACGCTGATCGACAGCGCGCCGGATATTCGGGCGACCGCCAATGACGTTCTGTCCGCGATGGACGCCGCGCCCTTGGATCTGGCTGAAACGATCTCCTTTATCGGCAATGGCGCGGGTGTGTTTGTCCGCAAGATGCGCGAAGCCCGCCATCTGCCCGAGGCACGCGAAGCGGAAATGCTGCGTCTGTTTCTGGACGGGTACGAGAACGCCAAGGACCTGACCCAGCTGTATTCCGGTGTGCTTGATGCGCTGAAGGTGCTGCAAGGTCAGGGCCACGCGCTTGGCCTGTGCACCAACAAGCCCGAAGTGCCTGCGCGGGCCATTCTAAAGCACATGGGGCTAGAGCCGTTCTTTCCCGCTGTCATCGGCGGTGACAGCCTGCCTTTGCGCAAACCCGACCCTGCGCCGCTTTTGGCGACCTGCGATGCGCTTGGCGACGGGTCACGCATCTATGTGGGCGACAGCGAGGTGGATGCAGAAACCGCTGACCGCGCCGGCATCCCGTTTCTGCTGTTCGAAGGCGGTTATCGCAAAACGCCGGTGACTGATCTGCCCCATGCGGCCAGCTTCACCGATTTCGCCGCCCTGCCTGATCTGGTCGCGGCACACGCGTGATGGAACCTGTTCTGACGGCCCTAGGCTTTCTGGTTCTGATCAACATCGCGGCCTTCGCCGCCTTTGCCGAAGACAAACGACGGGCAGCCAAAGGGCTGTGGCGGATATCGGAAAGCAGCCTTTTGACACTCGCGCTGTTGGGCGGCTGGGGCGGTGCAAAACTGGCGCAGCGCAGGTTCCGGCATAAGACACGCAAGGAACCTTTTCGCACCGCACTGAATTTTATTCCTGCCGTGTGGGTCATCCTGCCGGGCGTGATTTGGTTTACAGGCTTTCGCCCGTGACTGGATTTTTCGCCTGCCACGCGTCATATCGAAGATAACAGAATTCAGAGGCCCATTATGACCCAGATCATCCAGTCCCTTTCCGAGGTATCCGACCGCTACGACGCTCTGTTCGTCGATCTGTGGGGCTGCGTGCACAACGGGATCGAGGCCTATCCGGACGCCGTCGCTGCACTTCAGGCGTTTCGGGCCAAGGGTGGTAAGGTCGTGCTACTGACCAATGCACCGCGCCCCCGTGACAGCGTGGAACGTCAGATCACCAAAATGGGCGTTCCGGATGATGCGTGGGACACCATCGCGACATCAGGCGATTCTGCGCGGGCTGCGATGTTCACTGGCGCTGTGGGTCAGAAAATCTGGTTCATGGGCGAAGATCACGACAAGTCCTTCTTCAAACCACTGGCGATCATCGACAACCCCGTCGATATCCAACAGATTCCGCTGGAAGAGGCCGAAGGCATCGTCTGCTGCGGCCCGTTTGATCCGCACGCCGACCCCGATGTGAACCGCCCTCAGTTCCTGTACGCCAAGCAAAAGGGTCTGAAGTTGCTTTGCGCCAACCCCGATATCGTCGTGGACCGTGGCGAGCGCCGTGAATGGTGCGCCGGTGCCCTGGCGCGGCTTTATACCGAGATGGGCGGCGAAAGCCTGTACTTCGGCAAACCGCACCCGCCGATCTATGATCTGGCGCGCCGTCGTCTGACGGAATTGGGCGTCGATGCATCGGATGCCGCGATTCTGGCGATCGGGGATGGGCCCCATACAGACGTTGATGGGGCCATGGGCGAAGACATCGACTCGCTTTTCATCACCGGCGGCTTAGCGTCGCAGGAGACGAAAACCGACGGCCAACCGGATGCGGAAGCCCTAAGCGATTATATCCAAAAGGAAAAAATCGCTCCGACCTTCTCAATCGGATTTTTGCGGTAATCATCTTTTCTCTTGATTTTCTGCGCCTGCAAAGTAATAAAGTTGCGCGAATAGCAAACATGCACGACTTTTATTACCGGACCGCTGAATATGGAGAGACCCATGCTCGATAATATGCCTCGCGGCACGATCTGCATCGAAGACATCGAGATGGGCATGACCCGTCATCTTCGTAAAGAGGTCACCGATAAAGACATCGAGATGTTTGCCGAGGTCTCGACCGACCACAATCCGGTGCATCTGGACGAAGACTATGCGCAGGACACGATCTTTGAAGGTCGTATTGCCCACGGCATGCTGACCGCTGGTCTGATTTCCGCTGTGATCGGTGAACAGCTTCCGGGTCATGGCACGATCTATATGGGTCAGACACTGAAGTTCCTTGGCCCTGTGCGCCCCGGTGATGTTGTCTACGCCGAGGTCAAAGTGATCGACATCGATCTGGCCAAGCGTCGCGTCAAGCTGGATTGCCACTGCTCGGTCAACGACAAGAAAGTGCTGATTGGCGAAGCGACTGTTCTGGCACCCAGCCGGAAATTCGACTGATCCCATCCTCCGCCGCGTTATTTCGGCCCAACAGGCGCAGGCTTCTTGCGCCTGCCTAAGGGGAAAGATAACCCTCGGTCCATGAGGATCATCCGCGACTATCAATTCGTTACCCCCGAAGACCGAGGCGCAAGCGCCGCTATCGGTAACTTTGACGGTGTACATATCGGCCACCAGTCCGTGATCGAGATCGCGCGCAAGGCTGATCCGTCGGCCCCGCTGGGCGTGGTGACGTTTGAACCGCACCCCCGCGAATATTTCGCCCCCGATGCCCCGCCCTTCCGCCTGATGAGCCCCAAGGCCCGCGCCACGCGGTTGGAAAAGCTTGGGGTCGAGCGGCTGTACGAGCTGAACTTCAACGCCGCCTTGGCCGCGTTGACCCCGCGCGAATTCGCTGAAAACGTGATCACCCGTGGACTGGGTCTAAAACACGTCGTGGTTGGTGCCGATTTCTGTTTCGGCAAGGGCCGATCCGGCACCGTTCAGGATTTGCAGACCTTTGGCGAAGAAATGGGGTTTGGTGTGACGATTGCAGAACTGCTGGAAGGCACCGAAGGTCAGGTATCATCCACCGCGATCCGCACAGCGCTGAGCGAAGGGCGCCCACGGGATGCGGCGGCGCAATTGGGCCACTGGCACCGGATCGAAGGCAAGGTGATCGGCGGCGAACAGCGCGGCCGTGAACTGGGCTATCCCACAGCGAACATGTCCATCGACGGGCTGCACCCGCCCAAGTTTGGCGTCTATGCCGTGTTGGTCGACGTTCTGGACGGCCCACACAAGGGCACCTACCACGGTGCAGCATCGCTGGGCGTGCGTCCGATGTTTGGCGAGAACCGTGCAAACCTTGAAACCTTCCTGTTCGATTTCTCGGGCGATCTGTATGGCTCGACCCTGTCCATCGGGCTGGTCGATTTCCTACGCCCCGAGGAAAAATTCGACGGGCGTCAGGCGCTGATTGACCAGATGGATGCAGACTGCCGTCAGGCGCGGGATATTCTGGGTGCGCTATGAGCGATGACCCGATCAAACGCGACGGCCTTTCCCCCCGTTTCTGGGAGAAGAAACACTATTCCAAGCTGAACAAAGCGGAATGGGAAGCGCTGTGCGACGGCTGTGGCAAATGCTGTCTGAACAAGCTGGAAGATCCGGACACAGGCGAAGTGGCCCTGACCCGCGTGGCGTGCCGCCTGTTCGACGACAGCACCTGCCGCTGTTCGCAATACGACATCCGCCACCAGTTCGTGCCGGAATGCATCGTGATGACCCCGCAGAACATCGAAGAGCACGCCTATTGGCTGCCGAAGACCTGCGCCTATTATCTGCTGTGGTCGGGACAGAAGCTTTATGATTGGCACCCGCTGATTTCTGGTACGCCTGAAAGCGTGCATGACGCAGGCGTCAGTATGCGCGATGCCACCGTTGCAGAATTTGAAGTTGATGATGACGACTGGGAAAATCACATTATCGACGAACCCATCTAAGACCTAAGGAACGCGCAATGTACTTTGCATCGGACAACGCCGGCCCCCTCCACCCCAAAGCGCTTGAGGCGCTGACACGTGCGAACGAAGGCTATGTTCCGGGCTATGGCGGCGATGATCTGACAGCCCGCGTCCAAGACCGCATCCGCGACCTGTTCGAAGCGCCCGACGCCGCCGTCTATCTGGTCGCAACAGGCACAGCCGCAAACAGCATCGCCCTAGCCAATTACTGCCAGCCGTTCCAGACGGTGTTCTGCACTCCGCTTGCCCATATCAACGTCGACGAATGCAACGCGCCCGAGTTTTACATGGGCGGCGGCAAGCTGACGTTGGTTCCGGGCAGCGACCGCATGACCCCAGACGCCCTGCGCGCCACCATCGAAGGCGAAGAGGTACGCGGCGTTCACGGCCCTCAGCGCGGCCCTGTCTCGATCACCCAGATCACCGAATACGGCAACCTTTATAGCCTTGAGGATTTGCACGCGCTGACGGCGGTGGCCAAAGACTATAACCTGCCCGTCCATCTGGACGGCGCGCGCTTTGCCAACGCCTGCATGGCGCTTGGCTGCACGCCAGCCGAAATGTCGTGGAAGGCCGGCGTCGATGTCGCCGTCTTTGGCGGCACCAAGAACGGTCTGATGGGCGTTGAAGCGGTGGTGATGTTCGATCCTGACAAAGCGTGGGAATTCGAACTGCGCCGCAAACGCGGGGGCCATCTGTTTTCGAAACATCGCTACCTGGCGGCACAGATGGACGCCTATCTGGACGACAATCTGTGGATGACACTTGCGCAGCAATCCAACACCAAAGCCGCCCATCTGGTCGAAGGCCTGAGTGATGCCGCAATCATCCGCAATGACCCCAAGGGTAACATGGTATTCTTTGATGTGCCCCGCCACCTGCATCAGAAACTGCAGGCCGCTGGCGCGAAGTATTACCTTTGGGAAGGTACGTTCGAAGGGGACGATCCGAACGAAATGCTGACAGGACGACTGGTCTGCGACTGGTCCATTTCAGCCGAGAATATCGACAAATTCACAAGTCTGGTAAAAGCGGGCTAAGGCCCGATCAGTTCAGCTGGAAATGGAGCTCGTAGGTGCCTTCGTTGAAGGCACCGAACATATCCGCCACGTCGGGATGTTCGACCGGTTCATTGGAATAGTCGGCGATCAGGTTCTGCTCAGAGACATAGGCCACGTAAAAGCTCTGATCGTTTTCCGCCAGAAGATGGTAGAACGGCTGCTCTTTTGTGGGGCGGCTGTCCTCGGGGATCGCCTCGTACCATTCTTCTGTATTCGCAAACTCTGGGTCCACGTCAAAAACCACCCCGCGGAAGGGGTGTTTCTTGTGTCGGACCACTTGGCCGAGGTTATATTTGGCGCGTTGCGAGTGCATAGACGATATCCCTAACGGGCTAATAATAACCTTTCAATCGCATTTTGTTCAACTTTTGGCCACATTTTGGTTGGAAACACTGTGTGGCCGATAGTCCGACAGTTAACTTTTTGTATCTTTTGACGTTTTTTAAGCGCTTTCGCGCGCGGCCCGTTTTGCCCACAAACAGAACCGCCACAATCCCGCTGATGCAACGAAATGTGTTTTCACCTTCGGGCGAATTCCGGTATATTGAATGCAATCAAAAAGCTGAAAGCAGCAAAAAATAGCGAGAGGCAAATGAGCAGAACTCTTCGCGCATTGGTGATTGTCCTTCTCGTCGCGTCCTGCGGCGGGGGTGGTGGCTCTACATCCGCGCCCAAAAACCTTGATGATGCCTGCGCAATCCTTGCGCAACGCCCGCATTATGTGCGCGCCTTCCGGGCCGCCGAACGCAAATGGGGCGTGCCGATGCACGTGCAGATGGCCACGATCTATCAAGAGTCGAAATTCATCGGCAACGCGCGTACGCCGTTCCAGTACAAACTGGGTGTGATCCCGACAGGGCGCCAAAGTTCGGCCTTTGGATACAGTCAGGCGCTGGATGGCACGTGGAAAGAATACCAACAGTCTGAAGGCGGCTCACGTTCGCGTCGCGACAACATTCAGGACGCGACGGACTTCATGGGTTGGTACATGGCACAAAGCCGCGACAGCCTCGGCATTTCGCTGCGTGACGCCCGCAACCAGTACCTTGCCTACCACGAAGGCCGCACCGGCTTTAAACGCGGCAGCTATAACAACAAGTCGTGGCTGCTGCGCGTGGCGAATGAAGTGGGGCAACGGTCCTTGATCTATGAGATCCAGTTGGCGGAATGCCGTCACGCCAGATAATCCAGTGGCGCGGCTGCGCCGCACAGGTTGGCTCGTCCTTCGGCCTATGGCCGGCGCCCTCGGTTTTGGCGCGCAGTCCTTAGGTATTTTCTTTCTTCAAATACCTTGGGGGAATTGGCCGAAGGCCAAAGGGGCAAAGCCCCCCTGATTCCTAGCCCGCATTGTCGTCGTCACTAACATCCTCCAACCACGCCACCGCAGTCCATGCTGCGCGGGTGACTTTCATGATGGCCTCCGTCTAGCTGTTTGTTCTGGGTATTATTTGGGGCTGAGTGATCTGCGGATTAGAGATATGTCAGCGCTAGACACTATCGACCCTGAGCGGAAACGGACTGGCCGCGCCGCCAATGTATTTCAGACGGAAAGCACGTACTGGAAACGCAAAAGGCGGAGTTGCCCCCGCCTTTGCAGTAATAACATCTTCCTGCAAGCGATCAGTTCAGCTTGTCGATCTCGTCGCGGATATTGAACAGGGATCTGGGCAGTGATTTCTTTTCCAAACCACCCAAAATCACCGTTGTTTGGCTTCCGCCGGAATCGGTGATGATCCACTGCCGCAGCTCGGTCGGGCTGTCGGTGAACTTCAGCTGGATCGAGCCGTATTCAGGATTGCGCGGGTCCTGCGCAGTGACAATCGTCGCAGTGCCGTCGTAGCCATGCGCGGTCACCATGTTGGCCTGCGCAAGGTTCACGTTCGCCGCCAGAATGATCGACAAAGGTGTCTGGTTCAGCGGATAGGTTTCCGCCGTTCCGTTGATTTTACGGTCAAGGATCACAACGGTGCCGTTGTTCGCCATCACCAGCGCCTTTTCAGGCGGGTTATAGTCGAACCGTGCACGACCCGGGCGCGACAGGGAAATCGTACCTGTCGAAATGGTGCCATCAGCGTTGATCTGCGTGAACGGGCTTTCTGCCGTTTTGATACCGTTTAAATAGTTGGAAATCGCATTCAGCGACAGCTTGTCGGCCATGGCCGAGCTTGCTGAGAAGACGACCAGTGATGCTGTCAGAGCCGCTTTAAGCAGGTGTTTAGGCATAGGTGGTTCGGTCCTTGGTTGTGTTCCTGTTCTTCATATAAGACCGACTTCGCACGTTGTCGCGGTGCTAAGCGATAACCAGCCGATTGTTGCCGGATAACACTGTGGGTCCAAATGAAAACGGGCCGCAAGACTGCGACCCGCTTAGGTATTCAACCGTTCCGGTGGCTTATTGTTCCGGCACCAGAATTTCGCGTTTGCCGACGTGGTTGGCCGACGACACGACGCCTTCGTCTTCCATCTGCTCGACCAGTCGGGCAGCTTTGTTATAGCCGATCGCCAGTTTCCGCTGGATGTAGGAGGTCGAGCATTTGCGGTCGCGGATCACGATGGCGACGGCCTGATCGTAAAGCGCATCTTCGCCGTCGGTGTTGCCACCTGTGTTCAGGCCAAGAACCGCGTCGATGTTGTCGGCTTTGTCGTCATCCGGACCCTGAACAACACCAGAGATATATTCCGGCGGGCCAAAGGCCTTGAGGTGGTTCACAACCTCTTCGACCTCTTCATCGGACACGAACGGGCCGTGGCAGCGGGTGATCTTTGCACCGCCCGCCATGTACAGCATATCGCCCATTCCCAAGAGCTGCTCCGCGCCCATTTCGCCAAGGATCGTACGGCTGTCGATTTTCGACGTGACCTGGAAGGAAATACGCGTCGGGAAGTTCGCCTTGATCGTACCGGTGATAACGTCAACGGACGGACGCTGGGTGGCCATGATCAGGTGGATACCGGAGGCACGGGCCATCTGCGCCAGACGCTGGATGCAGGCCTCGATCTCTTTGCCGGCGACCATCATCAGGTCGGCCATCTCGTCGACGATGACGACGATGTACGGCATTTTCTTGGGTTCGAATTCTTCGGTCTCGAAGATCGGATCACCGGTTTCATCGTCAAAGCCGGTCTGGACGGTGCGTTCGAACATCTGGTTCTTGCGCAGCGCTTCTTCGACGCGGCCGTTGTAGCCGTCGATGTTGCGCACGCCCATCTTGGACATTTTGCGATACCGGTCTTCCATTTCGCCGACGACCCACTTCAGCGCGACAACCGCCTTTTTCGGGTCGGTCACAACCGGCGACAGTAGGTGCGGGATGCCGTCGTAAACGGAGAGTTCCAGCATCTTCGGGTCGATCATGATCATCCGGCATTCATCCGGCGACAGCTTGTACAGCAGCGACAGGATCATGGTGTTGATCGCAACGGACTTACCCGAACCCGTGGTACCCGCAATCAGCAGGTGGGGCATCTTGGCAAGGTTGGCGACGACCGGATCACCGCCGATGTCCTTACCCAAAGCCAGCGGCAGCTTCTGGTTGCCATCGCCGTAATCACGCGACGACAGGATTTCGCGGAAGGACACCATTTCGCGGTTGTCATTCGGCAGTTCGATACCGATGACCGAACGACCCGGAACAGTGGACACACGCGCGGACAACGCCGACATGGAACGGGCGATATCGTCGGCAAGGCCGATCACGCGCGATGCTTTCAGGCCCGGAGCGGGTTCAAGTTCGTACATGGTGACAACGGGGCCCGGACGGACCGAGACGATTTCACCTTTGACGCCATAGTCATCCAGAACGGATTCCAGCATACGCGCGTTTTCTTCCAACGCCTCATCCGACAGATGGTGACGTTCGACATTTTCGGGGTTCGACAACAGCGACAACGGCGGCAGTTCGTATTCGACGGCATTGTCTTCGAACTTCAGCTGAGGAGAGGACTCTTCAATCGCGCGCTTGGACGGTTGCAGCGGTTTGCGGTTCAGCGGCTGAACCACCTTTTTCGGTTGCTGAACAGGCGTGGCTGCGCTGGGTTCTGCTGTGTAAGAGGTGATCGGTGTGACGTCTTCTTCGTCATCCATATCCTCAAAGATATTCGCATCTTCTTCGTAATCCGCCATCGGGGCGTGATCGTCGATGCGGTTATCCTGTGTCAGTTGCGCAGGTTCCTGTGCGATGTCCTGTTCAATGCGCTGCTTTTGCGCAGCCAAACGGTTGGTCGCAGCCTGAACAGCAGCGGACAAGGCGCTCATGCCGCCAGCGGCTGCAGGCGCGGCTGCCTCGACGGGCATGTCGGAGACCATCGGCGCTTCCATCTCGACCGGCGCATGGCCAGCCGTCAGGGGCGGTTCGGCGCGCAATGTTGCGTTGCGCGGAGTTGTGTTGGCGATCAGCGGATCAGGGCGACGGCCACGGCCCTTGGTCAACGGTGCTTCTGCCTCAATCCGGGCCTGAGGCGTGGTGCGTAGGCGGGCTTTTACAGCGTCGGAAATCTTGGCGCTGATGCGGTCGCTGGCAGGTGCTTCTATTTCCTGTTCCATCACCTGTTCAACCAGTTCCGGTTCCGGCAGCGGTTCCTGACGTTTGATCAGGGACGGCATGCGCGACAGGAAGCTTTGCTTTTCTTCGACGACAGGTTCGGGCGCGTACTGCTGACCAACGTAATCGGCGTACATATCCGGTTCGATTAGCGTGTCTTCGGGCGCAGCAGGCATTTCGGCGCGGCGGACACGCGATGCGACGGGCTGAGCGGCAGCCTCTTGCGCAGCGGCCCAAGCGGCGGCTTCTTCGGTCTCGATCCGGCGTTGTTCACGGCGGGTGCGGTGGGCTTCTTGCATGGACATGGCCCCATGCATTGCACCCGAAGCACCGCGGCCCAGAAGCTTGAGGATCGTGGCGTAGGTCATGATGACACCCACCACAAGGAAACGACCGATGCGGGACACTTCTTCGCGCGTGAAGCCCAATACGAATGCGCCCATGGCAAGAAGCGCAAGTCCCATCAGAACCATAGCGATTTTCAGCGAAATGGCGGCACCAAAGGGCAGAAGGCCCATAAACGTGCCCATCATCATGTCACCGAACAGACCACCCAGACCGAAACTGTGGCTCCATTCGGCACCGGCATTTTGACCCGAGGCATAAATCGCAGCCAGCGCCACCCAGATGGGGGCAAAGATTACACGGCCCGCAGCGCGTTCATCGCCCTTATGCAGGACAAGGCGCACGCCCCAGACAATCAGGACCAGCGAAATGGCCCAGCTGCCTGCGCCAACGATCATGAACAAAGGCGCTGCAATCGAGGCACCCAGACGGCCCATCCAGTTCTGAACGGGCGCATCGGTGGCAGAGATCCAGGACGGGTCGTCAGGCGAATAGGACGCGATCATCGCTGCGGCCATCAGCCCCAGCAGGATCAGCGCCAAGCCAATCAATTCCTTCCCGCGTTTTTCGATAGCGGCCTGTACGTCGCTGTCAAAAAGGGGGTCTCTTCCCCGTGCCTGATATGCCATGTTTCGCCTCTTTTATCGGTCTTTATTTTTATGGTTCAGTCGTACAGGCAGTCGCGCAAACGCGTCAGCCCGTCTTCTGTTTCTTTCGCGGGCGCAACCAACGCCACGCGGATGTATTGCTTGCCCGGATTGCCCGCAGCCGTGTCGCGGGACAGATACGCGCCGGGCAGCACCCGCACGCCTGTTTCTGTCCACAGCTTCAGCGCGGCCTCTTCGCCGTCGTTCACCGGCAACCACAGGAAAAAGCCTGCCTCGGGCGACTGGTAGCCCGGCACGTTGCCAAGGATGCGGTCCGCCAAGGCGAACTTTTCCTGATAAAGTGCGCGGTTTTCGATCACATGGACTTCGTCCGCCCAGACCTTTTCCGACACGCGCTGAATAGGTAACGGCAGCGGCGCGCCCGAGTAATTGCGCAGTTGCTGCATGCGGCTGATGCATTCAGGGCCGCCCGCGACAAAGCCCGAACGCAAACCCGGTAGGTTCGACCGTTTGGACAGCGAATGGAAGATCACCACGCGTTCAGGATCGGCACCCATGTCGCGCGCGACCTGAAGCGCGCCTGTCGGTGCTTCGTTGCGGTAAATCTCGGAATAGCATTCATCAGCCAGAATGCGGAAATCGTGTTTTTCGGCCAGCGCGATCAGGCGTTCCCAATAGTCACGGCTGGCAACGGCGCCCTGCGGGTTGGCGGGCGAACAGATGTAGGCCAGCGTGGTGCGATCCAGAACCTCGGCAGGCAGGCTTTCGTAGTCCGGCAGATGTCCGGTTTCGGCGGTGGCGGGCACAAAAACGGCCTCGGCCCCGACAGACGCGGCTGCAACCGCGTAGACCTGATAGAACGGGTTCGGTGTCAGAATGACAGGCTGTTTGCCGCGCTTTGTTTCGGGGCACAGCGCCATGGCGGCGTTGTACAGCCCTTCGCGCGTGCCGTTCAGCGGCATGATATCTGTTTCGGCATCGACCGTGACGCCATAGCGCCGCTTGATCCAGTCGCGGATCGCGGCACGCAGTTCATCTGTTCCGTTGTTCGGGGGGTAGCGGCCGAATTCCGCAACGGATTGCGCCAGAACATCACCCACCCAGTCAGGGAAGGAATGTTTGGGTTCACCAATGGTCATATGCTGAACAGGGCCACCCGCAGGATGGGTGTCCAATAGCGCACGAAGGCGCGGAAACGCGTATGCCGGAAGGTTCGAAAACCGCTCGGGGAACATGATTTACTGCCTCTGAATGCGGGAATTCTTTGTCCCGCTTTTGTTCAGAATACGAAATGACCTGCCCTTCGTCCAGAAAAAGCCTTTCGAATCCGGCACCTGTGGCAGGAAAATCGCAGCGTCAAATTTCTGTCGCGTGACGGCGGTTTATTCGCCCAGCGCGCGTTCAGCGGCGACAGCCACAGCCAGCAGGCTTTCTTCGCCATCCGCGCGGCCCATCAGCGATATCCCACAAGACGGCGTGCCGGTCGGCAGAGTGACCACGGCCAGCCCCATCAGGTTGCCCACGCGGGTATTGCGCAGGGTCAGCAGGTTTTCGGTGACGTAGTAATCGTTGTCCGACATCAAGCGGTCTACGTTCGGCGGCATGTTCGGCACCGTGGGGCACAGAACCGCGTCGAAACCAGCCATTTCCTGGGCCCAGACCTGACGGACTTGATCCAGCTGCAACCACGCAGCGACATAGTCAGATGCCTTATGCCCTGCCCCACCTTCGAACCGTTCGCGGATCGGCGGGAACATCACATCGCCTTTGGCCGTAATCTGATCGCCCCACGTACCCCAAGCCTCGGACGTATAGAGAATACCGGCATTATCCATCGGGCCCTGGATTTCGGGGCATGTGACATCGACGATCTCGGCCCCGGCCTTGCGCAGACGGTCCAGCGCATCTGCATAGGCCTTGGCTGGCGTGTCGCGCAGGTCGTCCATCACGATGGTTTGCAGCGCGCCAAAGCGGCGGCCTTTCAGCGACCCGCGCGGCAGGTCCATAGCCCCCTGCCCTTCTATCGCGGCCAGCATCAGCGCGGCGTCTTCTACCGATTGGCAAAGCGGGCCGATGGTGTCGAACTTGGCCGCCAAGGGCACAACGCCTGTCAGGGGAATACGGCCCGACGTGGTTTTCAGGCCAACCAGATCGTTCCAAGCGGACGGCACACGCACCGAACCGCCAGTGTCCGACCCGACAGCCGCTGCCGCCAAGCCAAAGGCAACCGAGGCCGCCGCTCCAGAGGAGGAGCCACCGGACACCGCATCTTCGTCGTTCACGCAGGGCGAAGTGGCGGTCACAGGGTTCAGGCCCAGACCGGAAAAGGCCAGTTCTGACATGTGCGTTTTGCCAAGGCACACCAACCCCAGCGCCGTCGCGTTGCGCAGCACCCACGCGTCGCGATCCGGTACACGGCCTTCCAGCAGTTTCGATCCTGCCTCGGTCGCGGTGCCTGCGCTATCGAACAGATCTTTCCAGCTGACAGGCACGCCGTCCAAAGGCGACAGGCGCGCACCACGGGCGGCGCGATCGGATGCTGCCGCAGCCTCGGCACGTGCGCGATCCGGCGTGACACGGGCATAGATACGGTCGCGCATCGGATGGTTGGCGATCTTATCCAGATAGGTTTCGCACAGTGCTGCGGGGTCGATTTCCCCCTTGGCAATGCCGCGTCCCAGATCGGCTGCTGTCATCTCTGTCCAATCGCCCATGGCCCTACCCTTTCGCCAAATCCGGTCGCAAATCACCTGCGCACGGTAGCGGCGTGGAACCGCATGGACAATGCCGCCAAAGCGCCCATATTGCAGACCATGAATTACGACTCGGATATTGCCATCGTTGGCGGTGGTTTGAACGGGACAGCCATGGCGCTGGCCCTTGTGCGGTCGGGCCTGAGCGTGACGCTGATCGACGCCGCCAGCCTGCCAACCCGCGCGGCCCCTGATTTCGACGGACGGTCCTATGCTTTGGCGCTGACATCGAAACGGATGCTGGCCGCTTTGGGCCTGTGGGATGGTCTGGCGGAAAATGCCCAGCCGATGAACCAGATCAAGGTGACGGACGGGCGGATCAACGACGGTCACGCGTTTCTTGGCCTCCATTTCGACGCAGCCGAGCTGGAAGAAGGCCCGATGGGCTATATGGTCGAAGACCGCCACCTGCGCCACGCCCTGCTGGACGCGGTCGAGGCCGAGCCGAACATCACGCATATGTCTGCGGCCCGTGTTGTCGCGCAGGAAGTGACGACAATTGCGGCCACCCTGACGCTGGAAGACGGCAAAACCGTCACCGCGCGTGTGATCATCGGCGCCGATGGCCGCCAGAGCGGGACAGCCGAACGCGCTGGCATCAGCCGAACGGGGTGGAGCTATGACCAGACCGCGCTGGTCTGCGCGATTGCGCACGAAAAACCGCACCAAGGCATCGCGCATCAGTTCTTTATGCCGTCCGGCCCCTTGGCGATCCTGCCGCTGAAAGGCAACCGATCGTCTATTGTCTGGAGCGAAAAGTCCGATCTGGCGCAGCAGATCAACGGGCTCTCGGACGAAAAATACCTGCAAATCCTGCGCCCGCGTTTCGGCGATTTTCTGGGCGAGATTTCGTTGGCAGGCGCACGGTTCACCTATCCGCTGAACCTGACGCTGGCGAATTCTGTTGTTAGTGATCGTCTGGTTCTGGTTGGTGATGCCGCCCACGGGATGCACCCCATCGCGGGTCAGGGTCTGAATGCAGGTCTGAAAGACATCGCCGTTCTGGCGCAAGTCATGGACGAGGCGAAACGCCGTGGCGAAGACATTGCCAGCCCGCTGGTCCTGGAACGCTATGCCGAATGGCGCAGCTTTGATGTGGCCACGCTGGCCGCCGCGACGGATGTGTTCAATCGCCTGTTCTCGAACGACAGCAGCCTTTTGCGGCTGGGCCGTGATCTGGGGATGAAAGCGGTGAACGCCATGCCGAACCTGCGGCGCGGTTTTATGCGCGAAGCGGCTGGCCTGACAGGCGAACTTCCAGCGTTGATGCGTTAACTGCGCAGGCCTGTTTCCACCAACATGCCCCTGCGCTTGGCTTCGTAATAGTAGCCACGCGCATACCAGCCCACAGCGGTGTCATAGTCGCCATCCGACAAAAGCCACGCGCCACGCAGGTACTTCACCGCGTATTTCAGGTTGGTTTCCGCATCCAGAAGGTCATTCGGCTGACCGCGAAAGCCCATGGTATGGGCGGTCGCTGGCAGGATCTGCATCAGGCCGTAATAGGGACCATTCCGCGCCTCGGGGCGATGGGTGCTTTCACGGATGATGACCTTATGAACCAGCGGGCGCGGCACCTGATATTCATCCGCATATTGGTTGATCAGCGCCCGTAACTCCTGCGTTTCGTTCGGATGCAGTGGCAGAGCAGAGGCCGCCTGAACAGGCTCGGCCTCGGGTCGCAAAATCGCACATCCCGCAAGTGGGATCAGCGCAATGCACAGTGTCAGCGTTCGGATCAGCCCCATGGTCCTGCCCTTTGGTTTTGCCCCTAGACAGCACAAATACACGCCCCACGCGAGGACGCTTTTGGATATATGATGGGATCGGCGCTGGTTTGCCTTGAAATCCCCCACCATGCGCAGCAGTTTGCCGATTATGACTGACGCACCTGTTCTTTTGTCCCTTGGACACGGCTTTTCCGCCCGCGCCCTGACCCGCCGCCTGTTGCCGCAAGGCTGGGAGGTGATCGGCACAACCCGCAGCCCCGACAAACTGGACGCGCTGCGCGCCACCGGTGTGACGCCGATCCTGTGGGATAAGGACGCTATTGAAGCCGTCCTGCCAAGGGCCACGCATCTGTTGATCTCGGCCGGTCCAACCGACGATGGCGACCCGTCACTGGCGCTGGTCGGCGACGCCATCCGCGCCCATGCGAGGGATCTGGAGTGGTGCGGATATCTGTCGACCACCGGCGTTTACGGCAACCATGACGGCGCTTGGGTCGATGAAACCGCTGGTATGACGCCCACGGGCAAACGCGGGCGCCTGCGGGTCGAGGCCGAGGCCGAATGGCTGGCCATCCCCGATCTGCCGCTGCACATTTTCCGACTTGCAGGCATCTACGGGCCTGGTCGTGGCCCGTTTGAAAAGGTGCGCGCCGGACGGGCGCAACAGGTGGTCAAAAAGGGCCAGGTGTTTTCGCGCATCCACGTCGATGATATCGCGCAGGTTCTTGAGGCCTCGATCAACCGCCCGAACCCCGGATCGGCCTATAATGTTTGTGACGATGACCCCGCCCCGCCGCAGGATGTGATCGCCTATGCGGCTGAATTGCTGGGCGTCCCCGCCCCGCCGGAAGTGCCCTATGAAGAGGCCGAAATGACGCCGATGGCGCGTAGTTTCTATGCCGACAACAAACGCATCTCGAACGACAAGATCAAAGACGAACTGGGTGTGAAACTGGAATATCCTGATTATCGGGTCGGCCTACGGGCGCTGCTTAAGACGCTATAAACCATGTCGTCCTTTTGCGCCGCGTCCAACCTAGTAGAGATTGAGCTATGACCTGGATCGCGACGCTATACGCGGTGGCCATTGCTGGCGTGATCGCCTTTCAGATTGCATTGATCGCTGGTGCGCCTTGGGGGCATCTGACGCAAGGCGGTCAGGTGCAGGGTGCTTTGCCGAAAAGCGGTCGGGTGATCGCGGTGATTTCAATTCCGATCAACCTATGCATGGCGCTGGCGATTATGTCAGCGGCAGGGTTCTGGCCCAACTGGCCGATGTGGACGAGCTGGAGTGCTTTGATCTTGCACGGGGTGTTGGCGGTTATGAACTGCATCACACCCAGCCGCGCGGAACGCAGGCTGTGGGCACCCGTTACCTTGATGATCCTTCTGTGTGCCGTCTTGATCGTGTTGGTGCCCCTGTGAGGCCTGATACCTCAATAGATGCCGGCGCCAACCTGCGCGGCAGTTTGTGGATGACCGCGGCCATGGCGGCCTTTGCGGTTGAGGATTCGTTGATCAAAGGTGCTGCCAAAACAGTACCGATTGGCGAGGTCCTGATCCTGTTCGGGCTGGGCGGTGTGCTGGTTTTTGCCTGTGTTGCGCTTTTGAACCGGGAACGTCTGTATACGCCCGATGTCATCTCTCGTCCGATGCGCATTCGGGTGCTATTCGAAATCACGGGTCGGCTGTTTTACGGATTGGCGATTGCGTTGACGCCTTTGTCGGCAGCGACGGTGATCCTGCAAGCGACGCCAATTGTGGTGGTCGCCAGCGCGGCGGTGGTGTTTGGCGAAAAGGTCGGTTGGCGCAGATGGACGGCGATCCTGATCGGGTTGGTCGGCGTGGTCGTTATCGTGCAGCCGGGGGGCGACAGTTTCTCTGCCCTGTCCATACTGGCCGTGCTGGGCATGATCGGCTTTGCAGGCCGCGATCTGGCCAGCCGTGCCGCACCCAAAACGATCAGCACGACGTTGCTGGGGCTTTACGGGTTTCTGGCAATTGTTGTTGCTGGTGCCATCTATGCGGTTTGGCGGGGCGAGGCGTTTGTGGTGCCCGATCTCCGCGCGATGGGTTTTGTGGTCGCTGCATCGCTGACCGGCGCAGGGGCCTATGCCTGTCTGATGAAAGCCATGCGCACCGGCGAAGTGTCGGCTGTCACGCCGTTCCGCTATACTCGGCTGATCTTTGGCATCGCTTTAGGCGTGTTTGTATTCGGCGAGGCGCTGAGCCTGCCGATGGTCATCGGATCGGGTCTGATCGTGATCTCGGGGCTGTTCATCCTGTTGCGAGGCAAAGCGCGGTAGGGGCTTTGCCCCCTTGGCCTGCGGCCAATTCCCCCAAGGTATTTGGGGAAAGAAAATACCTTGGGTGTTGCGAGGTCAGGCGCGTTTGTCCAGTGTGGCGATACCGAGGGTATCCAGCACTTTCGCTTCGATATCGGCCGCATTCAGGCCCGCTGTTGCGTACATATCGGCGGGGCTGGATTGGTCGATGAACGTATCGGGCAGAACCATCGAACGGAATTTCAAACCGGTGTCGAATGCGCCCTCTTCTGCCAGAAGCTGGGCCACATGGCTGCCGAAACCGCCAACGGCGCCTTCTTCGATGGTGATCAGCACGTCATGATCAGCGGCCAGTTGCAGGATCATGTCGCGATCCAACGGTTTGGCAAAGCGCGCGTCTGCGATGGTCGGCGTGATGCCTTTGGCGCGCAGAGCCTCGGACGCTTTTCTGACCTCGCCCAGACGGGTGCCGAAAGACAGAATGGCGACCTGTTTGCCCTCTTGCACGATGCGGCCTTTGCCGATTTCAAGGATTTCCGGCTGATCGGGCATGTCCACGCCTTCGCCTTCGCCGCGCGGGTAGCGGAAAGCGATGGGGCCGTCGTCATAGGCGGCGGCAGTGGCAACCATGTGTTTGAGCTCCGCCTCATCCGCAGCGGCCATCACGACCATGCCGGGCAGGTTTGCCATATAGGCGATGTCAAAGCTGCCAGCGTGGGTCGCGCCGTCTGCGCCGACCAGACCTGCACGGTCGATGGCAAAGCGGACAGGCAAACGCTGAATCGCCACATCGTGCACGACCTGATCATAGCCGCGCTGCAGGAAGGTCGAGTACATCGCGCAGAAGGGGCGCATGCCACCGGCGGCCAGTGCGGCAGCAAAGGTCACGCCGTGTTGTTCGGCGATGCCCACGTCAAAGACGCGCGACGGATAACGTTCGGCCATCAGGTTCAGACCCGTGCCATCGGGCATCGCGGCGGTGACGGCGCAGATGCGGCTGTCGACGGCGGCCAGATCGGTCAGGGTTTCGCCAAACACCTTGGTATAGCTGGGCGCGTTGGAGGGCGCTTTTTTCTGGGTGCCGGTCAGGACATCGAATTTCGCTGTGGCGTGACCTTTGTCACTGCGGGCCTCGGCGGGGGCATAGCCTTTGCCCTTTTTGGTCAGGACGTGCAGCAGGATCGGACCGTGGGCGCGGTCCTTGATGGCGCGCAGCACGGGCAGCAGTTGATCCATGTCGTGGCCATCAATCGGGCCGATGTAGGAAAAGCCCAAAGCCTCGAACATGGTGCCGCCCATGGCCATGCCTTTCAGCATGTCCTTGGCGCGCTTGGCGCCTTCGCGGAAGGGTTCGGGCAGGAAGGACACCGCGCCTTTGGCCGCGTCTTTCAGGGTGTGGAAGGGCTGTTGCGTGTACAACCCGCTGAGGTAGCTGGACAGTGCGCCTGTGGGCGGGGCAATCGACATTTCGTTATCGTTCAGAATAACGATCATGCGCTTTTTCAGATGGCCCGCGTTGTTCATCGCCTCATAGGCCATGCCTGCAGACATCGATCCGTCGCCGATAATCGCGATGGCATCACCGTGGCCTGTGTCACTGGCACCGCCCAGATCGCGAGCAACCGCAAAGCCCAGCGCCGCCGAGATCGAAGTCGAGCTATGGGCTGCGCCGAAGGGATCATAGGGGCTTTCGCTGCGCTTGGTGAAACCGGACAGACCGTCCTTCTGGCGGATGGTGCGGATACGGTCGCGGCGGCCCGTCAGGATTTTATGCGGATAGGACTGGTGCGAGACGTCCCAGATGATCTTGTCGCGCGGCGCATCGAAAATCGCGTGAAGCGCGACGGTCAGTTCGACCACACCCAGACCCGCGCCAAGGTGACCGCCCGTTTCCGACACAGCCGAAATGGTTTCTGCGCGCAGTTCGTTGGCGACGCGCACCAATTCGGCATCTGACAGACCTTTCAGGTCGGCAGGTGTGTGTACGCGATCCAACAACGGTGTGGCAGGACGATCAGTCATTCGGTCACAGCCCCTTAAACTACAGGCGGGTGGCAGGCTTTAGGTCTGACGCGCGATAACGAAGCGGGCCGCGTCAATCAAGCCTTGGGCCTTATTACCATACGGAGATAGTGCTTCGCACGCCTGTTCCACCAGATTTTCTGCGCGGCTTTTTGCCCCGTCGAGACCAAGAAGCGAAACAAACGTCGCCTTGCCGCGATCTGCGTCCTTGCCGACAGCCTTGCCCATCGCGGCCTCATCACCGGTGACATCCAGAATGTCGTCGGCAATCTGGAAGGCCAGACCAAGCGCATCTGCATAGGCGGTCAGGGGGGCGACGTCGGCCTGTGCAAGCCGTGCGCCGGCCTCGGCCGACCAGCGGATCAGGGCACCGGTCTTGCCGTTTTGCAGCGCGATGATTTCATCCAGTGTCAGCGGCTGATCCGCCGTTTCAGCGGCGATATCCAGCGCTTGGCCCAGAACCATGCCCTGTGCGCCAGCGGCCTTGGCCAAGGTCAGCGCCAGATCACTGCGGACAGCAGGATTGGGGTGACATTCCGGCGACAGGACCAGTTCGAACCCCAGCGTTTGCAGGGCATCGCCCACCAGAACCGCTGTGCCTTCGTCCCATTTCTTATGCACTGTGGGCAGACCGCGGCGCAGGTCATCGTCATCCATGGACGGCAGATCATCATGCACAAGGCTGTAGGCGTGGATCGCTTCAATCGCCAAGGCAGGCATCAGGGCGTTTTCGACACCATGGATACGCGCGCTTTCCATCACCAGATAGGCGCGCAGGCGTTTACCGCCGTTGGTGGCATAGGCCATGCCTTGGGTCACCGGCAGATCAGGGTAACGCGCAAACACCTCGGCAAAGCCCACGTCAACGCGGGCAGCGGCGTCTTTCAGACCGTCCTTGAACATCGGCTGTTACAGGCCTTCGACAGGTGTTGTCCCTGTGGGCTGACCCGAGGCATCCAGCGTGATCGCAGCCACTTTTTCTTCGGCCTCTTTCAGCTTTTCCTCGCAGCGCTTTTTCAACGCAGCGCCGCGTTCATACAGCTTGATCGAATCCTCAAGAGGAACGTCGCCGCGTTCCAACTGGCCGACCACCTGCTCTAGTTCGCGCATGGCCTGTTCAAAGCTCAGGTCAGTCACAGGGGTTTCAGCAGTCATTGCGCGGCCTCCATCAATTCTTCGACATGTGCGCGGCCCGATGCCGCGAGCGCCTGAAGATCATAGCCGCCTTCCAAAGTCGAGACCACACGCCCATCGCAATGTTCTGCCGCGATCTGGCACAATTCGCGGGTGATCCAGCGGAAATCGTCCGTGGTCCATTCCAGTTGCGCCAAGGGATCGTCCTGATGGGCGTCAAAACCGGCGGAAATGATGATCAGTTGCGGGTCGAATTCACGCAAACGGGGGAAGATCTTATTCATGTAGGTCTTGCGCATCACCTCGCCACCCGAGGCAGGGGCCAGCGGGACGTTCATGATGTTGTTGTGCGCGCCGCGTTCCTTGGGTTCGCCCGTGCCGGGCCAGAGCGGGGATTGATGGCTGGTGATCGCCAAAGCGCGTGCTTCGTTCCACAGCAGGTCTTGCGTGCCGTTGCCGTGGTGCACATCGAAATCGACGACCGCGACACGATCAAGGTTGTGGACATCCAGTGCGTGTTTTGCGGCCAGCGCTGCCGTGCCGAACAGACAGAAGCCCATCGGCATCGAGGATTCGGCGTGGTGGCCCGGCGGGCGTGTGGCGCAGAAAGCGTTTTTGACCTCGCCGCCCATGACCATATCGACGGCCTTCAGCGCGGCCCCAACCCCACGCAACGCCGCGTTCAATGATCCGGGCGACAGCCATGTGTCGCCGTCCAACTGATCAAAACCTTCGGCAGGAACGCGCCTGCGGATCATGTCGATATAGTCCTGTGGATGGCAGCGCAGCAGATCATCATCACTCGCCATAGGGGCCGTCACGCGGATCAACTCCAGGCCTTCGAGGGCATGCAAAAGATGCTCAAGCCGCGCGACCCGTTCGGGGTGGCCTTCGGGGGTGACGTGGGTCAGGCAATCAGCATGGGTCAAAAGCGCAGTCATGGCAGGTCCGTTCGATCAATCATTCGAACGATAGCAAAGGCCGAAGCAGGGGGATTGGCAACCCCTCCTCTCAGGCTAGCCTTTGAAGCAGTTGGCCCGATGCCATTCGATGTATTCCTGACGAGGAAAATCGCGTGCGTGTCGCGGCAGTCGAATTCGCCCATCGCTATTGATCATTCCGGCGACAGCATCTGCATTATTAACCTGCCGCGAAATCAAAATCTCGTAGTCGTTTTTTAGACTTATCAATCCTCGGTCAAACATCCAATGAACCGTGCCAGATAATGCCAGTCCATTCGAAACGATATCAGGTCCATCAGCCTCAACCGACATGATGTGAGCAGCTTCTACCTCGGCACGCCCACCACCGTTGATAAGTTTCAACCCCGTTATCGCACAGGTTTCGTCATAAGCGCGCAAAATCGTCTTGCGGAAATTTCGGTCACGCACTTTGCGAGAGGTAATTTGCTGCACTCTTTCTCGTGCCGAGGGCATTTCGAAGGGCGTTTTGCCCTCTGCAAAACCAGTTGCCGGCTCCAATTCATCAATTCTGGGCAGAAGTGGGTCGTCCAAACCCCGAGACACGATACGGGAAAAGTCGGAAGGAGAAATTGGGCGGACAGCCGCTTGGGCTCTACCAGAGATTTTTCCCGCTTCGTTTAGCAGACCTCGCTCTACCGGTCCTTCGAAGTCGTTGAAGGGTACATGGTTTCCAAACTCTAAAAATGAGTTGGGTTCTATGACGGCCAAAAATAGGTTATTTTCCCGCGGATCTCGAATGATTTCCTGCACTTTTGCGACAGCGAAATAGCCGCGCGTGTCTTTTACTTTCGAGGGCTCAAGATAGACGATCCAGTTTCCAACACATTGTTCGACCCTCGACAAATACTGTTTGGGGAATTGATATTGAACCGCCGGCACATCGTCGTATCGCGCGTCATGCCGATGTATGAAAACCCCAAATGCCATTTGCAAATTCCATTCAAGAACAATGCCCTGACTAGTATCCAATCGAACCGAAAAATCAATCCGGCGCGAGCATGTAGCCTGCGCCACGGACGGTTTGCAGGTAGCGCGGTTGTTTGGGGTCGTCTTCGATCTTGCGGCGAAGGCGGGTGATCTGGACGTCGACGGCGCGTTCTTGGGATTGGCCACGGTCGCGGCCCAGTTCCTCAACCAGTTTGGTACGGCTGAGCGGTTCGCCCGGCTGGGCCGAGAAGATGCGCATCAGCTGGCTCTCGGTGGCGGTCAGGCGGACAAGGTCTTCGCCGCGCCACATCTCGCCCCGTTCGGTGTCATAACGGATGGGGCCGAGCGTCATCACCTTGGGTGCGGCCTCGGCCTGCGTGGCCTCGGGCATCCGGCGCAGGATCGCATTGATGCGCAGCAGCAGTTCCTTGGGTTCGAACGGTTTGGCCAGATAGTCGTCTGCGCCCGCCTCAAGCCCCTTGATCCGGTCTTCGGTTTCGGCCCGCGCCGTCAGCAGCATCACAGGCGTCGCGCGGGTCTGGCGGATGTGGTTGCACAGTGACACGCCGTCTTCGCCGGGCATCATCACGTCCAACACGATCAGATCGAAATCCAGACCGGACAGGATGCGTCGGGCATGGGCGGCGTCGCGTGCGGCACTGACCAGAAATCCGTTGCGCATTAGAAATTTCTGCAACAGCCCGCGGATGCGTTCGTCATCATCAACGATCAGAAGGTGCGCATCGGGATCGGTCATTAGCGGGTCTCGCGCATTTTGGTGTAGATGCGACGCATTTCAGGATCCATCATCGCCTCGAGCACCCGTTTAAATCCCTGAACAGCCTCGGGCCCTGCCTGACGATAGGCGGCGCGCATGCGAACGCGCTGAGCGTTCGACAGCTCTTGTTCAAGCGCCTCTCCTTTTTCGGTCAGGTGCAAGTTCCTCTCCCGTTTGTCGGACCGTCCCACGTTGCTCTGCACAAGACCGTCCTCGATCAGGGTTCGCAACACACGATTGAGCGATTGTTTTGTAACACCAAGAATGGCCAGTAAGTTATTAACGGTCGTTCCGGGATTTGCGTTAATGAAGTGCAGCGCGCGGTGGTGGGCGCGGCCATAGGAATAGTTTTGCAGGATTCGGTCGGGATCGGCCGTAAAGCCGCGATAGGCAAAGAACATCGCTTCGATGCCCTGACGCAGCTGGTCATCCGTCAAAAACAGCAGCGTTTCGCCACCCTGAGAGCCGGGAAGATCGGACTCGGACATCGGGATATCCCTTGTTTGCTTCGTTTTTCAGCATTTTAAGTCAGCCTTGTTGACATTCCAAGCACTGACTGGTAGCGAATCTCAGTTTTTCTGCAACTTTATGTCCGAAACGGACGTAGATTGCGCAACTTTCGAAAAAATCAGTCCGAGGAGAGATGAAATGGCTGGTGCATACGATGACCGCGACGGCAAAATCTGGATGGACGGCCAGTTTGTAGACTGGCGTTCCGCGAAGGTGCACGTGCTGACGCACGCAATGCATTACGCCAGCTCTGTCTTCGAAGGCGAACGCGCCTACAACGGCAAGATTTTCAAATCGCGCGAACATTCGGAACGTTTGCACTTTTCCGCAAACGCGCTGGATTTCTCGCTGCCCTATAGCGTTGACGAAATCGAAGCCGCCAAGGCCGCAGTTCTGAAAGAAAATGGTCTGACCGACGCCTACGTTCGTGCGTTTGCATGGCGTGGTGCCGGTTCCGATATGGGTGTCGCGTCCAAAAACAACCCTGTCCGCGTTGCAATCGCGGCGTGGGAGTGGGGCAACTACTATGGCGACGCCAAGATGAAAGGCGCCAAGCTGGACATCGCGAAATGGAAGCGCCCGTCGCCCGAAACGATCCCCAGCCACGCAAAGGCCGCCGGTCTTTACATGATCTGCACCATGTCCAAGCACGCGGCCGAGGCCAAAGGCTGTTCCGACGCGATGATGTTCGACTATCGCGGCTATGTGGCCGAAGCGACCGGCGCGAACATCTTCTTTGTCAAAGACGGTGAAGTGCACACGCCCAAGCCCGACTGCTTCCTGAACGGTCTGACGCGTCAAACCGTCATCGGCATGCTGAAAGAACGCGGCATCACCGTTCACGAACGCCACATCATGCCCGAAGAGCTGGAAGGCTTTGAGCAGTGCTGGCTGACAGGCACCGCGGCCGAGGTTACTCCGGTTGGTCAGATCGGTGACTACACGTTCGAGGTTGGCGCGCTGACGCGTGACATTTCGGACAGCTACGAAAAACTGGTTCGCCTTTAATCGGCGTCTAGCACGGGCCTGAAATCGGGCCCGTGCGCCACCGGAATACCCAGCGACTGGATCGCTTCGATATCCGCCAGATCGCGTTTATCGGCCCCCTTCCCCGGTTCACGGAAAATCACCTGCCTGATACGCCCCGGATGCCGCTTGGCCGCGTCCAGATAGACACGCGTATCGTGCTGGCCGGTATCCCCGATCAGAACAAATTCCAGTTCAGGATGCGCCGCGATCAGCGTGTCGATGGCTGATCCCTTGTGGTTGCCGTGGGTGCCCGAGATGAACTGTTTGTCGCTTAGCCCCAAGTCCCGCAGAAACATCGGCGCGCGTGGCAGGCCCGCACGGGTAAAGATGCGCTGTAGAAAATGATGCAGGTTCCACGGGCTGGACGACACGAAATAGATCGGCGCTTTTTCGTCCGCGAACCGCTGCATCAGTTCAACCGCATCGGGGTAGATATGACGGCTCAGCGCGCTGCCGGTCAGCGACGTCCACAGGTTGCGGAAAATGGAATAGGCGCCGGTTTCCATCACCGTGTCGTCAATGTCTGACACCACCGCATAAGGTGCATCTTTGGGCGGCAGGAAAACCGCCAGATCGGTGTCATCGCCATTTTCGGCGCAGACGTGAACCGTCTGCCAACCCTCCCACGCCGGATCGCGCGGCAGATGCAGAGTAAAATAGCCCTCTTCGTCGGTGATGCCTGTAACGTCGCCCGCTGTGATTGTGACACCGGCGACCTCATCGGTCAGGAACAACGACACCATCTGGCGCAGGTTCGTGATCCAACTGGCGTCCAGTACGGGATTGGTGCGTTTCAGCTTTTTCAGAACCCGCCCACGTAGAACGATGTGTTCGGGCGTGGCAAAGCCCAGATAGGGATCAATGACCACACTATCGGGGCGCTTTTTACGACGCATCCCGTCGAACAGGCGTTCAACGGGATGGAAGATTTTCGCAAGGAAGGCCTTCATCAAGATCAGCTGGGCGACATGCCCCGCAGTCTTTCCGAACGACGGCGCAGCATTTCCACCGTTGCCAGCAAGCAGATCGAGATACCGACAAGGATCGTCGCCGCCGCCAGAATGGTGGGCGAGATCTGTTCACGCAGACCGGTGAACATCTGCCACGGCAGCGTTTGCAGCTTGGCCGAACCGATGAAGATGACCACAACCACTTCGTCGAACGATGTGATGAAGGCGAACAGACCGCCCGAAATCACGCCCGGCAGGATCAGCGGCATCTGCACACGGAAGAACGTCGTGATCGGACCCGCGCCCATGTTCGCCGCCGCACGTGTCAGCGACCGATCAAAGCCGACCAGCGTGGCTGTCACGGTGATAATGACGAACGGGATACCCAGAACCGCGTGGGCCAGAATGACGCCCGGCAAAGTACCGACAATGCCGATCTTCGAGTAGAAGAAATACATGCCCGTGGCCGAGATGATCAGCGGAACAATCATCGGCGAAATCAGGATCGCCATAATCGCACGACGGCCCGGAACGTGGCTCTGGCTCAGGCCGATGGCCGCCAGCGTGCCCAGCGACACCGACAGGATCGTCGCGATTGGCGCAATGATCAGCGAGTTCTTGACCGCGTTGGTCCATTCGGGGTTCGTCAGGAAGTCACGGTAGTGCTTCAGCGAATAGCCCTCGGGGTCCAGACGCAGCATTTCCGGCGTGAAGGTAAAGAAGTCTTCGGCGTTGAACGACAGCGGCATGACCACAATGATCGGCGTGATCAGGAACACCAGAATGGCGCCGACGATCACACGGAAGGTGTAGTGCCACAGAACCTGACCGCTGGTCAGATAGGGCGGCAGCGGGCCACGATAGCGACCGCGACCGATCCAGTAGATGAACCAGCCAAGGAACCAGCCGAACAGACCGGCAACGATAAGGCCGGACAGGCCCGCCACCAGAAAGCCGCCGACGGCGAACAGGATGATCGACGCCCAGCGCATTTCGCGTTCGCGCTGTTTCGGCATCACGTTCAAGGCCACATAGGCAAGAGCCGCGCAGATCAGGGCAACCAGCGGCACAGCCACGAAGGTCGTGCCAAGGCCTGCGTCGATGAAGAAGCCGAAGATGGCCCCCGCCAAAGCAAGTGTTGGCAGGGTCAGGCTTAGGGGTTTGTCATAGATAGGTGTCATTGGCTTACCCCAGCTTCACGTTATCGATGCCGACGATCTTGTCGTAGACGTAGTAGAGCAACAGAACCACACCCAAGAGGATCGTACCCAGCGCAGCCGCCAAGCCCCAGTTGAGCGAGGACGAAATGTGGTAGGCGATCCGGTTCGAGATGAACGTACCTGTCGTACCACCCACGATTTCCGGCGTGATGTAGTAACCGATGGCCAGAATGAACACGAGGATCGACCCAGCGCCGATGCCCGGCACCGACTGCGGGAAGTATACCCGCCAGAACGCTGTCCAGTTGGTTGCCCCAAGGCTTTTGGCGGCGCGCAGATAGGACGGCGGGATGGTCTGCATCACGGAATACAGCGGGAGGATCATAAACGGCAGCAGGATGTGCGTCATGGCGATGATCGTACCCAGCTGGTTGTTGATCATCACAAGGCGCGATTCATCGGCGACCAGACCCATCCAGACCAACACATCGTTGATCACACCTTGTTGCTGCAACATGACCTTCCATGCGGATGTCCGCACCAGAAGCGATGTCCAGAAAGGCAGCAGAACAAGGATCATCAAAAGGTTCGCTGTGCGCGACGGCAGGTTCGCCAACAGCCACGCCACCGGATAGCCCAGCAGGATACAGCTGAAGGTGATGACCAGCGACATGAACATGGTGCGCTTGAACAGGGTGAAGTAAATCTGTTCGTCCTCGTCGCGCATCTGCGGGCCGTCGACGGTTTTCTGCATGTCGATGGCGTTCAGGAAATAACCGTTGGTGTAGGCGGGCGAATACATCTGGATCGTGGTCCAGACCTCGCGGCTGCCCCAGTCTTCGTCGATTTCGATGAAGCCGTCTTTGAAGCTAACGGTTTCGAAACCCGCGACAGCGGCGTCAGCGGTCTTCAGCATTTCGGCCTGCGGGCCTGTGTAGCCCGACACATCCGCCGCCATCAGATCCTGATAAAGCGCGGTGTGGACAACGCCCCACGGCTCTTCTTTCAGCAGGCTCTTTTCGTCTTCGTTGATGGTGAACTTGGCAAACTCGCCATAGATCTCAGCGGTCTTCGGCAGAAGATCGGCGATACCCGGAGCAAGCTTGAACGCAGGCAGGCGATCGCCTTTTTCCCAACCTTCCATCTTGGCGACCCAATCGGGTGCGCCCATCAGTTGGGCCCAAGGCTCGGCCTCGTCCCAGTTTTTGTCCAGATCATCAAACTGGTCGAAATACACATCGGAAATGTCATCAACCTTGCGGCCAGACTGGCGCATAAGGGACGACATACCGGTCATTTCATAGTTCAGACGCGTCCCCAAACGGGTGTGCAGCTTACGCTCCTGAGCAAGGAAAAAGTCATAAAACAGCGCCTCGAACACCGGTTCATCCGGCGAGTCGCTGGTATCTGCGTCCCAATCGGCCAGCGCGTTGGTCGTGCGCGGCAGCGTTTCGGACACGATCTGGTTTTCGACCGACCGGAACAGCATGTCCGCGATCGGGGCTACGAAGCTGACCAGAACAAAGATCAACAACGGTGCGATCAGCAAGAGCGCGCGCAGTTTCTGACGACGCAGGGCACGAGCCAGTGATTTCTTCAGGGGGGTGCCGTCTGCGGCCAGCATCGGTCCGCTTTGGGCTGTCTCTGTTGGGGCGCTGGTGTCGCTCATCTTGGTCCCACCGTTTCGGTTTTTATTGGTTTGTTAGGTCACAAACTTTGGGTCGGAAGGGCCAGTATGGCCCTTCCGGAAGTCAAACCGGCTTATTGTGCCAGCCACGCCTGGAATTTGGCGTCGATGTCGTCGCGGTAGTCCGCCCAGAACTCGTAGTTATACAGGAATGTGTTCTTCGAGTTTTCGGGGTCTGTCGGCATGTGCGGCGCCATTTCGATGCCGAGTTCCGCGTGTGTGGAAACCAGCGGAGCCGAGGATGCGCGTGCCGGGCCGTACGAGATGTACTTGGCCTGGTCTGCCAGACGCTGTGTGTCTGTCGCGAATTTCACGAAGTCTTTCGCACGTGCCAGACGGTCTTCGGGCAGACCTGCCGGAATGATCCAGCCGTCAAGGTCGAACACCTGAGCGTCCCACATCATGCCGATCGGCTGCTTCTGCTCTTCGATCGCTGCGAACAGACGGCCGTTGTATGTCGAGCCGATGAAGACTTCGCCGTCAGCCAGAAGCTGCGGTGTGTCCGCGCCGGCGTTCCACCAGATGACGCTGTCTTTGATGGTGTCCAGCTTGGCCAGCGCCTGGTCCTGACCTTCGTCAGTCGCCAGAACGTCATACACGTCTGCTTTTGCTACGCCGTCACAGAGCAGCGCCCATTCCATGTTGTTGATCGGACGCTTTTCCAGGGCGCGCTTGCCCGGGTATGTTTCCAGATCGAACACATCACAGATCTGCGAAGGTGCTGCTGCGCCTTCGGGAACCATGTCTGTGCGGTAGCCGAATGTTGTGGAGTAAACGATCTGCGGGATGAAGCAGTCGGAAACCAGCAGGTCGCCGAAGTCGTCTTCTGCAGATGTGCCATCAGGTGCAGCTGCCAGATCTTCGTCCGGATCGATTTCCAGAGCCAGACCTTCGTCGCACAGACGGATCGCGTCTGCCGCAACAACGTCAACAACGTCCCATGTGACGTTGCCCGCTTCGTTCATCGCGCGCAGCTTCGCAACCGCTTCGGCCGAGCTTTCGTCCCAAGTGGATGTGACGCCTTCGTTCATTGCCAGATAGGGCTCGACATAAGCGTTCTGCTGGCTGGACTGGTAGGCACCACCCCAGGACACAAGCGTCATGCTGTCTGCCATGCCGTGGCCTGCCGCGTAGGCAGTTGCGCCAGCGGCAACCAGAGCTGTCGAAGCTAGAAGTGTCTTTGAGAGTTTCATTTCATTCTCCCTAGTACCCGTTTGAGATTTTGAGGGGTCTGCGCCACGGGTTTGACGCCGGACCCTCATCGTGACCCTTCGCGAACCGGTGGAACCGGTCGCGTCGGGATACCTGTTTATCTTAAATCGCGTCCAAGGCGCGGCAATCTTCCGGTAGCCAGCCGATCTCGATCTGCTGTCCGGGTTCCAAACGAACCTGATCCGGTGCGTTCCGCGTCTTGATGATGAAATCTTCGTTGCCAGCGACGCGCAGACGCGTGCGGAAGATGTCGCCCATATAGATGAATTCAAGCACTTCGGCCTTCAGAAGGTGTGCGCCTTCCTGCAGACGATCCTTGTTGAATTCGACACGTTCAGGACGGATCGACACGCGGGTGCGTTCGCCTTCGGCAGATACGTTCACCGGAAGGGCATCGATCAGTTCGCCGTTGTCCAGACGGACCTCGCAATGGTTGCCCGAGATCTTGGTGACAGTGCCTTCCAGCGTGTTGTTCTCACCGATGAACTGCGCAACGAAGCTGTTCTGCGGCTTTTCATACAACTCGTCTGGCGGGGCCAACTGCTGGATCCGGCCATCGTCAAACACGGCAACGCGGTCCGACATGGTCAGCGCTTCTGTCTGGTCGTGGGTCACGTAGACCACGGTGATGCCCAGTTCGTGCGCAAGGTTTGTGATTTCGAACTGCAGCGTTTCGCGCAGCTGTTTGTCCAAAGCGCCCAGCGGTTCGTCCATCAGGACCAGTTCGGGTTCGAACACCAGCGCACGAGCCAGCGCGATCCGCTGCTGCTGACCACCAGACATTTGCGCAGGGCGACGGCCGCCAAAGGCCCCCATCTGCACCATATCCAGCGCGCGTTTGACCTTGGCCTCGCGTTCGGACTTGCCGATCTTGCGCACCTCAAGCGGGAAGCTGAGGTTTTCGGCAACGGTCATGTGCGGGAAAAGCGCGTAGTTCTGGAACACCATCCCGATGCCGCGTTTGTGCGGAGGAATGTTGTTGATCGATACGCCGTCCAGTTTGATTTCGCCGTATGTCGCGGTTTCAAAGCCTGCCAGCATCATAAGACATGTCGTCTTACCGGACCCTGACGGCCCAAGCATTGTCAGAAACTCGCCCTTGGGCATCGAAAGGTTAAGATCTTTGACGACCAGATTCTCGCCGTCATAACTCTTTTGCACTCGTTCAAACGCAACGAATGCGTCGGTCTCAGCCGTATCCGCCAATCTCTTGGCTCCCTGTTTTTGTTTCGCGATTTATTCGCTCTATTGCCCAAGACTAAAGCGCGTGCCCGTCAGTGTTGCAACTATTTAGGCAAGAATTGCTGGATCATTGCGCAAACAAGGGAAATTCGAACAGAAAAGCGAAGCATCGCAGGTCAAAAACGACACTCAGCTACCAGAGGCGGCCACTTGTCCCGAGTCGGTTTTGACTGCTTTTTGATCAAAAACCACAAATGTAACCCAACCATGACGCGCATCATTCCGGAATCGAACCCCATAAAAGCGTGACGCCCCGCGAACGGAGCGCCACCTGGAGGAAAAAGATTCGGGGTGGGTTAGCCCAGACCGCCCGGATACCAGCCACCGATTTTGACCTCGGCATCGGTGACCATCTCGGCAAACGCCTTGGGGTCCTGTGTGCCGCCATCACGACCACGGAAGTGGTAGGGGTAGACGACCTTGGGCTGGAACGTGTTCACCGCATCGGCAGCAGCGGTCGCATCCATTGTGAACGGCAGGTTCATACAGACAAATGCCATGTCGATATTTTCCAGCGCGCGCATTTCGGCCGTGTCTTCGGTATCGCCGGACACGTAGATGCGGAAACCGTCGAACGTCATGACATAGCCGTTGTCACGCCCCTGCGGGTGAAATTTTTCGCGGCCTTCGGTGATGTTATACGCGGGGATCGCATCAAAAGTGACGCCTTCCCAATCCGTTGCCGCGCCATTGGCAACGCTGGTTGCACGCGATTTCAGGTTCTCGGGCAGCTTTTCATACACAGCCGGGTTCACGATGATCGGCGTCGTATCCGATGAAATCGCCGTTAACGTATCGGCATTATAGTGATCGCCATGTTCATGGGTAATCACAATCAGATCGGGATCCGGCATGTCATCATAGAGCGACGGATCACCGACGGTATCGACGTAGATAACACCTTTGGGCGTTTCCAGAACGATGGACGCATGTTCGACCGGATGCACAACAAACATTCCTGCATCGGTTTCAAAGCTGTCAGCGCCATGCGCGGCAGCACGCACTGCGTGCGGCAAAACGATGGTTCCGGCAACAGCGGCAGTACTTGTAATAACAAAGTGACGACGAGAGAGGTTCATGGATACAATCCTTTGCTATAATTCTTGGACTAGGCACAGTTAGTGCAGGTCAGCGCAGAAGCAATCGCCGCAATTCGTGGTCTTTGTTTCGAAAACCGGTCATAATCTGACCAAAATCTAACTCTAGAGACAAAGAGACTGGTCAAATGGCCAGATAAGGTAGCAGCAGGGCCTAGCATGCTTGAGTTCGAGAACGTCAGTAAGTCCTTTTGGACGGGATCACACCACAAAGTGATCTTGGATCGCGCGACTTTCCGCGTCGATCTGGGCGAGTCTTTGGGCATTCTGGCGCCGAACGGTACGGGCAAAACCACGCTTGTGCGTATGATGTGCGGCCTGGAAAAACCCGACGAAGGCGAAATTCGCCGCAATTGCCGGATCTCCTTTCCTCTGGGGTTCATGGGCGGCGTTGTGAACCGACTGTCGGCCCGCGAAAACGCCCGCTACATCGCACGGCTTTATGGTCTGGACCCTGATTACGTCGAAGCCTTCTGTCGCTGGCTTTGCGATCTGGGCGAATACTTTGACCAGCCTTTGGGCGTTTATTCGTCCGGTATGAAGGCGCGTTTCACCTTTGCGCTGCTCCTTGCGCTCGATTTCGACATGTATCTGGTGGATGAGGGCATGCCCAATTCGACAGACGTCGAGTTCAATAAAAAAGCAGGGGATCTGCTGGCGGACCGGTTGGAGAAATCCACACTGATCATCGTGTCACACCAGGCAGAAATCCTTGAGAAGTTTGTTAAAAAGGCAGCGGTCCTATCGGGCGGACACCTGCATATGTTCGATTCTCTAGAAGAGGCGAAGCAGTTATATGACTACGAAACCCAAAGCTAAGAAGTTCCGCATCCGGCGCAGCACGCCCGCGGACGCGGGTGAACCACAAGCTGCTACGCCGACCACGGCGCCCCAAACGCCCCGCAGCTCTGCGGCAAGCGCGATTGATCAGGCGAATGTCGCATCGCCCACTCAGGTCGCCTCGGAAAGCGCGATCGACGCGATCCGCGCCGAGGGTCTGACAGGCCGCCAGTTGCGCATGGCGCGCCGCGTGGCCCAACGCCACGGGCTGTCGCCCACATCCGATTTCGACGCGGTCCGCCTGCTGCGGGCCCAAGGCATTGATCCGTTCCAGCAGGGCAACGCGCTGGAACTGGTGGTGGGTGATCCGAAAAAACCCGCCCAACCGGCCGCCGCCCCCGCCGGTCAGCCGCAGGCACCGAAACGTACCAGCGTGGCAGGTGCCGCTGCAGCCGCCGTGGCCGCGAACCTGCAACATCAGCAACAGCAACCCGGCGCACAGCAGGCACAACAACCGCCGCAGGGTGCCGTCCAATTGCCGCAAAGAATCGCCACTGAAAAGCAGATGCTGCCTTCGACCGACACGATGAGCCCGTCCGAGCGACGCGCCATCGAGATCATGAAGGTACAGAAGGACATCGCGAAACGCCGCCGCACCCGCTTGATGCTGCTGCTGACGCGTCTGGCGTTCTTCGTCATGCTGCCAACGATCATTGCGGGCTACTACTTCTATGCCGTCGCGACCCCGATGTATGCGACCAAGTCCGAATTCCTGATCCTGAAGAACGACTCGGCCGGTGGCGGCATGGGTGGTCTTCTGACAGGCACCCAGTTCGCCACGAACCAGGATGCGATTGCGGTGCAGTCCTATCTGACCTCGAAGGATGCGATGCTGCGACTGGATTCCGATCTTGGCTTCCGCAGCCACTTTGCCGATCCGTCCATCGACCCGATCCAGCGTCTGGAAGAGGATTCGTCGAACGAAGAGGCCTATAAGGTTTATAAAAAGCGCGTTCAGATCGGCTATGATCCGACAGAAGGCGTCGTGAAAATGGAGGTCGCAGCCGCCGACCCCGAAATCGCCGCCGAATTCAGCCGCGTGTTGATCAGCTACGCAGAAGAGCGTGTAGACAACCTGTCGCTGCGCAAACGATCCAACGCTGTGGTCGACGCAGAAGAAGGTCTGATCGAGGCCGAAGCCGCCCGTCGCGAAGCGCAGGAAAAACTGGTTCGCCTGCAAAACGAAGGCACCATCATCGACCCCGAAGCCAAGATCGGCGCGTTGCGTGGACAGATCAACAACATCGAAATCCAGCTTCAGGAAAAAGAGCTTCAGCTGCAGGCCCTGCTGGACAACCAGCGCCCGAACCAAAGCCGTGTTGACGGTGCCCGTGGCGATATCCGTCGCCTTGAAGCTATGCTTCAGCAACTGAATAATGAAATGACGTCGGCCACAGTAGGCGAGGATTCACTGGCGGAAATAGCCGTGCGTATCCAATTGGCGCAGGCCGACCTTGCGACACGCGATATGATGCTGCAAGCCGCGCTGGAGCGTCTGGAAACGGCCCGCGCCGACGCCACAAGCCAAGCGCGCTACCTGACGACGTCGGTTGTGCCGGTTGCCTCCGAAGACCCCGCCTATCCGCGTAAGTTCGAGAATACGATTTTGTCGTTCCTGATCTTCTCGGGTCTGTATCTGCTGTTCTCGCTGACAGCATCGATCCTGCGGGAACAGGTGTCTAACTAAGGCTTATTGCCTTCGCAAAACGGGTCGTGGCCTTAGATCGAGGCTGCGACCCGAAAGCTTTCTGGAATGGCGTCGCGGCCGTCCAGCAGCAGATCGGCCATGACCTTTGACACTTTCGGCGCCATGCCAAAACCGATCTTGAACCCGCCATTCACAATGAAATGCCCGTCGCGATCCGGCCAAGCGCCCAGCATCGGCGCGCGGGATTTGGCGCGGGGCCGCACCCCTGCCCAGCGTTCGATTACAGGGGCATCAGCGAGTTCTGGCAGTGCCGCGATAGCGCGATCAATCAGCGTATCGCACTGATCGTCCGTCGCGGTTGGACTATCGAACTCCCGTTCACTGGTTGAACCGATGGCAACCGTTCCGTCGGCATGGGGCACGATGTGCAGACCATCGACAAACAACTGCGGTGCGTCGGGTGCCGCGTATTCAAAAAGCACTGCCTGCCCCTTAATCCCCGCGCCGACGTTTTTGCCGACCCATTGGTTCAGATCCAACAACCCCTGCCAGCCGGTGGCCCAGACGACCAGCCCTTCGTCCGGCGCGTCCGTGACAACCTCGCGGCCCTTGGCCTGCAAAGCCGCGACCAAAGCTGCGCAGGCGCGGCGTGGGTGCATGCGGGCGGTCAGGGTGTCGTGGATCAGCAGGCCGGACGGTGTGGCGGGCGCAAATGAGCCCGCAGCTTCCAACGGCACAACGTCCCACGCCGCACGACCTTTCCACAGGGACTGGGCATTCACGCCCCGTTGCTGCGCAAGACCTTCAGCCGCCGCATCCGCGACGGGTTGCAAACGCCCTGTCCGGCCATAGCCGGACGACACACCGCCTGCGGCCTCGACCCCGGCCCAAAAACCTTCGGCCATCAGCAGGCTCTCCAGCTGAAATTCCTTTTTGTCGTTCCAGTTTTCCGGCACGTGCGGGGCCAGTGCCCCCACGATCCCGCCGGACGATCCGGCCCCTGCGCCGAACGGATCGACCACGCGCACAGACGCCCCGCGCATCACACAGGCCCAAGCCACCGAGAGGCCGAAAATTCCTGCCCCGCGAACTGTGATGTCGATCCTTGCCATTCCCGTTTTTCCGTCGCAGTGTCCACCTGACCCAACTAAGGCTTTCAGGCATGGACGACCAGACACCTCTTGACTGGCGCGACGGACGCGTGCCGGTTTCGACCCGTTTTGATGACCCGTATTATTCGCTGGATAACGGTCTGGCGGAAACCCAGTACGTGTTTCTGGCGGGGAATGGTCTGCCTAAGCGGTTTACGGATGGTTTCCAGATTGCCGAACTGGGGTTTGGCACGGGGCTGAACCTGTTGGCCGCGCTGAAGTTGTGGCGTGACAGCGGGCAAAGCGGCCAGATGCGGTTCACGACGTTTGAACTCTATCCCCTTGCCGCCTCCGACATGATCCGCGCGCAGGCCGAATTCCCTGAGGTGGCCGATATCGCCGCTGAGCTCGCCCCGTTCTGGGAACAGGGCGCGACGGACATCGACCTGCCCGACCTGCAATTCCGGATGATCACAGGCGATGCGCGACAGACGTTGCCAAAATGGGCCGGTCAGGCCGATGCGTGGTTTCTGGACGGCTTCGCACCTGCGAAAAACCCTGAACTTTGGGAACCCGATCTGATGGCCGAGGTTGGGCAACACACCGCCCCCGATGGCACCGCTGCCACCTACTCTGCCGCAGGCGCCATCCGCCGCGCGCTTGAGGCGGGTGGCTTTACCGTTGACCGCATTCCAGGATTTGGCCGCAAACGCCATATGACCGTCGCCCGAAAGGCCCCCGCATGACACGCAACGACACACGCACCGGTATCTGGCTGATGGTCGTCACGACCTTCATTTTCGCCATGCAGGACGGCATCTCGCGCCACTTGGCCGAGGCGTATAACACCTACATGGTCATCATGATCCGTTACTGGTTCTTTGCTGCGTTCGTGATCGGCATCGCGCGGCTTCAGGCCGGGTCGATCAAAAAGGCCGCCGCCACGACCCAGCCGCTGGTTCAGGGCTTCCGCGCCGCGATCCTTGCGCTTGAGGTGTTGGTGATGGTGCAGGGCTTTGTCTATCTCGGGCTAGTGGAAAGCCACGCAGTTTTCGCCTGTTACCCGCTGTTGATCGCCGCCCTGTCGGGCCCCGTTCTGGGCGAATATGTGGGCTGGCGTAGATGGGCCGCGATTGGTGTGGGCTTCATCGGGGTGATCATCATTCTGCAACCCTCGGGCGGTGTGTTTTCACCCTACGCCGCGATTCCCCTGCTAGCAGCTTTCATGTTCGCGCTGTACGGCCTGTTGAACCGCTATGTGGCGCGGAAGGACAGCGCCGCCACCACGTTCTTTTGGACGGGCGTTGTTGGCGCGGTCGTCACCACCGCGATCGGCATCTGGCATTGGGAACCCATGAGCCAGACAGACTGGATGTGGATGGGCGTGTTGTGCCTGACCGCGTCCTTGGCCCACTGGACCCTGATCAAAGCCTATGAGGCCGCCGAGGCCAGCGCTGTTCAGCCCTTTGCGTTCCTCCAACTGGTCTTTGCCTCTGCACTGGGTGTGACTGTGTTTGGCGACACGATCCGCACGAATGTGGTTCTGGGCGCTGTCATCATTGTCAGCGCGGGCCTCTTCACGCTATGGCGCGCGCGGCAAAAGGGTTGATCCGACCAACTCTTTGGAAAACGGGATAGGCAGGGGATCACGGCCCAACCGTGCTCGGTAGATGGGCAGGCTTTCGGCAACCCGCATCACATAGTTGCGGGTTTCGTCGAACGGGATCGTTTCAATCCAGTCGATCACGTCGATCTGGCCTTTGCGCGGATCGCCATATAGCTCCATCCAACGCTCAGGCCGTGATGGGCCAGCATTATATCCCGCCGACATCATCACGACGTTTCCGTTAAAATCCTCGGCCAGTTTTGCCAGATAGGCAGAGCCCAGTTCCGCATTGTATTCTGGATCGCTCGTCAGTCTGGACAGTTCATAATCCTTGCCCAACCAGCCCGAAACGGCCTCGGCCGTGCGCGGCATCAACTGCATCAGACCACGCGCACCGGCGTGCGAGATCACCTTGGGGTCAAATTCGGATTCCCGCCGCGCGATGGCCAGCACCATTTCGGTCGGGATCGGGAAATTCCGGTCAATCAGCGGATGCAGCGCATAGTAGGAGGCATGCATTTCCATCCCCACCTGCGCCGCGCGTTTGCCCAGCATGACCTGCACATGGGGCCGTTCGAAATCCGCCAGCATCCGGCCCATTTGCCCGATCTGAGTCCGATCCAGCGACTCGGCCAGATGCGTCAGAAACCGTTCACCAAGGTCCAGTTCATCCGACGCCAACAGCAGAACCGCCGCCTGATAGACCGAAGACTTCAACCATTCCGCATCTTTCCAATCGGGAAACTCCTCATTCCCCGCCAAACGCGGATCCACGTCCATTCCCGCCTTTTCCGCAGCAAGCAGTCCGTAGAACGATGTCTGATACGCGCCACCGAATTCATAGGCCTGCTGCGCGGCCTGTACGTTGCCAGCGGCCTCTTCCGCGCGACCGATCCAATACCCCGCGCGCCCCAGTGAAATCGGCGTATCCACGGCCAACAGCTGATTGCGGAAATGCTCGACCGCCTTTTTCGGCTCTTTCAGGAACCGCAGAGCGATATAGCCCGACAGCCACTCCAACTCTGCGAAATCCGAGCCCTCGGTCAGGAAATGGGTCGAGGCAATTTTGTACGCCTCCTGATGGCGCCCGTCGCGCATGGCTTCACGCGTCAGATCGCGGCGCGGGTTGCCCCATGCCCAAGGCTCTTTCAGGCTTTCGGCGGATGTGGACCGTTCCAGCAACAGCTCAACCGCATCCGCTGTACGACGCTTGGCCAAACGCCACGCAAACCGATCACGCGCCAACCCCGCATCATCTTGCAAGGCGGCGGGAACGGCTTCGATAAAACTGTCCACCCCTGCCGCCTCGGATTGCAGGGCAAGCCGCGCCTCGGCCAAGGCCCGTTCACCGTCAGATACCAAAGGCAACATGGCCCGCGCGTTGGATGACCAGCGTTTCCAAAGCGCCATATCCAGACGCGCCGCGTGGTGCGGCTTCAGCAATGTGCTGTGATCCGCCAGAAACGCGGCGTGTTCATCCGACGACAGCGCCAGTGTCCTCCACGCCAGAACGATCTCGGCCTCAGCCTCGCCTCCACGCCCTGCGGCCTGCAACGCCCGCGCATAGCTGAGCGCGCCTGTTCCTGTCTGCGGGCCTTGTTCGGCAAAAAACGCGCGCACCGCATCATGTGATGCCTCGACAATCGCCGCTTCGCTTTTCTCACGCAGATAAGGCATCCCCGGCCAATCAGGATTACGCGTCACAAAATCGATCAACTGCCGCGCATCGCCATGACCCGCGCGCAACCAATGCCAGAGAATCAGATCAAGCCCGACCTGCCCGTCCCCCCGCGCGGTGATCATGGCTGCGGTCCAGTTGCCGTCGCGCATTTCGTCCATTGCGGTCGCAAGCGGCCTGTCCTGAGCTGCAGTCCCGAATGGCAAGGCAAACAGCACACAGCAGAGGGCGATCTTGGCAAAGACGCGATACATGATCTTGCATTTTCCCGTTTGAAACACGATAGACACGCGTTGGAACATATCCTTTGCGCCAGCCGATACAAATCAACTCGGCGGGATTATGCAAAGAGCCACCACGAACGTGTGAAAATGAAAGGAGCGTGTCATGTTCAAAGGGTCAATGCCTGCACTGGTCACGCCGTTTAAAGACGGCGCAGTGGATTTTGACACGCTTAAACGTCTGGTTGACTGGCACGTCGATCAGGGCTCGCACGGTCTGGTGCCGGTAGGAACAACGGGCGAAAGCCCGACGCTGACCCACTCCGAACACGAAGCCGTCGTTGATACCGTGGTCAAAGCCGCAGCTGGGCGCATCCCTGTCATCGCAGGCGCGGGCTCGAACAACACAGCCGAAGCGCTGCGTTTTGTGCATCACGCGCAGAACGTCGGTGCAGACGGCGCGCTGGTCGTGACACCCTACTACAACAAGCCGACGCAAGCGGGCCTGTATGAACACTTCCGCATGCTTCATGACGAAAGCAATATTCCGATCATCATCTACAACATCCCGGGTCGCTCGGCTGTGGATATGACACCGGAAACCATGGGCAAACTGGCCCAGCTGCCGCGCATCGCAGGCGTCAAGGATGCCACCGGCGATCTGGCCCGTGTCTGCGCCCAGCGCATCACCTGCGGTCTGGACTTCATTCAGGTCTCTGGCGAAGACGCCACGGCGCACGGCTTCAACGCCCAAGGCGGCACAGGCTGCATCTCGGTCACCGCAAACGTGGCCCCTGCGCTCTGCTCGCAAATGCAAGAGGCCTGCCTTGCCGGCGACTACGCCACAGCGCTCAAACTCCAAGACCGTCTGATGCCGCTGCATCAGGCCATCTTCACCGAACCGGGTGTCAGCGGCGCGAAATACGCCATGAGCCTCTTGGATCTTTGCGAAGACAGCGTGCGCCTGCCGCTGATGCCGCTGACCGATCCGACCAAGGACAAAATCCAGGCTGCCCTGCGCCACGCAGGCCTGCTGAACTAAAACAAAACGGCCCGCGGATCACCCCGGGCCGTTTTTCGTTTCAGGCTTTCATCTGTCCCGAAATACTCCGGGGGCACGGGGGCAGCGCCCCCGCCTCGTCAGCCCAGATGATCCACCTTTTCCAAATGCTGCGCCAATCCTGACACCGCCGCGATCCAGTCCGAGACCTGCTCTGATGCCTCTGGCGCGGCGTGGACGCCTGCGGCAAACCGGCCGTCCAACACGTCACGCACCGCCATTGCAACAGGCATCGACACCAGCCGCGCCATCGCCGATCCGCGTTCGTCGCCCCATGCGTCCATGACATAGGTCTGGTGCCATGTGGTCGAGTCGCCTTCTTTCGCTTCCAGCGACACGCACATCACAACCCGATCCGGTTCGCCATCGTCATAGGCGTGATCATTCCAAAGCTGCTCCGACATCTCGCGCAGGCGCGCTTCGCCTTCGGGGCCGGACAGCGTTTCAATCTCGTCGAACAGAGGCTTCCACGCATCCGCCCAGCCATCCAGACGCAGGGTGCCGCGAACGAAATCCCTGATGGTCCACGCCGGATCAAAGTTATAGGCCGCAATGAACGGCAGGCTGTCGCGGTTCGGGTAGACTTCGAACTCTTCTGCCTCTGGCAACGGCGCCTCGTAGCGGGACAGGGCATTCCATGGGCGGTCGACATTCCATTCCTCGAACGCCTTGATCGACTTGGACGGCGATTTCAGCGCACGCAGCACGCCAAGGGGCGACCAGCTGAATTTATAGCGGAAGTCGTTGGCAACCTTCGGCACCCCACCACAGTAGGAGGTGAAGCTGAGCGCCGTATCTTCGCTATGCACCCCTGACGCGCGATAGGCCGCGACCAGATCGTGGGCGAACAGGTGGTCGATACCGGGATCAAGGCCGACCTCGTTTACCAACGACAGCTCCAGTTCCTTGGCCTTGGCATCCAGCGCCTGCATCTCGGGCGAGATGTAAGAGGACGATACGAAATGCGCGCCCTTGGAAAGCGCCAGTTCGGCCAAGGGCACATGCATGTCGGCAGGCAGCATCGACACGATGACATCGCCGGCAGTCAGCTCAGCGGTCAGCGCCTCGACAGTAAACGCAGCGATCCGGTCGGTCAGATCGCCCGCGGCCTCTTGGGCCTTGGGCACGGTTCTGTTCCAGACCATCACGTCTTGGTCGTCTTCGATCAGCTTCCGCAAACCGGGGATCGCCGACAGGCCGGTTCCGCACCAATGGATTGTCATGCTGTCACCTTTCCAATGTGGTCTTCAAACAGGTCTTTCGCGCGCGCCCAAACACCTTGGTCCAGCCGGTCGAGTGTGGACAGATGCGGCAGCAACTGACCTGCGAAATCATCCGAGCTTTCGGCAGGCAGCAGCGACGGCAGGTTGTCGATGGCGGTCACATCCAGAACCGGATCATCACAAACGCGCAGCGCAGGGTCAGCCCAGCTTGTGGTGCGGTCATAGACCTTGATCGGGCTGAAATCGCTGTCGGGATCACAGGCGATATCGCCGATGACCGACAGTTTGCGATCAGCTGTCAGCGCGTCGGCGGGCACAAACACCGGTGTGCCGGGACGTGCCAGAATACAGTTCAGGAACACGTCATGTTGCAGGATTTCAGGGAACGGCCCGCCGCTGGCAGTTTCGGCCATGTCCCAACGGGTCACGTCAACACCCATCGCCGTACACAGATCAGACGCGCCCGTACCGACACGGCCCAGCGCACCGATGACGATTGCATTGGGTCGCGCAACACCGCAGGCGTCCAGACGTGCGGACAGGTCTGCTTTCAACGCATCAGAGGACGCATAAGTACTGACCGGTCCCGCGATGCCGCCCTGTTTTTGCGCAGCCCAGCACATAAGCGACACAGCCGCACCGGCATAACCCGCCCAATAGCCGAACGCCGCGACACGTCGGCCGTCGGGGTCTGTCAGATATTCCAGATCATAAAGCATGCCGCCGCCTGCCTTGAACCGCTTCAACAGACGCTGACCGGCGGGTTGGCCCTTGTAGGCGTGACCGAACAGAATGTGCCGGTGGCGCAGAGGCGTGTCCTCTTCGGGAAGTTCTTTCAGACCGAAGATGATCGCATCCTCGGGCGCGGCGGGCCAAGACGCCTCTGGCACGATGGTCGCACCAGCATCGCGATAGCCGTCAATCGGAATGGCGCGCTGGCTGCCTTCTTCGACCGTAAGGGTAAAGCCGTTATCAATCAGGCTTTTGGCACCTTCCGGTGTCAGGCCAACACGTTCTTCATTCGGGCGGGTTTCGGCGCGCAGCCAGAGATGCGTCATCGCAGCGATCCTTTCGGTCTTTTGCGGGACGCTAACGCGGTTCGTCCTGGGCTTAAAGATGTGTTCTGGACAGTCTTCGTTCGGGGCTGTCCAGATGCGGACATGCATTGAACTGAACCGGTGCCAGCGCCGAGGGGAATTTCTGCAGACGGTGCACGGACGTGTTTTCAATCGACAAACACAGATGGGCCATCGCCTCAAGATCCAGACGCATCGTGACCATCATCGCCATGCCAATCAGCCCGCCGGATGTAACGACCAGAGCTGGCCCTTCGCCTTCGGAAATCTCGGCCAATGCATCCTGCGTACGATTGCGGAAATCATCGAAACTTTCCGGCGCACCTTCGATTTTGCCATCCCGCCAATGGGCGAACATTTTCGGCAGGTGACGCACGAATTCTTCCCGCTCACCCGGCAGGGGCACATTGTGCTGTTCTTCGAAAAGCGTGGCGAGGGTAAAGTATTCGACCTCGTTCAGGCGTTCATCAACGACCGGTTCGCTGGTAAATTCCAGATCCATCGCCTGCAGCGTCTGGCGATGCCGCAGCAACGTACCGGAATAGGCACGGGCATAACGTTCGTTGGAATTGCGGAAGTAACCGCCAAGCCACGCCGCCTGCTGATGGCCAAGATCGCTCAGCCGGTCATAGCTGGCTTCGTCACGCGCAGTCGTGTTTGCCTGACCGTGGCGGACTAGGGTGATCTGGGACATGGGCCTGCTCCTGTTTTGCGGATTGGGTAGCCGCTGGGCTGACAGATGAAAAGTGAAATTGCGGTAACGCCGCGCCACGAACCCGATTTCCGCACCCCACCCCGATACGCACCCCAACCGCCCCATTTCTTGCGTTTTGACGCCTATAGGAAACACCGACGCCGTGTTTTCTAGTCAAGGAGTCGGAATTGCGCCTGAATACGAAGGCATGCGATTGTATTTCTAGCCCGAGATTTAGGGAGGCATTGCCATGTCCGACACCATCCGTTTCATCCTTGATGGAGAAGAAGTTGAAGCCCAGAAGGGCGACACCATTTGGGAAGTTGCGAACGGTCGCGGCCTGAAAATCCCGCACCTGTGCCACCGCCCCGAGCCCGGTTATCGCCCCGATGGCAACTGCCGTGCCTGCATGGTCGAGATCGAAGGCGAACGCACGCTGGCCGCGTCCTGTATCCGTGAACCGCAGGAAGGCATGGTTGTCACCACGCAGTCGAACCGCGCTAAAACCGCGCGCAAGATGGTGATGGAGCTGTTGGTCGCTGACCAGCCTGAACGCGAAGTCGCGCATGACAAATCCTCGCACTTCTGGGATATGGCCGATCTTAACGGCGTCACCGAAAGCCGTTTTCCGTCGATGGATGCCGAACGCATTCCGCTGTTGGATGACAGCCACGTCGCGATGCGCGTGAACCTCGATGCCTGTATCCAGTGTAACCTCTGCGTCCGCGCCTGCCGCGAAGTTCAGGTCAACGATGTGATCGGTATGGCGGATCGCGGCCACGATGCGTTTCCTGTGTTCGATCTGGATGACCCGATGGGGGCCTCCAGCTGTGTGGCCTGTGGCGAATGCGTTCAGGCATGCCCCACTGGCGCGCTGATGCCTGCCAGCATTCTGGACGATCAGCAGCAAGGCGACCGCAACGATTTCGACAGCGAAGTCAATTCGATCTGCCCGTTCTGCGGCGTGGGTTGTCAGGTGTCGATCAAGGTCAAGGACGACAAGGTCGCCTATGTCGAGGGCATCAACGGCCCGTCGAACGAAGGCCGCCTGTGCGTGAAAGGTCGTTTCGGCTTTGACTATATTCACCACGGCCACCGCCTGACCAAACCGCTGATCCGCCGTGACGATGCCCCGGAAAAGGGTCTGAACGTCGATCCGTCCAACCCCTGGACGCACTTCCGCGAAGCGACGTGGGAAGAGGCGCTGGATTTCGCCGCCAAAGGTCTGGTCGATCTACGCTCTTACTATGGCGGCAAATCTGTTGCCGGTTTCGGTTCGGCCAAGTGTACGAACGAAGAAGCCTATCTGTTCCAGAAACTGATCCGTCAGGGGTTCAAACACAACAACGTCGACCACTGTACACGCCTGTGCCACGCGTCGTCCGTTGCGGCGCTGATGGAAAACGTGGGCTCGGGCGCTGTGACCGCCAGCTTTAACGAGATCGAAAACGCTGACGTGGCTATCGTGATCGGGGCCAACCCGACCGAAAACCACCCCGTTGCCGCAACCTACTTCAAACAGTTCACAAAACGCGGTGGTGAGCTGATCATCATGGACCCCCGCGGCCAGAACGGTCTGAAGCGACACGCGGCCTATAACCTGCAGTTCCGTCCGGGGATGGACGTGGCGCTTTTGAACGCGATCATGAACGTGATCGTCGAAGAAAAGCTGTACGACCGTCAGTATATCGAGGGCTTCACCGAAGGCTTCTTCGAATTCCGCGAACACATCCGCGCCTTCACGCCCGAGCGTATGGCCGAGATTTGCGGCATTGACGCCGAAACGATCCGGAGCGTTGCGCGCACCTTTGCTGATGCCCGCGCTGCCATGATCTTCTGGGGCATGGGTGTGTCGCAACACGTCCACGGCACAGACAATTCGCGCTGCCTGATCTCTCTGGCGCTGCTGTGCGGTCACGTTGGCCGACCGGGCACAGGTCTGCACCCGCTACGTGGTCAGAACAACGTGCAAGGTGCGTCTGACGCAGGTCTGATCCCTCACGTGATGCCCGACTATCAGTCGGTGGCAGACCGTGAAGTCCGTGATCTGTTCCGCCACATCTGGCGCGGCACCGAGATCGAGGAAACACCGGGCCTGACCGTGGTCGAGATCATGGACCGTGTCTATCGCGGCGAAATCCGTGGCATGTATGTGCTGGGTGAAAACCCCGCCATGTCCGACCCCGATGTGGATCACGCCCGTAAGGCGCTGGCCAAGCTGGATCACCTTGTGGTGCAGGATATCTTCCTGACCGAAACCGCGAACTACGCGGATGTGATACTGCCCGCCTCGGCGCTGCCGGAAAAATCGGGCACAGTGACCAATACCAACCGTCAGGTTCAGATGGTCCGCCGTGCTGTCCCGACACCGGGCGAGGCCCGCGAGGATTGGGAAATCGTCGTCGAGCTGGCCCGCCGCATCGGTCTGGACTGGGATTACGACGATCCGCGCGAAGTGTTCGACGAAATGAAGATGTCGATGCGGTCGCTGCACCACATCACATGGAAACGTCTGGAAACCGAAAGCTCGGTCACATACCCGTGCAACGGCCCCGAAGATCCGGGTCAGGCGGTTGTGTTCGGCGATGGCTTCCCGCGTCGTGCTGGCCGCGCCAAGTTCACCCCTGCCCGCGTGACCCCGCCTGCCGAGGCACCGGACAAGGATTTCCCGATGGTTCTGACCACGGGCCGTCAACTTGAACATTGGCACACAGGGTCGATGACCCGCCGCGCCACGGTTCTGGATGCTGTCGAACCCGAGGCAAACTGTTCGATCCACCCCGCAACGCTGCGCCAGATGGGCGTCGAGGCAGGTGGCCGCGTGCGTCTGACCACACGCCGTGGCAGTGTCGAGATCATGGCCCGCGCGGATCGCAACGTGGCACCCGATATGGTGTTCCTGCCCTTCGCCTATGTCGAAGCGGCAGCCAACATCCTGACCAACGCCGCGCTAGACCCCTTCGGCAAAATTCCCGAGTTCAAATACTCGGCTGTGCGCGTAGAAGCGGCGGACCAGCCAGCACGGGTTGCGGCGGAATAAATTCTGTAAAATCAGAACACTTTAACGGCGCGACCCAGGTTGCGCCGTTTTCTTTTGCCCAACGCGGACCCGCGCAAAGACCCTGCTGCCCGCGAAACACCCCGCATCATTTCGAGGAATCAACAGCCGTGCGTTTGACGGGTCGCCGGTGAAACACGCCGCGTATGCCCCGTTTTTGAACAAATTGCCGCAGCGTCAACAATGACTTAACCACCTGATAAAAAACAATTCTGCCTTTTTTCAAAGACCAAATTTTTTAAGGCGTGAACGCAGGGCTTGACCAAAAAAGAAACGAGCGTTCATATACGTTGGCTACCATCGCAAAGATGGACCGCGCGAGGAGGGCGCGGAGCACAATAAAAATGTTCGCTCTGTAAGAGCGTCCGGGAGGAATAGATTTTGTCGACAAGCCTAAAGGGCGCAGAGGGTCTGCGCTCTATCCCTGACTTATTGCGTCGAAACAAGCAGGCCTTTGGCTCTGCTCCGGCCTATCGAGAAAAAGAATTTGGCATTTGGCAGACCTGGTCATGGTCTGAAACCGCCGATGAAATCGAAGCAGTTGCGCTGGGTTTGCTGGAATTTGGTGTCAATGAAGGTGACTTCATTGCCGTCATCGGCCGCAACCGCCCGCAACTGTACGGGGCCATGGTCGCCGCGCAGATGGTCGGCGCGATCCCAGTACCGCTGTACCAAGACGCTGTTGCCGAAGAGATGGCCTATGTGCTGGATCACTGCGGCGCGCGGTTCGTCTTTGCCGAGGATCAGGAGCAGGTCGACAAGGTCATCGACATCCAGGATCGCCTGCCCGCGTTCGAGCGGATGATCTACCTCGATCCCCGTGGCCTACGGAAATATGATCACAGCGCGCTGAACAAATACGACGATGTTGTCGCATCGGGCCGTGCTGCACGTGGCACGCTGGGTGCCGAACTGGAACGTCGCATCGCCGCGCTGGATTACGACACCACCTGCGTGATGCTGTACACCTCGGGCACAACCGGTAAGCCCAAGGGCGTTGTTCTGTCCAACCGCAACATCATCGAAACGGCCAAAGCGTCGTCTGAATTCGATGGCCTGCGTCAGACAGACTCTGTTCTGGCCTATCTGCCGATGGCATGGGTTGGTGACTTCATCTTCTCGATCGGTCAGGCCTATTGGACGGGCTTCTGCGTAAACTGCCCCGAAAGCGCCGACACAATGATGACGGACCTGCGTGAAATCGCGCCGTCCTACTATTTCGCGCCGCCGCGGGTTTTCGAAAACCAGCTGACGCAGATTATGATCCGGATGGAAGATGCGGGCCCGTTCAAAAAGCGCATGTTCAAATACTTCATGGATCACGCGCGCAAAGTCGGGCCGAAGATTCTTGATGGGGAATCTGTCGGCCTGATGGACCGGCTGAAATACGCGCTTGGCGAGTTCATGGTCTATGGCCCGCTGAAAAACGCGCTTGGCTTTTCGAACGTCCGCGTGGGTTACACAGCGGGTGAAGCCATCGGCCCCGAAATCTTTGATTTCTACCGCTCGCTCGGCATCAACCTGAAACAGCTGTACGGCCAGACCGAAGCTTCGGTGTTCATCACCCAGCAGCCGGATGGCGAGGTGCGTTCCGACACCGTGGGCGTTCCGTCCCCCGGCGTGGAAATCCGCATCAACGAAAATGGCGAGGTGTTCTACCGCTCGGCCGGTGTGTTCGTCGAATACTACAAGAACGCCGAAAGCACGGCTGACACCAAAGACGCAGAAGGTTGGGTTGCAACAGGCGACGCGGGCTTTATCGAAGAAGACACGGGTCACCTGCGCATCATCGACCGCGCAAAGGACGTTGGCAAAATGGCTTCGGGTGCCCTGTTCGCGCCGAAGTACGTTGAAAACAAGCTCAAGTTCTATCCGAACATCCTTGAAGCGGTTGTTTTCGGCGCCGGTCAGGACCGTTGCTGTGCCTTCATCAACATTGACCTGACAGCGGTTGGCAACTGGGCGGAACGCAACAACATCGCCTATGCGTCCTATCAGGAACTGGCAGGCCACCCGAAGGTGCTGGACATGATCCAGAGCCACGTGGAAGAGGTCAACGCCAGCGTCGCGCAGGATGACATGCTATCGGCCTGTCAGGTGCATCGCTTCCTTGTTCTGCACAAAGAACTGGATGCAGATGACGGCGAACTGACCCGCACCCGCAAAGTGCGCCGCAAGATCATCGGTGAAAAGTTCGAGGACCTTGTGAACGCTCTCTATGGCGGGGCGTACAGCATCTATACCGAAACCGAAGTGACCTACGAAGACGGGCGCAAAGGCAAAATCACAGCGACACTCTCGATCCGCGACGCGAACGTCGTTCCGGTCGAGATCAAACCGCTGGAGGCCGCCGAATGAGTTTCCGCACGTGCTGCGCATCTGCGCCAGCCCGCCCGTTTTACCAGTGGTCCCAGACTGAAATTCAAGAAAAGCAGGGGGTGTCTTTGTGAAGGATACCGAAGGCTATGTAACCGAAGACGGACGCCAGATCGGCGGCGTCTTGATGGAGATGCAGAACATCACGCTGCGATTTGGTGGCGTTGTTGCGATCAACGACATTTCGTTCGACATCCGTGAAGGTGAAATTCGCGCCATCATCGGCCCGAACGGCGCTGGCAAATCGTCGATGCTGAACATCATTTCGGGGTTCTACACCCCGTCCGAAGGTCAGTTGATCTACAAAGGATCGCCGCGCCCGCAGATGAAACCCTATGAGGTCGCCCGCATGGGCGTTGCGCGGACGTTCCAGAACATCGCCTTGTTCGAAGGCATGACCGTGCTGGACAACGTCATGACGGGCCGTCTGACCCATATGAAATCCGGCATCCTGTCCCAGGCCGTATGGTGGGGCAAGGCGCGGGACGAAGAGCTGGCGAACCGTGAAGTCGTTGAAAAGGTTATCGACTTTTTGGAAATTCAGAACATCCGCAAAACGCCGGTGGGCCGCCTGCCCTATGGTTTGAAAAAGCGCGTGGAACTGGCCCGCGCTTTGGCTGCGGAACCATCGCTTTTGCTGCTGGACGAACCCATGGCCGGCATGAACGTCGAAGAGAAAGAGGACATGTCCCGCTTTATCCTCGATGTGAATGACGAATTCGGCACGACCATCGCGCTGATCGAACACGACATGGGCGTGGTCATGGACCTGTCCGACCGCGTGGTCGTCATGGATTACGGCAAGAAAATCGGAGACGGCACCCCCGACGAGGTGCGCAACAACCAAGATGTGATCGACGCCTACCTTGGCGTGGCGCATTGATCGGAGGCTTTCTCGAGATGTACAAATATACGATCGAACCGTTTCAGGAAATGTTCGCAGCGCCGGACTTTCTGTTGCAGGTGCTTTGGGAAGGTCTGGTTTCAGGCATCCTTTACGCCCTGATCGCGCTGGGTTTTGTTCTGATCTTCCGCTCAAGCCGGATTTTCAACTTTGCCCAAGGTATCATGGTGGTGTTCGCCGCTCTGACACTGGTCGGCCTGCATGCCATGGGCGTGCCTGCATGGATTAGTGTGGGCCTCACGCTGGTGGTGATGCTGATCCTAGCGATCTCTATTGAACGTGTGGTTCTGCGCCCGCTTGTCGGGCAACCGGATATCATCTTGTTCATGGCCACCATCGGCATCACCCTGTTTCTGATCGGCTTTGGCGAGATCATCTTTGGTGGTGAAAACAAGGTCATGATCACCGAAGAGCTGGGCATCCCCACAGACAGCTTTGTGCTTGAACCATGGGGCGGCCTGCTGATCCTTGAACAGAAAGACATCACCGCTGTGGCCGTTGCCGCGCTGTTGGTGGCTGGACTGCTGCTGTTCCTGAACAAAACCCGTATGGGCCGCGCGATCCGCGCGTTGGGTGACGACCACCAAGCGGCGCTGTCTGTCGGCATCTCGCTTCAGACCATCTGGGTTCTGGTGTGGTTCATCGCCGGTATCATCGCGCTGGTGACAGGTATCGCATGGGGTGCCCGCGCAGGCGTGTCCTTCGCGCTTGAGGTCATTGCCTACAAGGCGCTGCCGGTTCTGATGCTGGGCGGTCTGGAATCGATCACAGGGGCCATCATTGGCGGTCTGATGATCGGGATGCTGGAAAAGCTGTTCGAGATCTACTGGGGCCAGCCATTCCTTGGCGGTAACACCGAAACGTGGTTCGCCTTTGTGCTGGCGCTGATCGTGCTGTTGTTCCGTCCGCAGGGGCTGTTCGGCGAACGTATCATCGAGAGGGTGTAGCGATGCACACCCTCGCCATTTCAAAGGGTCAGGATTTGCGATCCGCAAGAAAGGTCCCGGCGCTATTTTTGGCTGCTGCCAGAACGCCAACCATCTTGTCGCGCAAACGCACGGGACGGCGTGTGTTGGGTACCCACTGCGGCAGAACAGACGTCTGTCTGTCGCGGTCGAACCCGATGTCCGCCTCTGCCTCGGATATCAAACGTCGCATCCGTGTTTCAAACTCGTCCGACATGACCCTATCTCCTCCTGAACTCGGCAAAGTAATTATATTGCGCGAAATCAAAACTTCACACAGTATTGTTTCGCGATCAATATATCCGAATTGCTACATCCGTAATTTTGCAACAGCTGTGCCAGGCTGTCGCAGCGCAAACGCGGCTCAGCAGAGCCGGTTCCAATAAACACGGAGCGAAACGAAAATGTTTTACCGCACTGCTGGTCAGTTCAAGACAAGCTACAAGGCCGATCAGGCGCTGTTCCCTGTACGTCAGGACGCCATTCTACTGATGGTCATTCTGGCCTTTGCATGGGTTGTCTTCCCGCTGACGGCCTCGGAATTCACGTTCCAGACACTGTTGATTCCCGTTCTGATCTACGCGCTGGCGGCAATGGGCCTGAACATCCTGACAGGCTTTGCCGGTCAGCTGTCACTGGGAACCGCCGCGTTCATGGGGGTCGGGGCCTATGCCTGCTATAAGCTGATCACGATCTTCCCGTGGATGAACCCGATTGTCGCGATCATGTTGTCCGGCATCTTCTCGGCGGGGATCGGTGTAGCCTTCGGCATTCCGTCGCTACGGATCAAAGGCTTCTACCTTGCCATCGCCACGCTGGCCGCGCAGTTCTTCCTTGTCTGGCTGTTTGAAAAATGGGCCTGGCTTTATAACTACAACGCCTCGGGCGCGATTCAGGTGCCGAATATCGAAATGGCAGGCGTCTGGATTTCCGGCCCGCAGGCATCGTCCATCACGCAATATTACGTGGTTCTGGCCGTTGTCACGATCATGACGATCCTCTGCATCAACCTGACCCGCGGCACTTTGGGCCGCACGTGGAAAGCGACGCGTGACATGGACATCGCCGCCGAACTGATCGGCATCAACCTGATGAAGTCCAAACTGACCGCCTTTGCGATCTCGTCCTACATCGTGGGCGTGTCCGGTGCGCTGTTCGTCTTTATGTGGCGCGGCGCGGCGGAACCGAACCTGTTCGACATCCAGCTGTCGTTCCGCGTTCTGTTCATCGCCATCATTGGCGGTCTGGGGTCGATCATGGGCAACTATCTGGGTGCGATCCTGATCGTTGGCCTGCCGGTTGTCCTGAACATCGTGCCCTCGGCTTTGGGCATCCCGATTTCTTCTGCTACGGTCGAACACCTGAACATCATGATCGTAGGTGCTCTTATCATCTTCTTCCTGATCATCGAACCACACGGCCTGAACCAGCTGTGGCGCCTGATCCGGGAAAAGCTGACTATCTGGCCCTTCCCGCACTAACGCGGGCAGGCCCCACAAAATGAACGACCCGAAAACGGGCGACATCCTTATCCATTGGGAGGAAACCATGAAGAAACTACTGAAACTCACCTCTGCCGTGGCGTTGGGCGCGGTTCTTGGTACGGCGGCGGTCGCCCAAGAACTTTATGCTCCGAACCTCGCGTACCGGACAGGTCCGTTTGCGGCGACAGGTATCCCGCTGATGAACGGTCAGGCCGACTACCTGAATATGCTGAACGCACGTGATGGCGGCATCGGTGGCATCAAGATCAACAGCGAGGAATGCGAAACAGGCTATTCCACGGAAAAAGGCGTTGAGTGCTACGAGAAGACCAAAGCCAAAGCCATCGTGACCCAGCCGTGGTCCACAGGCATCACGCTGCAGGTTCTGCCGAAAACAAACGTCGATGAAATCCCGATCCTTGCACCGGGCTACGGCTTCTCGCCGATGGCAGACGGTAAGGTCTTCCAGTGGGCGTTCAACACACCGTCCGGTTACTGGGATGCGGCATCCATGATCCTGCAGTACCTGCAGGGACAGGGTGACCTGAACGGCAAGAAGATCGCCTTCCTGCACCTTGACCACCCCTATGGCAAAGAGCCCCTGCCGCTTCTGGAAAAGAAAGCCGGCGAAATGGGCTTTGAACTGGTTCCGATCCCGGTTGGTCTGAAAGAAATGCAGAACCAGTCTGCACAGTGGCTGCAAATCCGCCGTGAACGTCCCGACTATGTCGTGATGTGGGGCTGGGGTGCGATGAACGCCGGTGCGATCACCGAAGCGGTCAAAACCAAGTTCCCGATGGAAAACTTCATCGGCGTCTGGTGGTCCGGTCACGATGCTGACGTGAAAATCGTTGGCGAAGCAGGCAAAGGCTATAAGTCGATTTCCTGGTCGTTCCCGAACCCTGATGCGCCTGTCATGGCAGACATCAAAAAGCACGTCGTTGATGCGGGTCTGACCCAGTCCAACGAAGAAGAAATGTCCGGCGTCTTCTATAGCCGCGGCATCATCATCTCGGCCATTCTGGCAGAAGGCATCGCAACCGCTCAGGCAGAATTCGGCACAGCCGAAATCAACGCGTCGCAGCTGCGCTGGGGTCTGGAAAACATCAACATGACCGAAGAGCGTATCGCCGAATTGGGCCTGGACGGCATGGTTCCGCCCTTCTCGACATCGTGTTCGAACCACACAGGTCACTCCGGTGGCTGGATGCTGGAATGGGACGGCTCGAAGTTTGTGAAAGCATCCGATCACCTGATGCCCGACACATCCGACTATGCCGAACTGATCGCGACAAAAGCCGGCGAATATGCGGATGCGAACGCTCCGTGGCCGACAAACGACGCCTGCGAAGGCTAAGTTGATCATCCCACCGGCGGCACCCCTGTCGCCGGTGGATTTCAGGAATTTTCAGACAGAAGAAGCGCCATGCTGGATGCATCTCCGACCAAAGACACGCTGCTTGAGGTCAACAATATCGAAGTGATCTATAACCACGTCATTCTGGTTCTGAAGGGCGTCAGCCTGTCAGTTAAGGAAGGCGGCATCACAGCCCTTCTGGGCGGCAACGGTGCGGGCAAGACCACAACGCTCAAGGCGATTTCGAACCTTTTGCATTCGGAACGTGGCGAAGTGACCAAAGGCTCGATCCTGTATCGCGGCGAAAAGGTGCAGGAACTTGATCCTGCCGCGCTGGTGAAAAAGGGCGTTATTCAGGTGATGGAAGGCCGTCACTGTTTCGAACACCTGACCGTCGAAGAAAACCTGCTGACCGGCGCCTACACCCGCCGTGACGGCAAGGGCGCGATCGATGCGGATCTTGAGATGGTCTACAACTACTTCCCGCGCCTGAAAGAACGCCGCAAATCGCAGGCGGGCTATACATCGGGCGGGGAACAACAGATGTGCGCCATTGGCCGCGCGCTGATGTCACGTCCCGAAACCATCCTGCTGGATGAGCCGTCCATGGGTCTGGCCCCGCAGCTGGTGGAACAGATCTTCGAGATCGTGAAAGCCGTGAACGAAGGCGAAGGCGTGTCTTTCCTGCTGGCCGAACAGAACACCAACGTCGCGCTGCGCTATGCGCACACCGGCTACATTCTGGAATCGGGCCGCGTCGTGATGGAGGGCACCGCCGAGGCGCTGCGCGAAAACCCCGACGTGAAGGAATTCTATCTGGGCATGTCCGAGGAAGGCCGCAAATCCTTCCGCGATGTGCGCAGCTACCGCCGCCGGAAACGTTGGCTGAGCTAAGCCTGCCCGGGTGCCTTGGCGCCCTGCCGACCACATGATTGCACCAACTGAAAAGCGATATCACCACCCGTGATATCGCTTAACTTACGAAAAAAGCCCCCAATGGGAGACATGGATATGACCCAAGACCTTGAACACCGCACAGCCGATGAACGTGCCGCCGATCTGGCAAAGGCGCTGCCCGCGCAAATTGCCCGCGCGCAGGCGCTGTCCGGCTATGCAGCGCTGTCCGGCGTGGATGCGGCTTCGGTCACAACGATGGCTGATCTTGCCAAGCTGCCCGTTCTGCGGAAATCGGAACTGGTGTCGGCCCAGTCCACCACGCCGCCCTTGGGTGGACTTGCCGGCCCTGTCAGCGGCTTCAGCCATGTCTTCCAGTCCCCCGGCCCGATCTATGAACCGGGCAACATCGACGGCGACTGGTTCCGTCTGGGCCGTTTTCTGAAAGCTGCTGGCATCGGCTGCGGCGATGTGGTGCAGAACTGCTTCGGCTATCACCTGACACCTGCCGGTATGATGTTCGAAAGCGGCGCGCGGGCGGTCGGCGCGACAGTTCTTCCTGCGGGCACAGGCCAGACGGAATTGCAGGCGCGGGCCGCCAAGGATGTGGGATCAACCGCCTATGCCGGCACACCGGATTATCTGAAGGTGATTCTGGAGAAAGCCGATGAGATGGGACTCGAGCTTGCTATCAAGAAAGCCGCCGTTTCGGGTGGCGCGCTGTTCCCGTCGCTGCGCCAGTACTACGCCGATCGCGGCATCGCCTGCACCCAGTGCTATGCCACTGCTGACCTTGGCCTGATCGCTTATGAATCCGAGGCGATGGAAGGCATGATCGTTGACGAAGGTGTCATCGTCGAAATCGTCACGCCCGGCACCGGCGATCCTGTGGCCGAGGGCGAAGTAGGCGAGGTTGTCGTCACCACGCTGAACCCCGATTACCCGCTGATCCGCTTTGCCACCGGCGACATGAGCGCAATTCTGGCAGGCCAAAGCCCCTGCGGCCGCACCAACATGCGGATCAAGGGCTGGATGGGTCGTGCAGACCAGACAACCAAGATCAAAGGCATGTTTGTGCGACCCGAACAGGTCGCGCAACTGGTCGGAAGTCACGACGCCATCGACCGTGCGCGGATTGTCGCCACCCGAAATGGCGAAATGGATGAAATGATTGTGAAAATTGAAACCGGCCTCTGCGATCCAGAGGCATTTCAAGACGCAATTGTGGCCGCTTTGAAGCTGAAAGGTCAGGTCGAACTGGTAGCTCCAGGGGAACTGCCGCGCGACGGGATCGTTATTGAAGACATACGCAAATACGACTGAGGACCGCATTGGGCGGTCAGAGTTGGGGGAAATATGAGAAAGACCATTCTGTCCGCCGCTGCCCTTCTTTGGGGCACAACGGCCATCGCCGAAACCGACATGCTGATTGTCGGCAATGCCGGAACTTCCGTCATGGATCGCTTCAGAAGCGGTCAGTCGGTCGAGGATCTGACCGATCAATACAGTGCCTACGGTCAGGTGGTATCCGTCAAGGATGCCGAGGCCGAAGACATGACCCGCGCCGCGCTGCGGTTTCTGACGCAGTCGGACAGCGAAACAGACATGTCGGCTGTCATGCTGACGGGCCGTTTTGTCACCACGGGTGGCGAAACCTACCTTCTGCCGTCCACGGTCAGCAGCAATGTCGACATCACCGTCGCACTGACCGAGGCCCTGCCCCTGTCGCCGCTTTTGGCAGAACTTGCACAACATCCCGGTCAGGCGCTTCTGATGATCGGCTCCGAGGATTTCGAACTACAGGACACGCGCCTGCTGACTGTTGGCATCGGCACCCCCGATCTGCCGCAGGGCGTGACCATGGTAACTGGCACGCCAACGGATATCGCGAGCTTTGCAGCATCCCTACCCCGCCGATCAGTTGTGCGCTTGGCCGACTCGTCGGATCTAAGCCTGCGCGGCTATGTGCCTAGCGATCTGACCTTCTTCGAGGAAGAGCGCGAAACGCCGGAACCGCAGGTCATCGAAGTGACCTCGACCGACGCAGACGAAGCGCTTTGGGCCAAAGTTTCGGCACGGTCCGACCTGCAAGGCTATGAAGACTACTTGTCGGCCTTCCCTAACGGCCTTTATGCCGATCAGGCCCGCGCCCAGATTGAAGAGATCAAGGCAGAACCCATGCGCGCAGAGCGTCTGGCAGAAGAAGCCCTGAACCTGTCTCGCGATCAGCGCCGCGAAATCCAGCGTGATCTGACCCTGCTGGAATACGAACCCCGCGGAATCGACGGCATCTTTGGCCCTGGTAGTCGCGCAGCGATCCGTCGTTGGCAGGAAGCAAACGCATTCGAAGTCACCAGCTATCTGACCCGCGAACAGATCACCCGCCTTGGCGCTCAGGCCGACCGCCGTGCTGCTGAGCTTGAAGAAGAAGCCCGCCAGCGTCAGGCAGAACAGGAACGTCAGGACCGTGCATATTGGCAGGAAACCGGCGCCCTGGGCGATGCTGCAGGCTTCCGCGCGTATCTGAGCCGTTACCCTGATGGCGTCTATGCCGAGGTTGCACAAGAACGCCTTGCCGCAATTGAGGCCGAAGCACGCCAGCAGGCCGCTGCACAGGATCGGGCTGCGTGGGATACAGCCGCGAACGCCGACACGATCGAGGCTTATCAGGACTATCTTCGCGCCTTCCCGCAGGGTGCCTTCGCAGACGAGGCCGCAGCCCGAATCGAAGCGCTGCAAATCCCATCGGATGAACGCCGCGCCATCGCTCAGGCCGAAGCACAAGAAGCCGCACTGAACCTGCCGCAAAGCGCACGCCGTCTGGCCGAAGCGCGCCTGAAGGAACTTGGCCTGAAACCGGGGTCTGTGGACGGCACGTTTGATGACAAAACCCGCCGCGCCATCCGCCGCTATCAGGAAGCACGGAACATCACCGTGACCGGCTACCTCGACCAACAAACGGTCGTGCGCCTGCTGGCAGGCAGTCTGCTGCGCTAAGCAACAATTCATCACATGACAAAACGGCCCGCAGATTGCGGGCCGTTTTCCTATATCCCAAACAGCAAAAAGCCGCCCGATGGGCGGCCTTCGCTATTTCAACACTGATTTTGAAATCAGCCCTGGCGCGCTTTGAAACGACGCTGGGTTTTGTTGATCACGTATACTCGGCCCTTACGGCGCACAACGCGGCAATCGCGATGGCGGTTTTTGAGCGAGCGGAGCGAATTCTTGACCTTCATGGGTCTTCTCCTGTTTCGCGGCGCATCGCTTGCGCCCTTGGGTTGCCTAGTGCCTCAGGGCTATGGCCCGAAGCGGTGAATAATCATGGTGGGCGGTACAAGGTTCGAACTTGTGACCCCTACGATGTCAACGTAGTGCTCTACCACTGAGCTAACCGCCCTTACCGACTGGTCCGATCGTGCCCCATAACGAAATGGGGCGCGGATACCCGCGCCGGTGGACGGGTCTATAAAAGGAGTCGCGGGAGGGATCAAGGGCTTTTGGACAGAGAAAAAATCGGCTTATGTTTTGGCAGAGGAGAACGAATGCCAAAAGTCGCGTTTCATGTTTATCGTCCAGAGGTTCTGACGTCTTGTGTGGTGTTCGCATCCCCGCATTCCGGACGCGATTATCCGTGGTCTTTCATGCGCCACACGATCCTGAATGATCACGAGATTCGGACATCGGAAGATGCCTATGTCGACCGGCTTTTCGACAGTGCCCAGCAATTCGGCGCGCCGTTCATCAAAGCTGGCGCACCGCGGGCCTTTGTCGATCTGAACCGCTCGGCCGAAGAACTGGACCCCGCCCTGATCGAAGGCGTGCGCCGCGTGGGCCACAACCCGCGCGTGGCGTCTGGTTTGGGGGTCATCCCCCGTGTCGTATCGAACGGACGCGCGATTTATCGGGGTAAACTGCCCATGATTGAGGCGGAACGGCGTATCGCGCTTTATTGGCGGCCTTATCACGAACAGCTGAAAAGCCTTCTGGATCAGTCATATAAGGCATTCGGCACGGCGGTTCTAATAGATTGCCATTCGATGCCGCACGAGGCAGCAGCCGGTGCAAAACGATCCAACGGCACAAAGCCCGACATCGTGATCGGCGACCGCTTCGGCGCCTCTGCCGATCCTGATCTGGTGGATCGCATTGAAGCGGCCTTTACCTCGGCCGGATTGAACGTTGCGCGCAACACGCCATTTGCGGGGGCATATATCACCCAGCACTACGGCCGCCCGTCGCGTGGCCAGCACGCGATCCAGATCGAAATCGACCGCTCGATCTATATGGATGAAAGCAGCATCCGCCCGAACGAAAATTTCGGTGCCTTCCGGCAGTTGTTGCGTGGCGTGACCGCTGAAATCGCTGCGCTTCAGCCCCGTGGGTCGCAACGGCTTGCCGCTGAATAACAGCGCGCTGATTCGGGATCAGAACAGCGCCTGTAGCTTTTTGCGCAACATATCTGCATCGGAAATGTGCAAACGCACCGGCAGGGTCAAAACTTTCTGCCGGAAATCAGCAGGCAGACGCACCGCATCTTTTTCGGTCGTGACCAGTTGCGCACCCAGCATCCGTGCTTCGGTTTCCAGTCGCGTCATCAGGGATGTGGTCAGCGGCTGGTGATCTTCCAAAGGCTCGCTTCGCAGCAGGTTCGCGCCAAGATCGGTCAGCGTGGCAAAGAATTTTTCGGGGTGCCCGATACCGGCAAAAGCCAATGCATCCAGCCCGTCCCAATCCATGCCGGTCTGCAAAGGCTCTAACGCGCCGGTCAGATGGGGAACTGGGATTTGATCCCGCCACAACTCGGCAAAACGTGTCTGCGCCTGCGGCCTGCCAATCGACACCACAACATCGGCGCGCTTCAGACCTGCGGCGACGGGTTCGCGCAATGGCCCTGCAGGCATGCACCGCCCGTTCCCGAAGCCTTTGACGGCATCCACAACGATGATCGAGAAATCCTTGGCCAGACCGGGGTTCTGGAACCCGTCATCCATGACAATCGCCTGCGCACCAGCGGCTTCGGCGGCTTTGGCCCCCTCTGCGCGATTGCGCGACACCCAAACAGGGGCGAACGCGGCCAACAGCAAAGGTTCGTCACCAACCTGATCGGCGGTGTGGGTACGGGGATCAACCGCAACAGGGCCAGTCAGCGACCCGCCATAGCCGCGCGACACCACATGCGCTGTGATGCCCATGTCGGACAGCAGTTGCAAAACGGCGATCACAGTCGGTGTTTTGCCCGTCCCCCCTGCGTTCAGGTTGCCCACGCAAATCACAGGGATGGAGGCCGTATAGTCGGCGGGCTTGGCAACCCGTCGCGCCGTGGCCATGGCCGTCAGCCTGCCCAAAGGGGCCAACAGACGTGCGCGCAGGGCCGGTGCATCGGGGGCGCTATCCCAGAACCTTGGCGCACGCATCACGCGTGATCCTTTTGCACAAAGTGGTCGATACAGTCCTGCACGGTTTCCACAATCTCGTCTGCCACCATTGCGCTGGACGATACGATATCCCATCCCGCATGCGCCATGGCCGCCGCCCGATCCGGAGCAAGCAGTTGCGTCACCGCACCGGACAGTGATTCCGTATCACGCACGATCCGCGCCGCGCCAGCATCGACAAGACGGCTATACGCCGCCAGATGCCTGCCGACGTTCGGCCCGTAAATGATGGCGGTGCCCAAGGCTGCGGCCTCTAACGGTTCGCTGCCGCCATGGCCTGCCGAAATTGACCCACCCAAGAACACCAACGGCGCAAGCCGGTACCACAACCCAAGCTCATCCGAACTTTCGCACAGCAGAACCTGGGTATTTTCATCCAAGTCATCGCCCTGATCCCAGCGACACACCCGAAGGCCGCTTTCCTGTGCGACCTGATCGCAGATCACGCCGTCTTCCTCGGTTTCAGGGACAAGAAGCAACAACAAGCGATGCGCAAGGCGCGTGGCCTTATCATGCGCCGCCAGAACAGTGGCGCATTCATCACCGCGCACACGGGCCGCCAGCCACACGGGCCGCCCGTGGATCAGGCCGGTAAGTTCATCTAGTTGCGCCTCGTCGTATTCCAACGGCGCTGGCGTTTCCGTCAAACGCGATCCCCGTCTGATCCTTTCGGGGTCAACACCGGCACGGATCAAACCGTGTTCGCCGGCCTTGCCGATGCAAAACAGGCGATCAAACAGCTGCAACACCGCCCCGCTGCTGTCGGACAACCAGCGATGAACCGGCGTGTGGAACTCGGTCTCTTCGACATTGAACAACACAAGACTGCATTGCCGCGCATGCGCTTCTGTCAGCAAGGCGGGCGGCAGAACATCGCCGGACCAGACGCAGACTGCGGGCTTCCAATACGACAGGAAGGCTTCGACATCGGCTGCATTTTCCGAGGGAAGGGGTTCAACCTGCTCTGTGCAATTGCGCCAGACGCCGGTGCGAATGATCTGCAGGTCAGGCTGTAGCTGCTGCAAACGCGCGCCGATTGTGTTCAGCGCGCGCATATCTGTATCGACAGTCGCATGAAGCCAGACAACCGGACCCGACCGGCGAACGCCGATGCTGTGCCAGCTGGGTTGGCCCGACAACCTGCCGCGTGTCAGCGCCAGATAGGCCTTAAGCGTCAGCGACCGCTTGGGCAAAGTTAGCCCAGTTCCTCGGTCGAAGAGGCGGCTGCTTCTTCGTCACGCAGGCGATGCAGGTGGGCGATGTAGTAACGCATGTGCGCATTATCGACGGTGCGGTGCGCTTCGGCTTTCCACGCGTCATAGGCCGTATCGTAGTCGGGATAAATTCCGACGATGTGGATGTTATCGACATCCTTGAAAACGTTTTTTTCCGGAGTGACCAGTTCACCGCCAAATACAAGGTGAAGTCGTTGCATATCCTGTCCTTTTCGGAGGGTAGAGAGGCAGGCGCGACCCTAGTGATCACAACCGGAAGGTCAAGCTGGCAACGCAAAAAGCCGTCAGAAGGGCGATTCGGAAAATTGAACAAAAAGTCAGGAATTCCGGAATTGCCGAACTATCCTTTCGGATAGTATTTTGGTTTCAGTACTTAAAGATTCTCTATGACCTAAAAATTTTCATTAAGTTTTTCTTTGGATGTTCGCCCATAGAATTTATCGTCTTTGAGTAACCTCTCCCCAAATCTGATCCGGTGCTGCAACGATCCCGTCGGTGTGGGCGCCTGCACTGTTGAAACGTAAGGTCTGACCGGACTGATCGCTGACTTTTGCACCGGCTTCGGCGCAGATGATTGCACCGGCGGCGATGTCCCATTCCCAGCTTTTGCGGAAGGTGAACATCGCATCGAACCGGCCCTCTGCCACCAGACACAGCCGATAAGCAATGGATGGGCGGTGATGGCGTTTGAACGTCGGAATGCCCTGCGGCCAGTGATCAGGCTCCATGTTTTGCTTGGTCGCCAGAATGTCCGCACCCTGAAGCGAGGTCGCATTCGCAACAGATATCACCTGCCCGTTCAAGTGCGCACCCGCCCCTTGCGACGCTGAATAAAGCTGATCGCGCATAGGCACGATCACCGCGCCCGCGACGACCTCGCCGTTTTTGGCAACGGCCATCGAATGCGACCACGTCTTTTCGCCGTTGATAAAGCTGCGCGTGCCGTCGATCGGATCGACAATAAAACAATATTCGGACGTCAGCCTGTTGGGGTCTTCGGCGCTTTCCTCAGACAGCCATCCATAGTCGGGACGGGCAGAGCGAAGGATGTCTTCCAGCACCTCGTTCACCGCCAGATCGGCGGCGGTGACAGGCCCCTGCCCGTCATCCTTTTCTCGCACATCCAAAGGCCCGCCGACAAACCCGAGGGATGTTTCGGCAGCAGCGCGGGACGCACGGATCAGCAGTTCAAGATCATTCTCCGGCAAGCGTCATGCCTTCGACTAGCAGAGACGGCACCACGCGGCTTAGCCACGGACGCGCATCATTCGCGGGGATCAGGGTTTTCAACATAGCAGGAAGCGACCCTGCAATTGTCACGCCAGACACCGGATAGGCCAGTTCGCCGTTTTCAACCCAATAGCCAGCAGCACCCCGCGAATAATCACCTGTGTTGGGGTTGATCGTGGCGCCGATCATCGAGGTTACCAACAAGCCGGTACCCATATCGCGCATCAGATCTTCGCGGGTTTTGTCGCCTTGGGTCAACGCGATATTCCAAGGGCTGGGCGACGGTGCGCTGGATGTGCCGCGTGTCGCGTTTGCCGTGCTTTCCATGCCCAGTTTGCGCCCAGTGGCCAGATCCAGCGTCCATCCCTGCAGCACGCCATCTTTGACAATCGCGCGTTTCTGCGTTGCCAGACCTTCGGCATCAAAGGGGCGCGAGGCCATTTTGCGCGGCGCATGCGGATCTTCCAACAGGTCGATGCCTTCCGGCAGTACCTGACTGCCCATCGCATCCAGCAGCCAAGACGACCCGCGCGCAATGGCACCGCCGTTCACCGCCGACAACAGATGGCCGATCAAGCTGGACGAAATGCGTTCGTCGTACAGCACCGGATAGGCTCCGGTTTTCGGGCGGCGGGGGTTCATTCGTTCCAGCGTGCGTTTCGCGGCAGTTTGCCCGATCTCTTCGGGACTACGAAGATCAGACTGGAAGATGCGGCTGTCACCGTCGTAATCGCGCTCCATCTCCGTTCCTGTGCCCGCGATCGCGATGCAGGAAATCGAACGGGACGACCGTTTGTAGCCACCGGAAAACCCGTTGCTGGCTGCCAGATGCACATTCGACGACCCGTACCCCGCAGAACATCCGTCGATCTGAGTAATCCCGTCGACGGCCAGCGCCGCTGCTTCGGCGCGGATGGCGTCCTGTTCCAGGTCGGCAGGGGCCGGTTCGGCAGATGCATCGAACAGCTCCAGTGCCTCGACGTCGAAATCCTTGATGATCTGGTCGGCGTCCGCCAGCCCGATATAGGGATCGTCGGGGGCTTCTTGCGCCATGGCAACCGCGCGTTCCGCCATCATCGCCATGGTTTCAGGGCGCACATCAGATGCGGAAATCGTGGCGCTCCGCTGACCCAGAATAACACGCAGGCCGATTTCCACGCCATCCGAGCGTTCCGCCTGTTCCAGCTTGCCGTTACGCACATCAATACTGATCGACGTGCCATCCACGGCCAGCGCATCAGCCGCGTCAGCACCGGCCTTTTTCGCGGCCTCAAGCAGTTGCTGTGTCAGGTCGGAGAGATTGTGCGCCATCGCGGTTTTGCCTTTTTGCTGCCTGTCCGAGACCTAGGGCCATGGCAGCATTGGCGCAAGTCTATTGACCCAATCGGATCAACGCCAGCGGCCCATGGGCGGCCTAAACCGCCCATAGGACTGATATTTATTCGCAGAGATAACCCAAGCTGACCGCACCCGCGCTGACGGCTTCGACCGTCGCAACGCAATCGCTGCCGTCCAGTTCAATCTTGCTGCCACCGGTATAGGACGCAACCGTCAGTCCGTTCACGGCAAGGCGGGCAGTGTTGGCTTCTGTATCAACGCCCGAGACGTAAATACGTGCTGCGCCGTCGCCCAGAATGGCGGTTTTGCCGATACCATAGCTGTCGGCATTGCCGCTAAGCGCAACTTTCTCGTCCGTCGCGCCTTCACCGCAGGCTGCGGACAGAACGGCATGGCCGCGATCTACTGCGTCCAGCGTAATCTGGCAGTCATCAACCTTTGTAGACCCGCCAACGGCCAGCGTTTTAGCAGCGCCATTCAGCGAAAGCGCCACGGCGTTGTCATCAACCCGCGACACGAATGCGCGCACGGCACCATTGTTGAAGACAGCGGTCATACCCGGCGTGATGCCTTCCGGTGCGGCCTCAACAGGCGACGATCCCGCAACAGACAGCGCGCTAAGCTGTTCGCCAAGGCTGGCTGCGGTGCTTTCCAAGGATGTGGCTACATCTGACGACAGGGTTTCGATTTTGTAACCAAGCTCGGACACAGCATCTTTGGCAGAGCTGGTGCTGACCGTTTCTTCAAGCCCGTCCAGACGCGCCGACAGCCCGTCCATCTTGGCATCCAGATCACCCACCAGCTTGGCCAGCGATTCATTTGCTTCTGCGCTCGGGGCCAGCTTTTCGCTGATGGTGTCGCCGATTTCGCTGAGTTTCGGGGCAGAGGGTGCCGCCACAATTCCCAGACCGAAGCCGATCAATGCAGATACCAACCCCGTGGCAATTACTTTCTGATCCAATGTCTCCTCCTTAAACAAAGACGATCATACTGCGGCAGATACCGCTTGGGTCCTAGCAGACCCGATTCTGAACGGGGGAGAAACACAAAAATACGGCATCGGGGTCAGATGACGCATCTTGCAAGGGGTCGCCTAGTTTTTAGGTTCGACCACACCGACAATCGGCCCAAGATACCAGCCACGATCAGAGCGATCCAGCGAAGGCGCATGGAAACGGGACACATTGCCATCAAGGAAAAGCGCGTTGGGCAGCTTCAGTTCGTCGCGAAACAGACGCCCGAATTCATGGAACGTCACAGAGCGGTCTGAAATGGCGAACACAGCCTTTTTGCCGTCCTCGGTCGTGCCCACCCCGTTCCGGATATAGCGCGACGTGCTGTCGACCAGAAACCGCGGGTGTAGTTTGCCATCAATCACCAGCATCGGACCGGACTGGGTCGCATAGCGGCACTCGGGGCGGTTTTCGTTGTATTCCAGCGTTTCGATCACGCGCACGCTTTCGCTCTGGATGCACAGTACGCCATTTGGCAGCATACCGAAATTACCCGGCCCCGCATTGGGGATCACGCGCATCTGCTCTTTGCCGTTTTCGATGTAATGACCGACGGGGCTGCGATCGTCGTGGTACATGCCCGCGTTCATCGCAAAGCCAAGCTTTTGGTCCTTGTCTGACAAGGCCGCGTCAATCGAACTGAAATGGCCGTAGCGTTCGCCATCTTTGTCGTTCAAAAACAGGCGCAAATCGTCCGCCTCAATATCGACCTCACACAAGGTGAACGGCAATTTTTCGAACGTGATCTCGCGACACTCCAGCGCCAGAGCCGCCCCTGCCGTCAGGCACAGCGTCGCGAGTGTAGCGATGAAAGCCGTCAGGTTGCGAAGCACGTCAATCGTCCAGATCGCGACGCACATTTTCCTGCGAAAACAGCCGGCGCGTTTCGTCGAGGCGGTCAAAGGTTTCGTCCAGACGGAAGCGCAGATCAGGCGAATACTTCAGCGTCATTTCCTTGGCAATCGCACGGCGCAGTTCGGCCTTGTTGCGGGCCAGCAGCTGACACACGTCTTCCTGTCCCTTGCCGCCCAAGGGGACAACATAGGCGGTTGCCACCTTCAGATCAGGCGACACTGTCACTTCGCCCACGGTGATGGACATGCGGTTCAGATCGGGGTCGTGGATATCGCCGCGCATCAGCACATCGGAAAGCGTCCGGCGAATAAGTTCGCCGACCCGAAGCTGTCGTTGGCTGGGCCCAGGCCCGTCGTGGAATTTGTTTTTTGCCATGTGACCCACTTATGCCGTTACCAGTGCTTTGCCAAGCGCCCCGTCCCGCGATATGAGGGCGGAACCTTGCCGATGAAGGAGTGCCCAGAATGAGCGATTTGCCAGGTGTTGTCATTACAGGTGTATCCGGCCGTATGGGCCAGATGCTGGTACGCGAGGTTCTGGCCAGCGAAAAGCTGCGTCTTGTGGGGGCCGTCGAACGTTCGGGCCACGATTGGGTCGGCAAGGATCTGGGCGCAATGATGGGCGGTGCCGATCTGGGCGTCACCGTCAGTGATGATGCTGCCTCCGCCTTTGAAGGGGCGAATGCCGTCATCGACTTTACTGCGCCCGCTGCAACCATCGCCTTTGCCAAAGCTGCTGCCGCCGCGAAAGCCGTGCATGTGATCGGCACAACCGGCTTTTCCGACGAAGAACTGGCAGAACTGTCCAAAGCCGCGCAGTGTGGCGTCCAGATTCGCGCAGGCAACATGAGCCTTGGAGTGAACCTGCTGACGCAACTGACCAAAAAGGTCGCCGCCGCGCTAGACGAAGACTGGGACATCGAAGTGATCGAAGCCCACCACAACCGCAAGGTCGACGCACCTTCCGGTACCGCATTGATGCTAGGCGAAGCCGCCGCCGAGGGCCGTGGCGTCAAGCTGGCTGACGTATCCGACCGTGGCCGCGATGGCATCACGGGCGCGCGGAAACAGGGCGACATCGGCTTTACCGCGATCCGCGGTGGCGACATCGTGGGCGAACATGACGTGCTGTTTGCTGCCGCTGGCGAACGCATCGTCCTGCGCCATCTGGCAACCGATCGCGGAATTTTTGCCCGTGGCGCACTGAAGGCGGCGCTTTGGGGTCAGAACCGCGAACCGGGTGAATATGACATGCTGGACGTGCTGGGGCTGTAATTAAGCGAATCTCAAGTTTTTGTGATAAAATGAACCAATCGGGGGTGGGAAACGTTCACAGCACAAGTATGTGTTGAGGAGGATCGCCATGACGCCCCCGAAGTTGTTTCAAATCACAACCTTGATTGCCGCCATTTTCGGCAGCGCTGCCTACGCGGAACGATCAACCGTTCAGGACAAGCAGCAATTTCTGAATCTTGTGTCCGGCAAAACCCTGCAGCGCCCCTTGGTGTCGCTGGTCGTCACGCCGTCCGGCACCATCACCGGCAAAGGCGCGATGCGCGAGGTCAAAGGCCAGTGGACGTGGAAAGACGGCTATTTCTGCCGGACGCTGTACTGGGGTGGCGATGATCTGGGGTATAACTGCCAGCTTGTCACCTTTGATGGGCGTAAGCTGACCTTCACAGCCGATCAGGGCGCGGGCCAGTCAGCTGCATTCTCGCTCCGCTAATCGGATCAGAAATCGACAGCGATTCCCTTTTTCTCCCAATCGCCATAGCGCACGGGTTCAGGGCCTTTGCGGCCACCGAGTTCTGTAGGGCGGGGATTCGCGGCCTCTGCGGCCTCGGCCTGCGCACGGCGTTCTGCGGCTTCGGCCAGCGCACGCTGCGCGGCTGGCGGCAAATCTTCGATCTTACGGTCGTCCGAGGATGTCTCGTCACTCATGTCAGGCGTTTCCTTGTCTGATGACCCTTGATATACGCGCCACTTGTCGCGGGGCAAGGACCCCGCCAGACCGGAGTGCGCAATGACCAAAACCCCTTCCCCCCGTGAAGTCGCGGTGAACCTGCTGGATCAGGTGCTGGGCGAAGAACGTTTGCTGTCGGAATTGACCGGCGCACCCCGCTTTCAAAAGCTTCCCCCCGCCGATCGCGCCGCCGCCCAGCGCCTTGCATTGGACACCTTGCGGGGCTTGGAACGTGCGGACCGCATCCTGAAGCCGTTCCTGCGCAAACAGCCGCCCTTGCGGGTGTTGAACACATTGCGTCTGGCGACTGTGGAACTGTGCCAGGGCGGTGCGGCCCATGGTGTAGTGAACGACGCCGTCGATATCGTCGCGAAGGGCAAGAAGACCGCCGGTCTGAAAGGGCTGGTGAACGCCGTCCTGCGTAAGGTCGTGACCAAAGGCCCCGAAGAATGGGAAAAGCTGCGCATCCCGCGCCTTCCGAAATGGCTGCGCGAACCGCTTGTCATGGCGTGGGGCCGTGATGCCGTTGCCGACATCGAAGCCGCACATTTCACAGGCGCGCCTTTGGATCTGTCTGCACGTGGCGATGCCGAACGTCTGGCCGAAAAGGTTGGTGGTGAATTGCTGCCCACAGGGTCGGTGCGCATCCAAGGCCAAGTGCAGGTCAGCGCGCTTGCCGGTTACGACACAGGCGCGTTCTGGGTGCAGGACGCTGCTGCGGCGCTGCCGGTCAAACTGTTGGGCGAAGTGAAGGACCTGCGCGTTCTGGACATGTGCGCAGCGCCGGGCGGCAAAACGCTGCAACTGGCTTCTGCCGGTGCGCATGTCACCGCTTTGGACATTTCCGAAAACCGCATGGCGCGGGTGAAGGAAAACCTGACGCGAATGGGCCTTGCTGCAGAAATCGTTGTGTCCGATGCGCTGGACTATTCGGCCAAACCCTATGACGCGATCCTATTGGATGCGCCCTGTTCCGCCACCGGCACCATTCGCCGCCACCCTGATCTGCCGCACGCCAAAACCGGCGACGGCATCATGGAACTGATCGGCCTTCAATCAGCGATGATCGACAAGGCGCTGGACCTGCTGAAACCCGGTGGCACGCTGATTTTCTGTACCTGTTCGCTGATCCCCGACGAAGGCGAGGTTCAGATCGAAGAGGCGCTGGAGCGGCATCCGAACCTGACCGTCGATACGCCCCTGCCCCAAGGCATCCCTGCGGAATGGAAAAGCAGCGAAGGCGGCATTCGTCTGCGACCCGATTACTGGGCAGATCGTGGCGGCATGGACGGGTTCTATATGGCCCGCCTGATCAAAGCGGCGTAATCGCGCGCCATCCCGCCAAGACTGTCAAATCGACACGCATTCAAAGGTGACTTTGAAGGTCAACGCAGGTATCTTCTGCCGCAATCACACGCCGAAGTGCGGGGTAAGAGGCAGGGTATGTCGATTTTGGAACGCTGGACCGACAGGCGCACGCGTCTGATGAACCGCTTTCACGCGCGTCGTGCGGCGCGCGCAGCGGCTGCGACCGGCTTTCAATCCAATCCCGAACCACGCACCGTCGGCAGTTTCGCCCGTGGCCGTCAGTTGGCGGCTGGCAACCTGATGTTCGCAGGCCACCTGATCGAAGCACCCAAAACAGTGCTGTGGGATATCATCCCCCCCGATCAGGCGTTCGAGGAAGAAACGCACAGCTTTGCATGGCTGGACGACATGGCCGCCGTGAGCGAACTGCACACCCGCAAAGCCGCGCAGGAATGGGTCTGGGGATGGATCGAACGCTATGGCGATGGGTCTGGCCCCGGCTGGTTGCCCGAACTGACAGGCCGCCGCATGATCCGCCTAGTCCACCACGCGCTGATGTTGCTGCGCGGGCGGAATGCGGAACAAACCGAAGAATTCTACCGCGCCCTAGCGGCACATGCGCATTTCCTGTCGCGCCGCTGGCACGCGACACCGGCCTGCCTGCCGCGGATCGAGGCACTGACCGGTCTTTTGTATGCGGGCCTGTCACTTCAGGGCATGGACCGTTTTGTTGAACCCGCGCGCAAAGCACTGGCACAGGAATGCGCCCGCGAAATCGATGCGGACGGCGGGATCATCACGCGAAACCCCGAAGAACTGCTTGAGGTGTTCACCCTTCTGACATGGGCGGCTGCCGCCTTGGAAGAAGCGGGCAAGACCGTCGACGACGATCTGCGCAACGCCATCCAGCGGATTGCCCCCATCTTGCGTGCGCTGCGCCATTCGGACGGCGCGTTGGCCCGTTTCCATGGCGGCGGTCGCGGGATCGAAGGCCGTCTGGAACAGGCATTGGCCGCATCCGGAGTGCGCAAACGCAAAACGGACGGGCTGGCGATGGGATTTGCCCGTTTGTCTGCAGGCCGCACCAGCCTGATCATCGATGCGGCGCCCCCGCCGGTGAAAGAGGCATCTTACAATGCCCATGCCTCGACCCTTGCATTCGAACTGACATCGGGGCGGCGACCGCTGATCGTGAACTGCGGTTCCGGCGCGATTTTCGGTGAAGAGTGGCGCCGTGCAGGGCGCGCCACGCCGTCCCATTCCACGCTCTGTCTGGACGGCTATTCCAGCGCGCGTCTTGGCAAGCAAAGCAACGTGCGCGGTGCCACCCGCGAAATGCTGGAAGACGCGCCTAAGACAACGCCGACACAGCTTAGCCTAGCCAGCGATGGCGTGCGGTTTGAAGGCGGGCATGACGGCTACGTCAGCACCCACGGTCTGACCCACGCCCGCATTCTGGAAATGACGTCCGACGGGCGCGGCGTGGCGGGCGAAGACATGTTACTGGCCATCGATCCGCCGCACAAAGCGACGTTCGACACCCGCATGAACGCCACTTTGCTTGAGGGAATCCCCTTTCAGATTCGTTTTCACCTACACCCCGAGGTCGATGCAGAACTGGATTTGGGGGGGACTGCAGTCTCGATGGTGCTCAAATCCGGTGAAATCTGGGTCTTCCGGCAAGATTCAAAGGCCGAATTGACCATCGAACCGTCAGTTTATTTGGAAAAAGGCCGTTTGCGGCCCCGTGGCGCACAACAGATCGTTTTATCCGGCCGCGCAATGGAGTATGCGACCAGCATCCGCTGGTCCCTTGCCAAAGCGCATGACACCGCGATCGCGATACGTGACGTTGGAGAGGTAGAGGCGGAAGAACCGATCTGAACCACAGTGGAATCCGAATGTCCGATCTTCATCCCGTCCGCCGCGCCCTCCTTTCCGTTTCTGATAAAACCGGTCTGATCGACCTCGCCAAGGCTCTGTCCGAGCGCGGCGTCGAACTGCTGTCCACAGGGGGCTCTGCCAAGACCCTTCGCGACGCGGGCCTGACCGTAAAAGACGTGTCCGAGGTCACCGGTTTCCCCGAGATGATGGACGGTCGCGTAAAAACGCTTCACCCGATGGTTCACGGCGGCCTGCTGGCGCTGCGCGATGACGAAGGTCACGTGGCATCGATGAACGAACACGGCATCGGCGCGATCGACCTGCTGGTTGTGAACCTTTATCCGTTTGAAGCAACCGTCGCCAAAGGCGCGGACTATGCCACAGCGATTGAAAACATCGACATCGGCGGGCCCGCGATGATCCGCGCCGCAGCCAAGAACCACAAGTTCGTCAACGTGGTTGTAGACGTCGAAGACTATGACGCGCTGCTGGCCGAACTGGATGCCAACGATGGCCAGACATCTTACGAATTCCGCCAGAAACTGGCCCTGACCGCCTATGCCCGAACCGGTGCCTATGACGCGGCAGTGTCCACATGGATGGCAAACGCGCTGGGCGAAACATCGCCGCGCCGCCGTGTGTTTGCAGGCACTCTGGCACAGACGCTTCGCTATGGTGAAAACCCCCACCAGTCCGCATCGTTCTATGTGGATGGCTCGACCCGTCCGGGCGTCGCCCATGCGGAACAGCTTCAGGGCAAGGAACTGAGCTACAACAACATCAACGACACTGACGCGGCCTTTGAACTGGTCAGCGAATTCCGCCCCGAAGACGGCCCCGCCTGCGCGATCATCAAGCACGCGAACCCCTGTGGCGTGGCCCGCGGCGCGACACTGGCCGAAGCCTACAGCCGCGCATTCGACTGTGACCGCACATCGGCCTTCGGTGGCATCATCGCCCTGAACCAGACGCTGGACGTGGAAACCGCCAAGCAGATCACCGAGATTTTCACCGAAGTCGTCATCGCCCCCGGCGCGGACGAAGCGGCGCGCGAAATCTTTGCGGCCAAGAAAAACCTGCGCCTTCTGCTGACCGAAGGCCTGAGCGATCCGGCAGCAGCCGGCCTTGCGATCAAGCAGGTGACAGGTGGCTATCTGGTACAAGACCGTGACAACGGCCGCGTTGATCAATGGGAGCTGAAAACAGTGACCAAGCGCCAGCCCACACCGGAAGAGCTGAAAGACCTGCTGTTTGCATGGAAGGTCGCCAAGCACGTCAAATCCAACGCCATCGTTTACGTCAAAGACGGCGCAACCGTCGGCGTCGGCGCGGGCCAGATGAGCCGCGTTGATTCCACGCGCATCGCCGCGCGCAAATCGCAGGACATGGCCGAAGTCATGGGTCTGGATACACCGCTGACACGCGGTTCGGTCGTCGCCTCTGACGCGTTCTTCCCCTTCCCCGACGGTCTGCTGACCGCCGCCGAAGCGGGCGCCACAGCTGTGATCCAGCCGGGCGGCTCGATGCGCGACGACAAGGTGATCGAAGCAGCGGATGAGGCAGGCCTTGCCATGGTCTTCACCGGCATGCGCCACTTCCGTCACTGATTTCAGTGACCATTCTACAGACGGGCCGAGGAGCGATCCTTGGCCCGTTTTGTTTTGTGACAGTTGATGTGACTTTCGCTTATTCCACGGATTCGCTAGACAGTGGGCAAACAAAGAACAGGACACCTCATGTCAGAGGCGCGCAAGAGCAGGCCCTTTAAAACCGTCGCCATCGTGGCGCTGATCGTATTTGTGCTGGACCAGCTGTCTAAGTGGCTGGTGGTGCATGTCTTGGGCCTTGCGCAAAAGGGCGCGATCGAGGTGTTTCCGCCGTTCCTGAATTTCCGCATGGCGTGGAACTACGGCATCAATTTCGGCCTGTTTTCCGGCCAGCAGGATATGACCCGCTGGATTCTGATCGCCGTGGCCATAGGCATCGTTCTGTTCGTGCTGGTCTGGCTGCGCCGTGATCCCCCCGGATTCTGGGGTCTGGTCTCGGGCGGTATGCTTGTGGGCGGCGCTATCGGCAATGTGATCGACCGTCTGGCCTATGGCGCAGTTGCGGATTTCCTGAACATGTCCTGCTGCGGGATCAACAATCCCTTTGCTTTCAACGTGGCCGACATTGCGATTTTTGCAGGTGCGCTCGGCCTTGTGTTGTTCCCTGCCTCAAATAGCACGCGCCAAGGGAAAAACGCATCGTGACCTTGCATTCGAGTTCGGATACTGCTGTCTTTGACGGAACTGGAGGGTGGCAATGATCAAGTCACAGGTTTTGATCGCGGTTGCGCTTGTGGCACTTGGTGCCTGCAGCAAACGCGGCGACGGAGAAACGAACCTACGGGATCTGCGGCTGAACCGCGGAGCCCCCGAAGAGTTTGCTATTGTTCCGCCGAAACCGCTTGAAACACCGCCCAGCTACGCTGAACTGCCCCAGCCGACCCCCGGTCAGGCAAACCGCACCGATGCGACACCGCTGAAAGACGCCGTTGCAGCGCTTGGCGGCAATCCGGCAAGTCTGGATGCGTCGGGCGTTCCGGCCTCTGACACCGCACTTCTGAGTTCGGCTGCACGCTTTGGCACACAGGCGAACATCCGTGGCGTATTGGCTGAAGAAGACCTTGCCTTCCGCAAGCGCAAGTCGATCTTCAACTGGAAACTGGTCAAGGACGACGAATACAACAAAGCGTATCGTGGTCAGGCGCTTGATCCGTATCTGTGGCTGCGTCAGGTGCGCAAACCGGGCAGCAATGTCCGCACGCCGTCCGCTCCGCCTCAGCAGTAAGCGTATTGGCAGTCATGCCATCCGGAAATCATACAAATCAGTAACGTTGCTTGAAGTCTCGGGCAGCCGCCGTAATTTCTTTGTTTAAAGGACTTCAGGGAGAACAATGATGCGTAGACTGGCCACCGCTTGCGTTGCCTTGGTCACATGGGCCCTGCCTGCCCATGCCCAAACCATCGACGACTACGTAACGACCTTCACCTTGGACAACGGAATGGATGTGGTCGTGATCGAAGATCACCGCGCGCCCGTCGTCACCAACATGGTGTGGTACAAAGCTGGTTCCGCCGACGAACCACCCGGATCGTCTGGCGTCGCGCATTTTCTGGAACACCTGCTGTTCAAAGGCACTGAAACGCTGGCACCCGGCGAGTTTTCGAAAACCGTCGCGGCAAACGGCGGCACAGACAACGCCTTCACCAGCTACGATTACACCGGCTATTACCAGCGCATCGCTGCAGACCGCCTAGAGCTTGTCATGAAGATGGAGGCGGACCGCATGGTCAACCTGCAGCTGGACGAGGCAGACATCCTGACGGAACGCGATGTCATCATCGAAGAACGCAACACGCGCACCGAAAACGATCCCGGCGCGTTGTTCGGCGAACAGCGCAACGCGGCATTGTATCTGAACCATCCCTACGGCACCCCGATCATCGGCTGGCGCCACGAGATGGAGACGCTGAACCTGCAACAGGCGCTGGCCTATTACGAAAAGTTCTATGCCCCCAACAACGCGATCCTGATCGTCGCGGGCGACGTGCTGCCCGAAGATGTGCGTGCACTGGCCGAAAAGTACTTTGGCCCCATCCCCGCCAACCCCGAACTTGGCGAACGCATCCGTCCGCAGGAACCGCCACAAACAGCCGAACGTCGCCTACAGTTCAAAGACCCCCGAGTGGCGCAACCTTATGTGATCCGCTCGTACCTTGCGCCGGAACGTGACCCGGGTGCGCAGGAAAAGGCCGCCGCGCTGTCGCTGCTGTCCGAGGTTCTGGGCGGTGGCCAGACATCGGTCCTTAGCAAAAAGCTTCAGTTCGACACGCAGACCGCCGTTTATGCCGGCGCGTTCTATCGTGGTCTGTCCTATGACGACACGTCCTTTGGCCTGATCATCGTTCCGTCCGAAGGTGTAACCCTGCAAGAGGCCGAAGATGCGCTTGATCAGGCGGTTGCCGAGTTTCTTGAAGAAGGCATCGACGACGAACAACTGGAACGCATCAAGTTCCAGCTGAAAGCCCAGCAGATCTACGCGCTGGACAACATCGAAGGCATCGCACGCCGCTATGGCTCTTCCCTGACGGCTGGTCTGACTGTGGAAGACGTTCAGGCATGGCCCGACATCCTTCAGGCCACAACCGAAGAAGACATCCTTGCCGCCGCGCGCGAGGTATTCAACCGTGATGCATCCGTCACCGGCTGGCTGATGTCCGACACAGAGGTGACGCAATGAAACATCTGATCACCCGCACCCTCACAGGCGCGCTGGCCGGCATCGCAACTTGTTTGCTGCCCGTCGTTGCCGTGGCCGACGTGGACATTCAGGAAATCACCACCGAGGCCGGTTTTCAGGCGTGGCTGGTCGAAGAACCCACCATTCCCTTCGTTTCGCTCGAACTGCGGTTCGAAGGCGGCGCATCTCTTGATCCTGAAGGAAAGCGCGGCGTGACCAACCTGATGGTCGGCCTGCTGGAAGAAGGCTCTGGCGATCTGGACGCACGCGGTTTTGCCCAAGCACAAGAGGCGCTTGCTGCCTCCTTCGGCTATGACGTCAGCGATGACAGCATCTCTGTCTCGGCCCGTTTCCTGACCGAAAACCAGACCGAGGCGATGGCGCTTTTGCGCGAAAGCCTGATCAACCCGCGCTTTGACCAAGACGCCATCGACCGCGTCCGGGCGCAGGTGATCTCGTCAATCCGATCAGACGCCACGGACCCCGACACCATCGCCCGCGAAACGGCTTCGGCCAAACTCTATGGCGACCACCCCTACGCCACGATGATCGACGGCACAGAAGACAGCGTCACGGCCCTGACCCGCGATGACCTGATCGCAGCGCACAAAGCCACCATCGCCAAAGACCGCATCTACATCGGGGCCGCAGGCGACATCACGGCCGAAGAACTGTCCAAACTGATCGATGCGCTGCTTGCAGACCTGCCGGAAACCGGCCTTCCCCTGCCCCAAGACGTTGATATCACGACAACAGCAGGCATCACCGTTGTTCCCTTTGACGTGCCACAGTCCGTGGCGCTTTTCGGACATCGTGGCATTCCGCGCGACGATCCGGATTTCTTTCCGGCCTTTGTCCTGAATCACGCGTTCGGCGGCGGCGGCTTTGAATCGCGCCTGATGACGGAAGTGCGCGAAAAGCGTGGCCTAACCTACGGCATCTATTCCTACATCCTGAACAAACGCCACGCCGATCTGATGATGGGCCGTGTGGCATCCGCCAACGACCGCATCGCCGAAGCCATTGACGTCATCAAGGCAGAATGGGCCGAGGTCGCGGAAAACGGCATATCCGAGGAAGCGCTGGAAGAGGCGAAGACCTACCTGACAGGTGCCTACCCGCTGCGCTTTGACAGCAACGCGGCGATTGCCGACATCATGGTCGGCATGCAGTTCATGGGCCTGACACCTGAATACATCACCAGCCGCAATGACCGCGTCGACGCTGTTACGATGGATGACATCAAACGCGTCGCCAAACGACTGCTGCTGACGGATGAGCTGCACTTTGTGGTGGTCGGCCAGCCCGAAGGGCTGGAAAGCACCCCGTCCCAGTAACGCCAAAACCTGCGTCCAAGGGCACCCACCCGAGGACGCAGGCCAACGGCCTAAGGACGAGATAAACCTGCGCGGCGCAGCCGCACAATCGGATCAGGAGTTGTCCAGTTTCGGCGACGCGTGATCCAGCACCAGTTCCGCATCCGAAAACTTGAACGGTGACCGGACACCGGGCACACCATCAGGCGAAATCTGCATGCCCCTCGCCTGAACCTGCGGATCGGAAAAGACTTCGGCCATGTCGTTGATCGGACCGGCGGGAACGCCCTGTTCCTCACAAGCGGCCAACAACTCGGCCTTGCTCATCTGCAGGGTCGCACCGTTCAACCGCTCGGTCATCGCTTCGCGGTTCGCAATCCGGTCCTGATTGGTTAGAAACTCAGGCGCTTCGGCCATGTCATCCAAACCCAGCAAACGGCACAGACGCTGGTACTGGGGATCGTTGCCTGTGGCGATAATGATGTGGCCATCCGCGCAATCGAACACCTGATAGGGTGTCAGATTGGGGTGATAATTGCCCGTCCGCACCGGCGGCGTGCCCGTCGCCAGATAGTTCAGCGCCTGATTGGCCGTGACGCTCACACCGGTATCCAACAGCGACATATCAATGTGCTGACCACGCCCTGTGCGACTGCGCTGATGCACCGCCGCCAGAATGGCTGTGACCGAGTAGATACCCGTGAAAATATCGGTGGTCGCGACGCCCGCGCGCTGTGGCTGACCGTCGGGTTCTCCGGTGATCGACATCAAACCGCACATGCCCTGAATGATATAGTCGTAGCCCGCGCGATGGGCATAGGGGCCGTCCTGACCGAAACCGGTGATCGAACAATAGATCAGGCGCGGATTGACCTTGCTCAGGCTGTCATAGTCCATGCCGTATTTGGCCAGACCGCCCACCTTGAAGTTCTCGATCAGGATATCGGCATCACGCACCAGTTCGCGCATGTGCTCCTGACCTTCCTCGGACGACAGATCAACCGTGACCGAGGTTTTGCCGCGATTACACGAATGGAAATACGCCGCCGAGGTCTGGCCGTCGTGTTCAATGAACGGAGGGCCCCAGCGGCGCGTGTCGTCGCCGCGCGGAGCCTCGACCTTGATCACTTCCGCGCCCAGATCCGACAGCGTCTGACCGGCCCAGGGGCCGGCCAGAATGCGTGCCAGTTCGATAACCTTCAGCCCTTCAAGCGGGCCCTTCGGTGCCGAAACGCTCATTCTTTGGCAGCGATCTTTTCGTCCAGAGTTTCTGCAAACTCGGCATAGCTCATGTTGGAATAGGGTTCGCCGTCGATCAGGAAGGACGGCGTCGACTGGATGTTATCGCGCTCGGCGTTCGCCTGATACCATTCCACCAACGATCGAATGTAGTTGGCGTCTGTCAGACAGGCTTCGACCTCGTCCTGCCCAATACCTGCCAGCTTACCGATTTTGCGCAGCTCATCCGCAATCGCGCCGTCGCTACCTGCACGGGCCCATTCTTTCTGACCCTTATAGATCAGGTCGGTGATACCAAAGAATTTCTCTTCGCCACCGCAGCGCGCAACCAGCGAAGCCCAGATGCCGTATTTGTCAAAGTACACTTCGCGGTACACGAACTTAACCTTGCCGGTTTCGATGTAGTTCTTTTTGATGTCACCGAACACGTTGGTGTGGAAGTTCGCGCAATGTGGACAAGTGTAGGAAGCGTATTCGATGATCTCGACCGGCGCATCTTCGGCGCCCAGCACCATTTCCACGATTTCTTTCGTCTCGGCATTGGCCTCTTGTGCCATGGCCGCGCCCGGCACCGCGTATTGAGCTGTGTTCGTGCCGCCGCCCTGCGTCAGCAGAAAACCACCGCCCAGGACCAAACCCGCCGTCAATAGGGCGATCGGGAAGATGCGTTTCATAGTCAAACCTCTTTCATAGAAGCAGGGCTTAGCCCTGTTGTTGTGTTCTGGATAAAACGTTCGTGGCCAACCTTTCAAGCGCTGCCCGCAAATCGTCGTTAGTGACACCCATGGCGGCGGCTTGGGCTTTGGCGCGCGTGGCCTCATCGGGCACTGGCGCAGGTGGCTCTTTCGGGGCGCGGTGCTGGAACGAAACACGGCCCTCGGAAAATCCTGTCGCAGCGGTTTGCGTCACACGGATACGTGCGATGGCGTTGTAGCCGTAGATCGCATTCACCCGTTCGCGCAGCTTTTCCTTCTGCATTTCAAGCAGCGGGGCATTCGCGCCTGTGGTCAGCAACGTCAGCGTCGCGCCCATACCATTGCGCGCATAGCTGACATCGACGGGGCGGCTGATTGCGGCCATATCCTCGCCCGCGATTTCGGGCCAATGGGTCAACACACGTGTCTGGGCAAATCCACGGCTTTCGGAAACCTTACGAATCTGCGCCTGCATCAGGCTGCTGGCCAGCGTCACTTTGCGTCTGCGCGGACTGTTGTTCGCCATGGGTTGAATCCTCTGCTCTGACGCTATTGTAGTGGTCCAGCGGCGGGCAACCAACCCGCATTCTTTGTCCTTCGTTCAAAGGCTTGTCAGTTATGCGTGAACGCGCCGATAGCAGCGCCCTTCTGGAATGGTATGACCGCCATGCGCGGTCGATGCCGTGGCGCGTGCCGCCTCATGATCGCAAGGCAGGCGTCGTGCCCGATCCCTATCGGGTCTGGATGTCGGAAATCATGCTGCAACAGACCACCGTTGCTGCCGTCAAAAGCTATTTCGAGGCGTTCACCCAGCGCTGGCCGACAGTCACCGACCTTGCCAATGCCGAGGATGCCGATGTGATGGCCGAATGGGCGGGGCTTGGATACTACGCGCGTGCGCGCAACCTGCTGAAATGTGCACGGGCCGTGGCGAACGACTATGACGGCAAGTTCCCCGATGATCACGATACGCTTCTGACCTTGCCCGGCGTTGGTCCCTACACGGCGGCGGCGGTGTCCTCGATCGCGTTTGATCGGCCCGAGACCGTGGTGGATGGCAACGTCGAACGCGTCATGGCGCGGCTTTATGATGAACACACGCCCCTGCCCAACGCCAAGCCGATCCTGACGGAATTTGCCCGCGACCTGACGCCCGACGAACGCCCCGGTGATTATGCGCAGGCCGTTATGGATCTGGGCGCAACGATCTGTACGCCCCGCAATCCGGCCTGCGGGTTGTGCCCGTGGCGCAAATCCTGCGCGGCTTGGGAAAACGGCACCGCGGCCGAACTGCCCAAGAAAGCACCCAAGAAACGCAAACCGACGCGGCACGGCATTGTGTACCTTGCCCGCCGGATCGACGGAGCGTGGTTGTTGGAACAGCGCCCCGACAGCGGGTTGCTGGGTGGTATGCTGGGCTGGCCGGGATCGGACTGGGGCGATGACCCGTCAGAGGCTGCGCCCATCCGTGCCGAATGGAAGACCCTGAACGAAGAAGCGCGCCACACCTTCACGCATTTCCACCTGCGCTTAACGGTAAAGACAGCTTTAGTGCCGCTGGATCGCGAACCGTCCACGGGTATGTTCATTGAGGCCGATGACTTTGATCGTTCGAACCTGCCCACGGTGATGCGCAAGGCCTACGATCTTGTTGCTAAAGGCAAAACTTAACGGCATCGCCTGACGTTTCGTCAGCATTTTATCCACAGGTGCAGACATTGCCGCCGAACCTGCTAGAATCGGGTCAACATGGTTGTTTGAAGGTCCGGTCATGGCTGATCAATCCATTCCCCCCGTCGCCCGCAATTTCGGTTTCCTCAGCGCGCTTCCGTTCTGGATTTCGCTTGGGCTGATCCCATTGGTCTGGCTTGCTGCCACGCAAGGCGGCTGGTGGCTAGCCCTGCCGCCTTTGGTGACGTGGTATCTGTTCAGCGTGCTTGATCTGGTGCTGGGCCAGAACAATGAAAATCCCGATCCTTTGACGGATGAGTCCAAGCTGTTCTGGTACAAGCTGATCACTATGATCTGGGTGCCTTTGCAGGTTCTGACGCTGTTCGGCCTGCTGTGGTACGTCACCCGCACCGATCATCTGACCACGGGCGAAACATTTGGCGTGTTCTTCGGCGTGGGCGTCCTTACGGGAACCATTGGCATCAACTATTCGCACGAGTTGATGCACCAGAAACCGGCCTTGGAGCGTCGTCTCAGCGATCTGCTTCTGGCGATGGTCCTTTATTCGCACTTCCGCTCTGAACACCTGCTGGTGCATCACCGCTATGTCGGCACACCGCGCGATCCGGTGACTGCGCGATACAACGAAGGCTTCCACCGCTTTTTCCCCCGTGTGCTGGTGCAATGCTATGCCTCGGCCTTCAAAGCCGAACGCGCGATGCTGGCGCGCAAGAACCTGCCGTGGACGCACCATAAAAACCCGTTCTTCTATTACTGGGGCCTGCAAGCGATCATGCTGGGTGCGTCCTTTGCAATCGCCGGCTGGTTCGGTGTCGGCCTTTTCCTGTTCCAAGCGTTCGTGGCCGTCTGGCAGCTTGAATTGGTGAATTACGTCGAACACTACGGCCTGACGCGGAAACATCTGGGGGACGGCAAATACGAACACGTCAAACCCCAACATTCGTGGAACGCGCCCTATCTGGCGTCCAACTGGCTGCTGATCAATCTGCAACGCCATTCGGACCACCACTACAAACCCGACCGCCGCTTCCCGCTTTTGCAGACCTATGACACGGTCGAGGCCCCAAAGTTGCCCTACAGCTATCCGGTCATGACAATCGCGGCGATGATCCCGCCCGTGTGGAAAAAGATGATGAACCCGCAGGTTCGCGCATGGCGGCAAAAGTTCTACCCCGAGATCACGGACTGGCTGGCCTATAACAAAGCAAGAAACCCGATGCCCAGATAGGCGGGGCGTGAAACCACGTTTGTTCAGGCTGGTTTACGAACATCCACAAAACAAAAAACCCGGCACTAGGCCGGGTTTCTTTTTGATCCTGTCGAAGACTGCTTAGTGCAGTTTCGAACCGACTGTCGCGATTGCGTCGTCGATCAGTTTCGCCTGATCTTTCGCCGCTGTGTTCTTGCTGACGATATCTTCGGCAGCTTTTACAGCAACGGTGATCGCAGCGTTGCGAACTTCTTTGACAGCGCTTGCTTCGGCGGATGCGATCTGATCTTCGGCTGCAGCCAGACGGCGTGCAACAGATGTTTCAAGATCGGCTTTCGCCTGTGCTGCTGTGGCTTCGGCGTCAACCTTGGCCTGTGCAACAATACGCTCTGCCTGTTCTTTGACTTCCTGCTGCTTACGCTCGTAGGAGGCCAGAAGGTTCTGGGCTTCTTCACGCAGGGCGCGTGCCTCGTCCAGATCCTTTTTGATACCTGCAGCGCGCTGATCCAGCAGTTTGCCCAGCATCCCGGGTACTTTGAAGTATACCAGAACGCCGAGGAACAGCAGGAACGAGATCAGAACAACAAAGTCAGTGTTGCGCAGCGAAAAGAAAGGTCCCGAAGCAGCGAGCGCGGGTGTCGCGCCCATCATAGCTACAGATGCAACGGCAAGTGTCTTACGCATGTCGTTACCCTTTCAACCGGTTTGTGACCGCAGCGTCGATGTCGGCTTTGCTTGCCGAACCACCCAGCGCCGATACCAGCGCTTCTGCTGTGTCTTTGGCGACCACTTCCACGTTCTCCATTGCAGAGGCGCGGATTTCAGCGATGGCCTTTTCAGACTCAGCCGCTTTCGCAGCGATCTTGGCGTCGGCTTCGGCCTGTGCGGCTTGGCCCTGTGCCTTGATATCATCACGAGTTGCCTGTGCGATGGCTTGCGCCTCGAAACGGGCATCTGCCAGCGCCTTTTCATAGGCAGCTTCGGCATCAGCAGCCTGAGCTTTCAGGTCTTCTGCCTTGGCAATGTCGTTAGTGATTGTGCCCTGACGTTCCGCAAGAACCGCCGCAATACGCGGCAGCGCGACGCGCGACAGGACAAAGTAGATCACGACCAGCGTGACCAGAAGCCAGAAGATCTGGTTGCCGAAGGTAGAAAAATCAAGCTGGGGCATACCCGGAGCTTGAGCCGCACCTGCAGCGTCTTGTGTTTCAGTCGCCATGTCGTCGTCCTCTCCGTCGGACCTATTCGTTTACTACGGGCGATGCCGGTGTCCGGTATCGCCCGCGCGTAAGGATCGGTCGGAGATGCTTAGACGGCGAACATCAGCAGCAGAGCAACGAGGAACGAGAAGATCCCCAGAGCTTCCGCAAACGCGATGCCGATGAACAGTGTAGCTGTCTGCGAAGCAGCAGCGGAGGGGTTGCGCAGAGCGCCGGCCAGGTAGTTGCCTGCAACGTTGCCCACACCAACAGCCGCGCCGCCCATGCCCATGCATGCCAGACCCGCGCCGATGAATGCGCCCATTTGTACGATATCGCCTTCCATGTCTTCTCTCCTTACGATGGAATTAGTTCGATTGGTTCAGTTGGATGCGCGCGAGGTGCCCCGCACGCCCCAGCATTAGTGATGCGGATGCAGCGCGTCTTTCAGGTAGACGCAGGTCAGGATCGTGAACACGTAGGCCTGAATGAAGGCTACGAGGATCTCAAGACCGTACATCGCAGTGATTGCGAGGATCGACAGCGGTGTCACGACAAGGCCGATGCCTGTCGAAATCAGCACCATCGGTGCGAACGCTGCGAAAACTTTGATAACCGCGTGACCCGCCATCATGTTACCAGCAAGACGGATCGAGTGGCTGACGGGGCGAACGAAGTAGGAAATCACTTCGATCAGCGCCAGAACGGGGCGCAGTGCCAGCGGGGCCGAGCTGACCCAGAACAGGCTCAGGAAACCTGCGCCGTTTTTGACAAAACCCAGAACAGTAACTGCTACGAAGACCAGCATCGCCAGAACCGCGGTCACCGCGATGTGGGATGTGGGTGTGAACGCGCGGGGCAGCAGGCCCAAGAAGTTCGCGAACACGATGAAGATGAACAGGGTCATGATGTACGGGAAGTACTTGACGCCGTCTTTGCCTGTGACGTCTTCAACCATCTTGTAGATGAAGCCGTAGGCCAGTTCCGCGATCGACTGTACGCGGCTGGGGATAATCGCGCGACGCGAGCTACCGACAACCATCAGGCCGATCACACAAAGAACTGTGATGATCATCCAAAGTGTCGAGTTTGTCACCGTGAACATGCTAACAGGGCCATCCCCCATCAGCGGTTTTACGATGAACTGATCCATCGGGTGGAATACCAGACCACCTTCGTCTGCGCCGTGCGATTCAGTCGCCATCGCCTTCCCTCTCATCCATTCTGGCCGTTTCAGCCAGTTTCTTCTCTTGGAGCTCTTGCGCCGAACGGAGCATTGTCTTCACGCCCGCGACGAACCCCAGCAATGTGAACAGCACCAGGAAAATGGGTTTGGTCCCAAAGAGGCTATCCAGCCCCCATCCCATGCCGAAGCCGATCAACAGACCGGCAACTAATTCGATCACCATCCGCCATGCCAGATCGGCTTGGGAATAGGATTTATCCTGATGGCGTTTAGGCGGTTCCTTGGCCTTTTTGTAGGCTTCGATCCTGGCTTCGAGATCTTCGAGCTGCCGTTTTGGATCGTTGTCGGTCACGCAAAATGCCCCAATCGGAATTTGCCCCGTTGCTAGGGTTCCTACGCGTCTGAGTCAAGCGCGATGACCGATCCTGCAAGGCACTGTATTATATGAACTATTTTCGAAGACAGAGTCGAAAAACACTATGTCGCAGGGGGGCAAATGGCTGTTTCGGGGGTATTTTCTATATTCAACCTTGTGGTTGACCTTTCCCGCACAAGGGCGCTTATGGCCTTTATGACCACCGATCTGGACCTTGTCTTTGCCGCACTGGCCGACCCCACCCGCCGCCGCATCCTGTCGATGCTGCTTGAGGACGATATGGCGGTCACGGACGTGGCCGAACCTTTTGATATGTCGCTGGCGGCGGTTTCCAAACACCTGACCATTCTGGCGCAGGCGGGACTGATTTCTCAGGAAAAGCGCGGGCGGGTAAAATGGTGTCAGCTTGAACCCAACGCCCTGCGCGACGCGAGCGTCTGGATGCAGGGCTTTGGTCAGTTCGAACCCGTCAATCTAGACGCGTTCGAACGGTTTCTTGAATCCGAGATCAGCCCGCAGACCGACGCCGACTGATCAGCTGATCAGTTCGGCAGTGTATTCTTTCAGATGCTTCAGGAACGCCTGAACCTTGGCCGTGCGGTGCAGGTCAACGTGCGTCACCAGCCACAAGGGCACGCGCCAGTCTTCCAGAGGCGGCAGGATTTCAACCATGTCGGGTCTGCTTGTTGCCTCGCGCACCGACATAAACCCGATGCCGGCGCCCTCGATCACAGCTTCTTCCAGCACGCGCTGGTCGCTGCTGCGGAACACAATCTGTTCGGCGGGCACATTGGCGCGCAGCCACGCATAGAACGGCGCACGGCTTTCTGCGTTTTCATGGCTGACGAACTGATGCGTCTTCAGTTCCTCTGGGGACGCGGGCTGACCGTATTTGTCGACATAGCTTTGCGCCGCATACAGCCCGATCGACACATGTTTGAATTCCTGCACCACGTTGTCGGGTTCATTGGGGCGCCCGCCAGCCCGAAGCGCCACATGCGCCTCGCCGTACTCCAGACGGAACACACGGTCGTCGGTCAGGTAGCGCACGATGACATCGGGATAGGCGTCACGGAAGGATTTCAACGCAGGCACAATCGCGGGGGCAAAGTTGATCAGGGATGTCACCAAAAGCTCACCCGACACACTCGCCCCACGGCCTTTTATGCGCCCGACAAGCTGATTGAACTGGTCATCGGTGGCTTGCGCTACACGCAGCAGGTCTTCGCCCGCCTCGGTCGCGGTATAGCCACGGGCATGACGCTGGAACAGTTTTACGCCCAAGCGCGTCTCGAGCGCGTCGATATGCCGGATCACAGTCGCATGGTGGACCCCCAGAACATCCGCCGCGCCGCTGACCGTTCCCAGACGCGCCACCTGAAAGGCGGTTCTGATCTCATCCCAATTGTCCATCACCTTACCTGTGCTTTGATTCACATAACCTGTGTAAATGTGGAAGTTGCGTGTATTTTTGCAAGGGCCATTTCTAGGAAAGACAGCAAAATCCATCAAGGACACATGAAATGACACACACATTGCTTCGCATCGATGCCTCCGCCCGCCGCGACGGATCGGTTTCCCGCCAACTGACGGATCAGATCATCGAAAAACTGACACCGGACCATGTGATCGCCCGCGATCTGGCAAATCCACTGCCCCACGTGAACGAGGCATGGATTTCCGCCAACTTCACCCCCATCACCGACCGCAACGACGAACAAAACAAGGCGCTGGAACTGTCCGACACACTGATCGAGGAAATCCAGCAAGCCGATACCATCGTCATCGGCGCGCCCATCTATAACTTCGGTGTCCCCGCGGGCCTGAAGGCTTGGATCGACCTTGTTGCCCGTGCTGGCGTCACCTTCCGCTATACCGAAGAAGGCCCCGTTGGCCTGCTGACCGGCAAACGCACAATCGTTGTCGTGGCATCGGGCGGTACAGAGGCCGGTTCGAACTACGACTTCGCGACCGGTTTCCTGAAACACGTTCTGGGCTTTATCGGCCTGACCGACGTGGAGTTTGTCACCGCTGACAAACTGGCACTGGATGCTGAAGGCACAATGGCCAAAGCCAAAGCAGATATCGAGCGGATTGCCGCCTGAGCCTGACCTGACGCTTGCGCGTCCCTGCCGATGGGCCAAAACTGGCCGTGATTGGCAGGGACTTTATGCGATATATTATTGGTTTAGGGATTTGTGCACTGGCTGTTTGGGCGGGCAACACGTCGATGTTCTCGGCCAGGTCTGACGTTGCACCCAGACTGATCGCGCATCGCGGTGTGCATCAGGTTGACCGTGGCGAAGGGCGCGATGCCAACACCTGCCGCGCCGCACAGATCGCATATTTCACCCACACCCATATTGAAAACACGGTCCCGTCCATGCGCGCGGCTTTCGAAGCAGGCGCAGAGGTGGTCGAGATCGATGTACACCTGACACCAGATGGCCAGTTCGCCGTTTTCCACGACTGGCGGCTTGAATGCCAGACCAACGGGGTGGGCGTGACCGAAGAAACGCCCATGGCGGAACTCAGGGCGCTGGACATCGGCTATGGGTTTACCGCCGACGGTGAAACGTTTCCCTTTCGTGGCACGGGTGTGGGCCTGATGCCCACGCTCACCGACGTAATTGCAGCTGACCTTCCCGGTCCGGTCTTTGTGAATTTCAAAAGCCGTCGCACAGAAGAGGGCACGCATCTGGCGGCTATGCTGGCAGATCCAGAGGCGCGCGCCGCAGTCTGGGGTGCCTATGGCGGGCAAGAGCCGACCCGCGCTGCACAGGCAGGCATGCCTACGCTACGTGGCTTTGACAAAAAATCGGTGATGGATTGCCTCAAACGCTACATGGCGTTCGGCTGGTCCGGTTACGTGCCGCAGGCTTGCCGAAACACCATTCTGCCCGTGCCGATCAGCCATGCCCGCTTTGTTTGGGGTTGGCCGCACCGCTTTACCAATAGACTGAAGGCACAGGGAACAGACGTGATCCTTTTAGGACCATGGGACGGCAGCGGGTTTACGACGGGCATCGACGACGCAGAAACTCTGGCCCGCGTTCCCGAGGGCTTTTACGGTTACATCTGGACCAACAGGGTCGAAGTGATCGGCGAGCTGGTTCAAGAAATGACCAGATAATCCAGCGTAGCGTGGTTAGCGTTTCTAGTCCGGACGCACCCGCGCGGCGGTTTTGTTGGCGAAGGCTTCAAGGCGGTCGCGGCTGGCTTCTTGTGTGTTCACAATGCCGGCGACCACGGATTCCGCATAGGCCGCATCCAGAGCCGACATGTTCTGCATGTGGCTGATCGCCGAACAGATCGCAAAGTTGGACAGCGGCGGGTTTTGGGCCGCTTTTCGCGCCAGTTCCATCGCCTTGGCGTCGGTGTCGCCATCGATCAGATACTGGCACAGGCCCACATCAACTGCTTCCTGTTGCTTATAGACACGGCCCGTCAGCATCATGTCGATCATCCGCGCCTTGCCAACCAGATCGGCCACGCGGATGGTGGCACCACCGCCTGTGAACAGGCCGCGTTGTCCTTCTGGCAGGGCAAAGTAGGTGGACTGATCCGCCACGCGCACATGAGCCGATGAGGCCAGCTCCAGACCGCCACCGACAACAGCGCCTTTCAGCGCCGCGATCACCGGAACGCCGCCGTATTCCATTTTGTTGAACGCCTCGTGCCAGCGCAGGCAGACGTGCATGAAATCTTCAGGGCGCCGTTCTTCTGTGTGGTGTTCCACCAGATCAAGACCGGCGCAGAAATGATCGCCCTCGGCCGCCAGAACAACTGCGCGCGCGCCCATGCGCGGAAGTTTCGAGAAGACTTCGATCAGTTCTTCGATAGTGTCCGCGTTCAAGGCATTCCGCTTTTCCGGACGGGACAGAACCACACGGACAACGCCGTCTTCGGTGCCGGTGACCTTCAGATATGTCAGGTTGAACTGTTCAAGTTTTGCGATGTCCATCCTTGCTCCTCCCGTTGCGATTTCGGGCACTCTGTGAGGTGAATGAACGATTGTCCATATAGGACGTTGGGAAACTTTCTTCGAAAAATTCCGTTTTCGTGATAAGATACCCAAATTCAAACAACCCAGTTTTATTTGAACTTTTCTGTTCTGCATTTTTTGAAAGGAATTCTGGCAATGGAATTGCGTCATCTACAAATGTTACTTGCTGCGACCGGTGATTATGTCGGTGGGATCGACGGCATCTTTGGTCCCAAAACCGAATCTGCGATTTTGGCGGTCGAGGCTCGGCACTTGGCCGATTACACCTTTGACCCAACCACCACGACAACTGCGCGGCGCCATACGGCCTGCGCTCAGGCCTGCCTGAACCAACTTGGCCATGATGCCGGTTTGATCGACGGGTGGAACGGCGTGTTCACGACCGAGGCGCTGAATGCGTTTCTGTTCGAGACCACAAATGGCCAGTCCGAAGTCGTCACGCGTCACCCAGTCGCCAATCCAACCGCAGGAAACGGGAACATCCCCCATCAGAACGATGTGTCGACATATTACGGCAATCCAGGAGACGACATCAAAAGCCAACTGGTCACGATTGAGGTGCCTTTTGATCTGCGGATTGATTGGAACCTGCGCCAGAAGACCCGCAAGATCACGGTGCATCGCAAAGCGTCCGAACAACTGCTTGCCGCATTGACCGCAGTCGAAGCGCACTATGGCTCTGACGCGATGCGAGAGCTGGGAATCGACCGCTACGCCGGTGCGTACACCCATCGCAAAATGCGCGGCGGGTCCAAATGGTCGATGCATGCCTTTGGCTGCGCGATTGATTTCTATGCCGAACCCAATGGTCTGCGCACCCGTTGCCCACAGGCTTTGTTTTGCGGCACTGATTACAAGGACTTCCTTGATATCATGGAAGCCCACGAATGGCTGCCTGCAATCCGGCTGTGGGGTGCGGATGCGATGCACTTCCAAAGGGCGCGCATTTGACCGCTTCCCTTGACTCTGAGCCATATTCAGACTAACCGCGACCTAACTTTCCGGAAGTGCCAAAGCTTCCGGTCCCATGGGCCTCGCCCGGGATCGCCCTCCGTCAGCGCGTTGCGCCCACGGGGGCGCTCGTCGTTTGGTCGATTGGGATTTGCGAAACAAGACGCCCGCCCCCACCTTTCGGGGACAACAGACAAGACCGGCATAGGAGGCCGCGGACATGTTTGAAAATCTTTCCGAACGTCTTGGTGGCGTCTTTGACCGCCTGACGAAACAGGGCGCCCTGTCCGAAGACGACGTCAAAACAGCCCTGCGCGAAGTGCGCGTTGCCCTGCTTGAGGCTGACGTATCGCTTCCTGTCGCACGCCAGTTCATCAAATCGGTCGAGAAAAAGGCCACAGGCGCTGCCGTGACCAAATCGATCACGCCCGGTCAGCAGGTGGTCAAGATCGTCCATGACGAACTGATCGCAACGCTCGCCGGTGAAGGTGAACCCGGCCAACTGCGCGTCGACAGCCCGCCTGCCCCGATCCTGATGGTCGGTCTGCAGGGTGGCGGTAAAACGACAACCACCGCCAAGCTGGCGAAACGCCTGAAGGAACGTGACGGCAAAAAGGTTCTGATGGCCTCGCTTGACGTCAACCGTCCTGCGGCGATGGAACAGCTGGAAATCCTTGGTAAGCAGATCGGCGTTGATACGCTTCCGATCGTCAAGGGCGAAGACCCCGTTGCCATTGCCAAGCGTGCCAAAACCCAAGCGGGCCTTGGCGGCTATGACGTTTACATGCTTGATACCGCTGGTCGTTTGTCCATCGACGAAGAGCTGATGGCACAGGTCGAAGCGGTGCGCGATGTTGCGAACCCGCGTGAAACGATCCTTGTTGTCGACGGCCTGACAGGTCAGGACGCCGTCAACACCGCCCAGAACTTTGACGACCGTATCGGTATCACCGGCGTTGTCCTGACCCGTATGGACGGTGACGGTCGCGGTGGTGCGGCGCTGTCCATGCGTGCGGTCACCGGCAAGCCCATCAAGTTCGTCGGTCTCGGCGAAAAAATGGACGCGCTGGAAACCTTTGAACCCGACCGTGTCGCGGGCCGCATCCTTGGCATGGGTGACATTGTTGCGCTGGTTGAAAAGGCGCAGCAGACCCTTGAGGCCGAACAAGCCGAGCGCATGATGAAGCGCTTCCAGAAGGGTCAGTTCAACATGAACGACCTGCGCATGCAGCTGGACCAGATGATGAAAATGGGCGGCATGGAAGGCATGATGTCCATGATGCCTGGCATGGGCAAAATGGCCAAGCAGATGGAAGGCGCGGGCATCGATGACCGCATCCTGAAACAGCAGATCGCCCTGATCAACTCCATGACCAAGAAAGAGCGCGCAAACCCGCAGCTTTTGCAGGCCAGCCGCAAGAAACGCATCGCGGCCGGTGCCGGTATGGAAGTGTCCGACCTGAACAAGCTTCTGAAAATGCAGCGCCAGATGGCGGACATGATGAAGAAGATGGGCAAAATGGGCAAAGGCGGCATGCTGAAACAGGCCATGCGCGGCATGTTCGGCAAGGGCGGTATGCCCGCTGGCATGGACCCGTCGCAAATGGACCCCAAAGCGCTGGAAGCGGCGGCCAAACAGATGGGCGCCAAGATGCCCGGCGGCCTGCCCGGTATGCCCGGCGGCATGGGTCTTCCCTCTGGTCTGTCCGGTCTGGGCAAAAAGAAGTAAGCCTCGATGCCCGCCCCCACCCTTCATACAGAGCGCCTGACGCTCCGTGGCCATGTGATGGCTGATCTCGACGCGCTTTGCGATTTGTTCGAGACAGACCGCGCGGCCTATATGGGTGGGCCTATTCCGCGCAAAGAAGCATGGCGCTGGATCGCATCCGAAATCGGCATGTGGGACCTGATGGGTCACGGCGCTTGGGGCATCGATACCAAGGACGGCGAATTCCTTGGTCAGATCGGCATCCTGAAGCCCCCGCATTTCCCCGAGGCCGAAATCGGCTGGACCCTGTTGGAACATGCCGAAGGCAAGGGCTATGCATCCGAGGCCGCACAGGCGGTTCTGGGTTGGGCCAAGGATCAGGGTTTCGAGACCTTGGTCAGCTACATCGATCCGTCGAACGAACGTTCTATCGCGCTGGCGACCCGTCTTGGCGCATCGCATGATCCCAAGGCCGCGCTGCCCAAAGGCGAAACCCCAGACGACACCGTCGTCTATCGCCACACACTGGGGGTCCTGCAATGAGCCTGACACCCGCACCGCGCCTTGAAACAGATCGCCTGATCATCCGGTCCTTTCACATGGATGATTTCGACGCCTTCGCCGAATTTCACGCCGACCCCGTGCGCGCACCGGGTTTTGGCGAGGTCTACACACGCGACCAAAGCTGGCGCTGGTTTGCCTGCAACATCGGGCACTGGCACATCCACGGCTACGGCTACATGACCGTCGAAGACAAAGAGACCGGCCGCCCCTGTGGCATCTGCGGTATCTGGAACCCCGAAGGCTGGCCCGAACCGGAAATCGGCTGGGTCGTCTACGAGGCCTTCGAAGGCAAGGGCATCGCCTACGAGGCCGCCATTCGCGTGCGCCGCTGGGCCTATGAGGAACTGGGCCTGAAAACCCTGACGTCGAACATCCTAGCCTCGAACGACCGGTCGCAGGCCTTGGCCACACGTCTGGGCGCGAAATACGAACGCACCTACCACAACGTCCACATGGGCGAAGACCAGCTGTGGCGTCACCCTGGCCCTGACGAGGTGCTGGCATGACACAGATGTTGCTGAGCGCGCCCCGACTGGAAACCGAACGCCTGGTCCTGCGCGGCCCCGAGGAATCGGATTTCGACGCGGTAAAGGCCTTTATGTCGTCCGAGCGCACCAAATTCATTGGGGGCAAAACGGCCAGCGAATGGGAAGCGTGGCGTGGTTTCCTTGGCTCTATCGGTCACTGGGCCCTGCGTGGCTACGGCTTCTTCACTGTGCTGGATAAACTGGGCAACCGCCTTGGTCGCGTTGGTCTGCTCAATCACGTGATGTGGCCGGAACCCGAACTGGGCTGGCACATGTTCGACGGCAGCGAAGGCAAAGGCTTTGCCTATGAGGCCGCCATGGCGATCCGTGACTGGGCCGCGAAAGAGCGTAAACTCGACCGCCTGATTTCCCAGATTCACCCTGATAACGCGCGGTCTATTGCCTTGGCCGAACGCATGGGCGCGACGCTGGAAAAAGAAACGACGCTGCTGGGCGATCCCTGCCTGATCTACCGCCATCCCTCTGTCGCAGGGGTTGCCGCATGATCGACCGCACCATCACAACAGACCGTCTGGTCCTGCGCCCGTTCCGGCCCGAGGATTGTGCTGGCTACACAGCCTATTCCACTGGCCCGCGCACGCAGTTCGTGGGTGGTCCTGTTAGCTGTGCTGATGCAGCAGCCAAGTTCTGCGCCATGATCGGTCACTGGACGCTGCGCGGCTTCGGCCGCTTTGCGATCTGCCGCAAGGGCGCGACGGGAACGCCCATCGGCCACGCCGGCCTGATGCAGATGGACCTGCTGCGTGATCCCGAAATGACGTGGACACTCTGGAGCGAAGAGGCCGAAGGTCAGGGCTATGCACGCGAGGCCGTAAAGGCGCTCTGTGACGATGCCGTGGCGACCTATGGCTTCAAAACCCTGACCGCGATGGTCCATCAGGACAACGACCGTTCCATCGCGATTGCCAACACCTTGGGCTTTGTCGCCGATCCGTCGACGCCAGCGCCCTTCCGCGATTACCGCGCGTTCCGCCGCACCTCTGACACAGAGGCCGCCGCATGCGCATGACCCTGACACCCTTGAACCCGAAAGGCGCCCTTGATGTCTGACACAACATCCCAAGACGACGTCGCCCGCGCGGCCGAACTGCTGAAAGAACACCGCAACAGCATTGACCGGCTGGATGCGATCCTTGTCTTTACGCTGGCCGAACGGTTCAAGCACACACAAGCCGTGGGCCTGCTGAAAGCAGAGCACGCGCTCCCTCCTTCCGATCCCGCGCGCGAAGAAAAACAGATCGCGCGGCTCGAAGATTTGGCGGATCAGGCCGATCTCGACCCTGAATTCGCTAAGGCTTTCCTGAACTTCATCATTCAGGAAGTCATCCAGCACCACCAGAAACACCAATCTTGATGGGCCACAGCCCCATCGCCTGAACTTCGCCATTCAAAGGAGAAAACCAATGGCTACAAAAATTCGTCTCGCCCGCGGCGGTTCCAAAAAGCGCCCCCACTACGCAATCGTTGTTGCAGACAGCCGCATGCCCCGCGACGGCCGTTTCATCGAAAAAGTCGGCACATATAACCCGCTGCTGGCAAAAGACGACGAGCGTCGCGTTGTCATGAACGTAGAGCGCATCCAGTACTGGCTGGGCCAAGGCGCTCAGACAACTGACCGCATCCAGCGTTTCCTCGAAGCCGCAAACCTGGCCGAGAAGAAAGAGCGCAACAACCCGAAAAAAGGCACACCGGGCAAAGCTGCTCAGGACCGTGCAGAAGCAAAAGCTGAAAAGGCGCGTGAAGCAGAAGAAGCTGCAAACGCACCGGCAGAAGAAGCAGCCGCAGAAGAATAAACCCTTCTGCCTGTTTCAGGCTTTCGAACGGCGGATCAGGAAACTGGTCCGTCGTTTTTTATTGGGTTTCAGATGTGGCCGCGCATCGACGACGCGCGCGGTGGCGAACGGACCGAGGGATCAACTCAGCGTCAAATTCTCCTCATATATCATACGCTTTTCCAGTTATCGCGTTCAAACCTTCCAGCACATCGGCTGGCTCAAAAATGTACTCCATTCCAAGCTTGCCGAGCGCTTCAGAATTCTTCTGAAAATCGCTGGTATTGCGCGTGACGAAGACGTCGCGCTTGGCATGGATATGTGAGTACGCGGAAATCACATCACACCAAGCGTTTCTCCATTTGGCCAAGTCTTTGGACTGTATCGCCTCATCGGTTAAGTTGACTCCTGTGGGCAGGTGGCAACATGGATCGCTTTTCACGTTCGGCGCTATAGCCAGCCACAACTTGGCCATATCGTCTTTGAATTTTTCTCCGTCATCTACGAAAAAACTACGGTCGAAGTAGCTCAGTCCAAAAATCCCGGGCACCAAAATGAGTGGCAAATCCTCCCAACCTAAAGCTTCTACTCGTTCGTTGAAGATTGCGGCGCTTTCAGGGAGGCGCCTAAACCTATTGTTCTCAGACGCAGACGCCGCCAAAAGGGCTACTTCGAATTGCCCCTTCCGATGGCGATCGATCAAATCCATAACCGCGAATGCCTGACTGCGCTGTTCCTCGACTTCGATTACGCAGTTCCAGTCCAGTGTAAGTTTCATTGGAAATATCGATCCTGTAATGCGTTCGAAATGATTGAGATCAGCTTCAATGCGTTCAGTCTGCGCGACACATGCTTAGCGTTTCAATAGATATGCCGGCAGGCGCACCATTGCCCTTGCCCCTGAACCCGCGCTATTTGAAACTCAACACGGCCTGAGGGACACACCATGAGCGACATGATCTGCGTAGGGGTAATCGGCGGCGCCTTTGGCGTGAACGGCGAAGTGCGCATCAAAAGCTATACCGCCGATCCCGAAGCCATCGAAGACTATGCGCCGCTGCAAACCGAAGACGGCAGCAAGACCTTTGACATCCAGATCACACGCGGCGTCAAACAGGGCTTTGCCGCCCGCCTTAGCGACGTACGTACCAAGGAAGAGGCCGACGCCTTGAAAGGCGTGCGCTTGTTCGCCCCGCGTGATCGCTTGCCGAACCTGCCCGACGACGAATACTACCACGCCGATCTGATCGGCCTGTCCGTCTATGACACGGGCGGTCAGTTGATCGGCAAGGTGCGCAATGTGCTGAACCACGGCGCGTCCGACATTCTGGAAATCGCGGTCGACGGCAAAAGCGGCACGACATTGCTGCCCTTTACCCTTGCGGCGGTTCCGACCGTCGATCTGACCGCCGGACGCATTGTTGCAGATCCGCCAGATGGTCTGTTCGACGACGAATAAACCATAAAATCCGCGGCAAAAGACCCGTTTCAGCCACAATCATCCCGTATGAATCGGCTGAAAGTTATTGAGGTTTCTTGGTGCGTCGTTTGTGCATTCGCGGTGTTTTGCTGGGGATAGCGGTATTCCCTGCTGCCTTTCTGTTGTCACTGGCAACGGAGACACGCGTCACGTTGGTGCAAACGGTGGGCGCATTCGGCCTGATCGCCTGCTTTGTCCTGCTTGCCGGCATCGCCATCCATTTCTCGTCCCAACACCGGAAACGTGATACGACCACACCCGAAGAACCGCAGCCCGTCGCCCTTTTAACAGGCCGCGCCCGACGGGCGTTGCAGGCCACTCTGCCGACCGCGGATGAGCAGCGCCAAGCGGTGGATCAGCACCTTGCGCGCCACGGCACCATCAGCACCCACGCGGTGTTTGGCAAAGAACCCGAAAGCCGCGACAGCGCGATCACCCGCGTTGTGCGCCTGATTGCCGATACGTGGCACGCGCCGACGACGGCCCATATGACCCCCGATCAGGTCACCGATATCTTTGTGCTGGAAAAGCTGCTGCGTGCCTCGCCAGAAGAGGCTGGCGCTTTGGCGCAGATGTTCCGCGATCCGTCGCGTGTTCTGGAAATCCGCGACCAGATCGCCGCTTTGGCGCGGCAGCGGGCGCAATACGAACAGCAACGCGACGCGTTTTCCGCCAGCTGGACGCTGTGGCGGACACAAACGGTGAACCTGTCGCCTTTGTCCCTGATCGACGATCTTGCCGCCATGGCGCACCCCGATCCCGACCTTTGGCACAGAGTGATCGAAGACCACGACCCAGACGATAAAACCCAACGCGACGCTGCCCTGTGGTGTGCCCTACAACCCGATTGCGACCGCGCCTCGGTCGCGTTGTTTCTGGCGCAGATCGCTGCACAATCAACGTTGGTCTATGCCGCCGAAACAAGGGATCGCGTCTATCTGGACGGTGTTCATCAGGTGATCCGGCAATGGAACGAGTCGATGTATCAGCGCCACGACCTTGCCCTTGATCCGCCCGAGGCCGTTCTGGAGGCTGCCAAGGATTTCCATCAGGCGCTGGCAGATGTGGCGGCCATTCTGGATCAACCCGAATGGCCCATGCCCAAATCGGCGTTCACCGAATACGCGGGCCGCGCGCCCCTACCACGCAGCGCGTGGGATATTGCAGACGGCGGGCTGATGCGGAAACCTGTGGTCAGCGACTATATGATCTGATCTCTGACGGTTGCCTTTTGCCTTCGCAGGCCAAGGACGCTAGAGAACGGCGCAAACACCCTTAACCGCAGTCAGGTGGCCCCATGTCCAACCCTTCCCGCTCACTTGGGCGCAAAAGCATTTCAGTCAGCCTGAAACCCCGCGACCTGATGGCCGAGCGCGCTGACCTGCACAATGTCTGGAAGGCGCAGGTGATCACCCTGATGCCCGAGGCCTTCCCCGGCATCCTTGGCGAATCCCTGACTGGCCGCGCCCTGAAAGACGGGCTGTGGCAGCTGGAAACCGTGCCCTTGCGCGAATTCGGCGAAGGCAAACACCGCAACGTCGATGACACACCCGCAGGCGGTGGCGCGGGTATGGTGCTGCGCCCTGACATCATGGGCGCCGCCATCGAAGACGCCCGCCAGCGCATCGCACCGGGTGCGCCGCTGATCTATCTGTCGCCCCGTGGCCGCCGGTTTGATCAGTCCATGGCACGCATGCTCAGCGAAGGGCCGGGCATGACGCTGATCTGTGGCCGGTTCGAAGGTTTGGACCAGCGTGTGATGGATCATTACAACGTGGTCGAGGTGTCTTTGGGCGACTTTGTCCTGACCGGAGGAGAGCTGGCAGCACAGGCCTTGATTGACGCGACGGTTCGACTTATACCGCGCGTGCTTGGGAATCAGGCATCCATCGAAGAAGAATCCTTCTCGCACGGATTGCTGGAACATCCCCAGTATACCAAACCCGCCGTCTGGAATGGCCGCGCGATCCCTGACGTTCTTCTGTCAGGACATCACGCGAATATCGCCAAGTGGCAACGGGCTATGGCCGAAAGGCTGACTAAAGAACGACGACCTGACCTCTGGCGGGCTTATTGTGCGAACCACGATAGGGACCCGGATGAAGACCAAGAGCTCTGAGGACGCGCACACCTTTGCGGAACAAACCGCAAGCAAAATAGGAGAAGGTCAGATGGATCTGATCGCACAGCTGGAAGCAGAACAAATTGCTTCCCTCGGGAAAACCATTCCCGATTTCAAAGCCGGCGACACCATTCGCGTAGGCTATAAGGTGACCGAAGGTACGCGTACTCGTGTGCAGAACTACGAAGGCGTCTGCATCAGCCGCAAGAACGGCAAAGGCATTGCCGGTTCGTTCACCGTTCGCAAGATTTCCTTCGGTGAAGGCGTGGAACGTGTGTTCCCGCTGTTCTCGACAAACATCGAGTCGATCGAAGTTGTCCGCCGTGGCCGTGTACGCCGCGCCAAGCTGTACTATCTGCGTTCGCGTCGTGGTAAGTCCGCGCGTATCGCCGAGGTCACCAACTACAAAGCGCCCAAAGGCGCCGAAGCGTAAGGAACCGGCGAGATGAAAAAAGACATCCACCCCGATTACCACACAATCACTGTCAAAATGACAGATGGTTCCACTTTCGAAACACGTTCGGTCTGGGGCAAAGAAGGCGATACAATGTCGCTGGAAATCGACCCGACAGCACACCCGGCATGGAACGGCGGCTCGTCCCGCCTGATGGACCAGGGTGGTCGCGTTTCCAAGTTCAAAAAGAAATACGAAGGTCTGGGCTTCTAATTCAGCTCAAACTGACGGTTCTGAAAGGCCCACGCATTTGCGTGGGTCTTTTGTTTTGGATGAACAAAATTAGAAAACTTGAAATATCGTACTTTCCGAAGCTGGCTAGCAGCACCTAAGAGTTGTAATGTTGACTCTCCTTCGCGTCAGGTGGTCGTTTAATCCATGCCCAACTCCTCAGAATCTTACAACTATGTGCTATATATCGATGAAGCAGGAGACGACGGACTTAAACGGGTTAAACCGATAGACGAAAACGGTGGGAGTGAATGGCTTTGCATCGGAGGACTTTTAATCCGCGCGGACTTTGAAGCAGACACCGTTGAATGGGTCAGGGACATTAGGAAGAATATCAACGCTGTCCAAGGTCCTGCATTACATTATCGAGACCTTTCTCCTACCAAAAGAAGGCGAGCGTGCGAATTACTAGCCGAGTACCCATGCAGGTTCTTTTCCGTCGCCTCAAACAAAAAAAATATGCGGGGCCATAATAATTCTCGCGCAGCCAAGCGAGGCGGCAAGCAATGGTATTACAATTATTGCGTTCGCCTGCTCATGGAGCGAGTTACAGACTATTGCCTGCAAGACAGCACCAAACGCTTTGGTGAGCCACGATGTATAAGGGTGATATTCAGCGCCCGAGGTGGTCACTCATACGGTCAAACAAAAGCCTATTGGGAGTTGCTGAAAAAACAGGCTACTGGAGGATCGACTTATTTGAATAAACGCGAGATTGCGTACCAAGTATTGAGGTTTGGCCTCGTTGAATATGTCCCGCACTATAGCGTAGCTGGACTACAGTTGGCAGATGTAGTCGCCAGTTCAGTTTACCAAGCCGCCGATGCTCTAGGACCAAAATGGGCGATTGAACCAGCAAAAGCACTCGAACCACGAATGGGTAGAGAAAGAGGACTAATTGCAGACTACGGCATTGTATTGCAGCCATCAGCTAAAAAGGCAGAATTAACTGATGATCAAAAGCTGATTTTCCAGCACTACGGATATCAGTTCTGAAGAGCGTGGGCCCCGGCCCCAAGTTGCATTAAGTCTTCTAGGCTGTCATCCGTTTGGACAACCGTACTAAATGCCGCCAGAGTCACATATTGCGCTCCAACATGGGGGTGTTCCGGTGTTTCCCACGCTCATAATTTTCGCACATATTGTGGAATCTGTCATCTAAAATATGCGCTTACGCATATATAGGTTAAAAACACTAAACAATTTATTTAGTACTAACGACATTCACGCAAATATGCAGTGATCCAGCATCGCCCCTATGGCAGGGTTTCCATCACAAGACACAATCGGGGGCGGCATGGGGATCATAAGACGGATACGGCTGTGGGGCACGCTGGTATTGGCGTCGATGCTTTTGGTGGCCTGTGCGCTTCAGATCAGCCATTCGACCGATACCGCGATCCCTGCCCGTCCTGCCGATGGTCTGCGCGTCGCGACCCACAACGCCCATTACATCATCCTGTCGAAGGAAACCGGCGCTTGGTCGGTTGCCGATTGGAACGAACGTGCCCCTGCCATGGATGCCGCCTTCAAGGCGGTGGATGCCGACATCATCGCCTATCAAGAGATGGAAAGCTTCTCGGGCGGGGATTCAGACGACGTCAATCTGGCCCGCAGCTATCTGGCCGATCGCAATCCTGATTACAGCATCGCGGCCATCGGCGACTGGCGGGAGTTTCCGTCGACCCAGCCGATCTTTTACCGCAGCGCGCGGCTGCACCTGCTGGATCAAGGGTGGTTCTTTTTCTCGGACACGCCCGACGTGATCTATTCGCGCACCTTCAACGGGTCTTGGCCTGCGTTCGCGTCTTGGGCCGAATTTCAGGACCGTCAGAGCGGCAAGCGGCTAGCAGTGATGAACCTCCACTTCGAATACAAAAACGCGTCGAACAGGCTGCAATCGGCGGCGCTGGTGGTTGACCGCACAGCCCCCCTTGCCGCCCGCAACGATGCGGTGATCCTGCTGGGCGATCTGAATGCCGTGGCCGGGTCCGAGACGATGGAAATCCTTGAAGCCGCAGGCTACCGCTTTGCCCCCGTTGATGGCGCGACCTACCACATGAACCGTGGAGTGAACCTATTTGGCGCCATTGACCACATCGCCACCATCGGCGCGGTTCAGCCCATCGATGCCCCCGTCATCGTGCAGCAAAAGTTCGCAGGCGACTGGCCGTCAGATCACTATCCTGTCCTGATGGACCTGCGTCTGGCCCCCTGAAACAGGGCAATTCGGTTGTGTCCCTGACGCCCCTATTTTTTTCGCGTTTCGCCGCAAAATTGCACCACGCTTTTCTTGCCGAGGTCCACAAGATACCGTAGGTGGCAAAGCCCGCAGGCAAACATGCGGATATAAATGAGGGACGGCAAGTGGCGCATATTATAGTTGTCGGAAACGAAAAGGGCGGTGCGGGGAAATCGACGGTTTCCATGCACGTTGCAACGGCCCTGTGCCGCGCGGGGCATCGCGTGGGCGTCTTGGATTTGGACCTGCGCCAGCAAACCACCGGCAGCTACATCCGGAACCGGAAGAAGTTTCTTGAGGCAGAAGGGCTAGACCTGCCCAGCCCGATCTATCAGGAACTGCCCGAGATTGATCAGGCCTCGCTCCAGCCCGGCGAAAACGTCTATGACCACCGCCTGTCCGCCGCTGTGGCCAAACTGGAACCCGAAACGGACTTTATCCTGATCGACTGCCCGGGGTCGCATACCCGCCTGAGTCAGGTCGCCCATTCGCTGGCCGACACGTTGATCACACCGCTGAACGACAGCTTTGTCGATTTCGATCTGCTGGCCCATGTGGATTCCACCGGTGACAAAATCCTTGGCCCGTCGGTTTATGCCGAAATGGTCTGGAACGCGCGTCAGCTGCGGGCGCAAGCCGGTCTGAAGCCCATCGACTGGATTGTTCTGCGCAACCGCCTTGGTGCCCAGAACATGGTGAACAAACAAAAGATGGAAAAGGCGCTGGAACGTCTGGCCAAGCGGATCGGTTTCCGCATCGCACCCGGCTTTTCCGAACGTGTTGTGTTCCGTGAACTGTTCCCGCGTGGCCTGACCCTGCTTGATCTCAAGGACGTCGGCGTCAAACAGCTGAACATCTCGAACATCGCAGCGCGGCAAGAGCTTCGCGATCTGATCAAGGAACTGAACCTGCCGGGCGTCGAGATCAGCTTTTGAACAAACCCGAATAGTTTTTATCGTGGTTCTCGGTCGCAACGAGAGCCGCGATAAAGATCGCGTAGACGCCTTTGACACAGGCGTAGACCGACAGGACAATCATCAAAATCCACGCGTCGCGTTCGTTGCCAAGCGTTGCGGTCAGCGCCGCCATCGCCAACCAGAACACCCCCGAAAGCGCCATCATCCCGCGACCATCCAGTGTCCGGCTGAAAAGGACGGCGCCCAGATTGCCCAAACCGGCCAGCCCCATCGCCGCCGAGATCAGCAAGCCTGCCTGTTCAAACGGGATCACCGCGCAGATCGCCAGTACGCCTGACGCAATCAGGGCCATCACGCCAAAGCTGTAGATTTGGGTCATCGACCCCCAAAGGTCCGGAATGTACCGCGCGTTCAACACCACGATAAGACCCGCCATTGCCAAGGACAGCGTTGTGACGAACGGGCTGAACGACCAATGCCAAGACACATCGCTTAAAAGAAGGATACCTGCGACGGCCATCAGCCATCCGTACCCGATCAACGCCGCAAAACCGCGTTTCGTCCCTTGCTCGGGAAGGTTCTTTTGTGAATTGCTTGTCATTATCGCGATCCCCTACCGGAAAAACGGACAAAAATATCTTCAATCAAACCGGTCCCGCGTGACAGAAAATGTCGCTTGGGATGTCGCGCAAAAGGTCGTCAAGTTAGCGTACGAAACCACGCGCGACAAAGCCGATCAGGGCGTTTAAAAATTTTACGCGCGCCAACCCGGAGCGGATCATAAAAAACCAAAAAAATCGCAGGGACACCCAAAGGGTCGGCGTGCTTGCCTTCACTTAAGTGCGTTGCCTAGAGTTTGAACTAGCGCAGATCCCCAGAAAGGCCAGCACATGCCCGCACCGATCAATCAGTTCAAACAGCAGCTATTGGCAGGGACCCGCACTGTTGGGCTGTGGATGGGATTTTGTGATCCCTACGTGGCGGAACTTGTCGGCAAGTCCGGTTTCGACTGGGTGGTGATCGACGGAGAGCACACGCCGAATGACATCCCGCTTTTGACACGGCAGCTTCAGGTGCTGGATCCCCTGCCGACCTCGGCGATCGTGCGGCTGCCTGTGGGGGATGTGAACCTGATTAAGCAAGTGTTGGACGGCGGGGCGCAGACATTGCTGATCCCGATGGTGAACACAGCCGAACAGGCAAAGCAGCTTGTCGCCGCCATGCGCTACGCGCCCGAGGGTATCCGGGGCATGGGCGGGGCGCTGGCCCGCAGCACGAACTTCGGGCGCGATGCCGACTATGTTGCGACAGCCAACGACCAGATGTGCCTTCTGGTCCAGATCGAAACGCGCCAAGGGCTGGAAAATCTGGATGAGATTCTGGCCGTCGACGGGGTAGATGGCCTGTTTGTGGGCCCCGCTGATCTGTCCGCCGAAATGGGATACCCCGGCCTCCCAGATGCCCCCGAGATGCAGGCATTGATTTCGGAAACACTGGGCCGGATCAGGGATGGGGGCAAAGCGGCGGGTATCATCGACTTCAGCGAAGATGCCGTCACCCGCCATTATGCCAGCGGCGCGCAGTATGTGGCTGTTGGTGCAGACATCACCTTTCTGTCACGCGGCCTGCGCGATCTGGCAACGCGGTGGAAAGATCAGGTTTCGACCTTCGATTAACCGCCTGTTTACCATGTGGTCGCAGTCTGACGGCTATGAAGCGGTCTCTCACATTCTGCTTGCTGCTTGCAGCCTGCAACACCCCCAGTCAGGGGTATTGGGGCGCTGACAAAGTGCAGTTCACCGATGGCGGCATGCGTTTTACCGCCTATCGCAAAGGCAACCTGATCGAAGTTTTGCGCACCTCGCCCGAGGTGTTGCCGGCCTTTCCGCAGGTCGCTTTGCGCGCCGTTCCTGGGGTCGAACGTCTGACCGGTTGCAAGGCTGTCTGGGCCGAAGGGGATCAGGCTCTGATGGAGATGGGGCTGTCCTGCGACGGGGCCAAAGCACCAAAGCGAAAGCGCCGACCAAAGACGCTTTATTGCGATATCATCAGCGGACCAGCGCGTGATGGCGTTAGCTATGGCGATATGCGCTGCGAAACTGGCTAAGACATCATCACCCCTTGATGGATGCCCAATATCTTGTGGATAACCCGCCGATAGCAGCCAGATGATGCGCAAAACGTTTGACTCAGCGCCTTTCGGCCCCGCAAACTTGATGAATATCAGGAATCGGGGTGCCATTTGCGCTTTTCGCGACTCAAACTTGCAGGCTTCAAAAGCTTCGTTGATCCGACGGATCTGGTCATTGCCGAAGGGCTGACCGGTGTCGTGGGTCCGAACGGCTGCGGCAAGTCCAACCTGCTTGAGGCGCTGCGCTGGGTGATGGGCGAAAACCGCCCGACCGCGATGCGTGGCGGCGGCATGGAAGACGTGATCTTTGCCGGTGCCTCCAGCCGCCCTGCCCGTAACTTTGCTGAAGTCACACTGACCATCGACAACTCTGACCGGCTTGCGCCTGCAGGGTTCAACGATCAGGACCAGCTGGAAATCGTCCGCCGCATCACCCGCGATGTGGGATCCGCCTATAAGGCCAACGGCAAGGATGTCCGCGCCCGCGATATCCAGATGTTGTTTGCCGATGCGGCCACCGGTTCGACATCGCCCGCTCTGGTGCGTCAGGGCCAGATTTCGGAACTGATCAACGCCAAGCCCAAGGCGCGCCGCCGCATTCTGGAAGATGCCGCTGGTATCGCCGGTCTCTATCAGCGCCGGCACGAAGCCGAGCTGAAGCTGAAGAACACCGAAGCCAACCTGTTGCGCGTCGATGACGTGATCGAACAGCTGGCCGGTCAGCTGTCGCAACTGGCCCGTCAGGCCCGCCAAGCCGCCCGCTACCGCGCGATTGGCGAAGACCTGCGCCGCGCCGAAGGCATGCTGCTGTATCGCCGCTGGAAAGAGGCCGATCTGACCCGTGCCACCACCGAAGAACAGCTGCGCACCCGCCTGACCGACGCCGCCCGCGCGGAGGCCGCCGCGCGTGAGGCCGCCAAGTTGCGCGAAACGCAGGAAAACGCCCTGCCTCCGCTGCGCGAAGAAGAGGCCATTGCCGCCGCCATTCTGCAACGCCTGATCGTCGAACGCGATGCGCTGTCCGAACAGGAAAAGCGCGCGGCGGAGACCATCGAAACACTGAAACGCCGCATTACCCAGTTGACGCAGGATATCGACCGCGAAGGCGGGCTGAACCGAGACGCGGGCGAAACCATCGAACGGCTGGAATGGGAAAGCCGCGAACTGGCCAAGGCCAGCGAAGGCCATCAGGACAAACTCGACGCCGCCTCTGACGGCGCGACTGAGGCCGCCAGTGTTCTGCAAGACCGCGAAGCCGATCTGGGTCAGCTGACCGAAGACGTCGCCCGCCTTGCCGCCCGCCACCAGTCGGCGCAACGCTTGCTGGCCGACACACAGAAAACGCTGGAACGCAGCGAAACAGAATCGCAGCGCGCGCGCAATGCGGTGGAAGAGGCCAAGGAAAAACTGGTCGAACTGTCCGACACGTTGGAAGCCGCCGTTGAGGCCCGCGAAGCCGCGCAGGAAATGGTCGACCGCGCCGATGCCGTTCTGACCGAAACCGAAGCGCAGCGGTCCGAGACGCAATCGCGCGAAGCGGACGCCCGTGGTGAACGTTCCGAGGCGGAAGGCGAACTGAGCGCACTTCGTGCAGAGGTCACGGCTCTTGCCCGCCTGCTGGAACGCGACACGGCTGAAGGTGGCCAGATCCTTGACCGTCTTCAGGTGGAACAGGGTTTTGAAAAGGCGCTTGGTGCGGCACTGGCCGACGATCTGCGCGCACCCGAGGTTGAGGCCGACGGCCCCTCGGGCTGGACCGTTCTGGCCGCCTATGACACCGAACAATCGCTGCCTGCGGGCGTGACATCGCTGGCGCAACACGTGTCTGTCCCCGATGTTCTGGCCCGCCGCATGAGCCAGATCGGCCTTGTCGACAGCGACGACGGCGACCGCATCCAGCCGCTTTTGAAACCCGGTCAGCGCGTGGTCAGCCTTGAAGGCGACCTGTGGCGTTGGGACGGTTACCGCGCTTGGGCGGAAGACATGCCCTCGGCTGCCGCACTGCGTCTGGAACAGCTGAACCGCCTCGAGGCGCTGAAACAAGAAATGGCCAGCGCCACCGCCCGTGCGGAAGGCGCGATTGCCGCGCATGAGACACTGCAGAACCGACTGGCCGAACTGAACCGCGCCGATAAATCCGCGCGCGAGGCGCGTCGCGAAGCCGAACAGCGCCTGACCGATGCCACCCGCGCCCTGAACCGCGCCGAGGCGGACAGGTCCGTGGCCGAGGGCCGCGTAGAAAGCCTGACCATGGCGGTTGCCCGTCACGAAGACGACGCCACCGAAGCCCGCAAACAGGTGACCGAAGCAAAGCGCGCGATGGGTGATCTGGATGATCTGGATGCCGCCCGCGCCAAGGTCGAAGACGTCAAAATGACGGTCGAAGCCGCGCGGATGACGATGATGGCACGCAGGTCTTCGTTCGACGAACTTCGCCGCGAAGGCGAGGCTCGTACAGCCCGCAGCCAGCAAGTGACCAAGGAACTGTCCGGCTGGCGCCACCGTCTGGAAACCGCCAAATCCCGTAGCGCGGAACTGGAAGACCGCCGCGCCGCAGCCGAAGATGAGCTGGTCGATGCGTCCTCGGCGCCCGAGGAAATCGCCGAAAAGCGCGCCGAAATGGCCGACGCGATCGAGGCCGCAGAAGAACGCCGTTCTGCCGCCGCTGACGCGCTGGCACAGGCCGAAACCATCCTGCGCGAAGCGGTTGCGACCGAGCGCGATGCGGAACGTCTTGCATCCGAGGCCCGCGAAGCCCGCGCTGGCGCCGAGGCCCGTGCAGAAGCCGCGCGCGAAGCGGTTCAAACCGCCGCTGCCCGCATCCGCGAAGAACAGGAAACCACGCCGGACAAGCTTCTGGAGCAGCTTGATGCCAACCCCGAAGACATGCCGCCGTCGGACGAGATCGAGACACAGGTCAACAGCCTGAAACGCCAGCGCGATGCTTTGGGCGCGGTGAACCTGCGGGCCGAGGAAGACGCCAAGGAAGTTCAGGAAGAACACGACACGCTGCTGGCCGAAAAGATCGATCTGGAAGAGGCGATCAAGACCCTGCGCACCGGTATCGCCAGCCTGAACAAGGAAGGCCGTGAACGCCTTCTGACCGCGTTCGAGCAGGTGAATTCCAACTTCACCTTGCTGTTCCGTCACCTGTTCAACGGTGGTGAGGCGAACCTAGTTATGGTCGAAAGCGATGACCCGCTTGAGGCCGGTCTGGAAATCCTCTGCCAGCCCCCGGGCAAAAAGCTGTCGACACTGTCGCTGCTGTCTGGTGGGGAACAGACCCTGACGGCACTCGCTCTGATCTTTGCGGTGTTCCTGGCCAACCCCGCCCCGATCTGTGTTCTCGACGAGGTCGACGCGCCGTTGGATGATGCGAACGTGACCCGTTTCTGCGACATGCTGGATGAAATGTGCCGCCGCACCGACACACGTTTCCTGATCATCACGCACCATGCCGTCACCATGAGCCGCATGGACCGCCTGTTCGGCGTGACCATGCAGGAACAGGGCGTCAGCCAGCTGGTGTCGGTTGACCTGAAGAAGGCCGAAAAACTGGTCGCCTAAACCGCCTTACAAACGGTTCAACAACGCCGCCGTGGGCCATGCATCTGCGGGCATCCCGAGCTTTCTTTGCACATCACGCACCGCCGCACGCGTACCCGCGCCCAAGATGCCGTCGATATCACCCACGTCGTACCCACGCTGTGCCAGCTTTTGCTGCAACTGCTTCATCTGCGCGCCGTTCAGGCCGGGCGCTGGATTGCCTGCGTTATAAACCGGCGCACCGTCCAGACGGGTGGCGAAATAGGCAGCGGTTAGAACGTAGGTAAAGCTTTGGTTCCATTCGAAATAAACGTTGAAGTTCGGATAGGCGATAAAGGCAGGGCCACCCACGCCCTGCGGCAACAGGATCGACGCCCGCAGCGCTGGATTGCCCAGTTTGCCACTTCGCGGCTGGACGCCCATCTTGGCCCAGTCCGAGACCGAGCGCACCGTGTGCAGGCCCGCGTCATAAGGATCAAATCCAGCGGGCAGCACGACCTCTTGCAGCCACGGCTGGCCCGCTTGCCAGCCCAAGGATGACAGCATCTTGCCACCGGACATCAGCGCATCGGGGGCGGATGTTTTCAGCGACACATGCCCGTCCCCATCGCCATCGACACCGTTTTCGATGATATCCTCGGGCAGCATCTGAACCATGCCGATTTCGCCTGCCCATGCGCCTGTGGTGGTCGCGGGGTCGAAATCGCCGTGTTCGAACAACTCAATCGCCGCCAGCAATTGCGGGCGGAACAGTTCGGGGCGGCGGCAATCATGGGCCAAGGTTGCCAAGGCATTGGCCGTGTTGAAGTCCCCCTGAAACGCGCCGTAGTCGGTTTCAAACGCCCAGAAGGCCAGCAAAACACCGCGCGGCACGCCGTAGACCGCTTCGATCCGGTCAAACACCGCATCATATTTGCGCGACATCGAAATCCCGCGATCAATGCGGTTCTGCGAAATCAGTTTGCGCGAAAATTCGATGAACGGAGTCTGGAAGATGCCCTGCTTGCGATCTGCCGCCAGCACCGCACTGGAAGGCGCGACAGTGCGGAAGAACCGGTCCACTGTCGCCTGCGAATGGCCGCGCTGCATAGCCTCGGCCTTAACGCCCTGAATGAAGGTGCCAAAGTTTCCGCCGCATGGAACAGACTGCGCCATTGCTGCGGTGGGCAGAAACAGACTGAAAGCGATGTTACGTAAAAGCATGGGACCCTCTATTTTTGGCTGTCCAACACCCTAGCGGATGGCCCATAACCTGCAACCGAACTGATCGTTATCGGCGGACTTCCCCTAGGGGGACCGATGATGCTCGTCTTGAATGGTAACTTCGGATATGTGGAATGAATGGTAAAAAGGCATTCAGTTCTCGAATGAAAGTTCTGGTCGTCGAAAGTAATCAGCCGCTTGCCGGGATTTGGCAAAAGCACCTCGAACGCCACGGCGTCGAGGTCGTTCTTGCGTCTGGGTATGACGATGCCACCGACAATCTGCGCGAAGCGGATTTCAATGTTCTGATTCTGGATGCCGCACTTGAAGACGGCAGCGCGCTGTCTGTGGCCGATTTCGCCAGCTACCGACGCCCTGAATGCGACGTGATCTTTGTGAGCAAGAACAGCTTTTTCTCGGACGGGTCGATTTTCAAATTATGCGCCAATGCCCGCGCCCATGTGTCCAGCGCGACAAAGCCCGAAGACCTTGCCACGATGGTTCTGCATTACGGCCAGCGTAACAGCTGATCAGCCACGCCCATGGGGTGACATCAGATCAAGTTCCGGCCCGATGGGCACGATCCGGTTCGGATTGATGGTATCGTGGCTGTAGTGATAGTGCCGCGTGATGTGATCAAAGTTCACCGTCTCGGCGACACCATCCCACTGGTACAGTTCGCGCAGATACCCCCAGATGTTCGGGTAATCGACGATCCGGCGGCGATTACATTTGAAGTGACCGTGATAGACCTTGTCAAAACGGATCAGCGTCGTGAACAGACGCCAGTCGGCTTCGGTCACGCGATCGCCCATCAGATAGCGGTTTTCCGACAAGATGCCTTCGATCCAATCAAGGCTTTCGAACAGCGGATAGACCGCCTCTTCATAGGCTTCTTGCGTCGTGGCAAAGCCAGCTTTGTAAACACCGTTGTTCACGGTGTCATAGATGCGTGCGTTGACGGGTTCGATGGCTTCGCGCAGGTCCTCTGGCCAGAAATCCTGTGTGTCGCCGGTGATGCCGTCAAACGCACTGTTGAACATGCGGATGATTTCCGAGCTTTCGTTCGACACAATGGTTTCCCGTTCCTTGTCCCATAGGATCGGCACGGTCACACGGCCGGACATGTCGGGCTTGGCTTTCAGATACACATCGCGGGCAAAGGGCAGGCCATACAGCGTGTCGCCGGTTGCCCCGTCGAAATCTGTGTCAAAGGTCCAACCGTCACCCAGCATATCGGGATGAACAACGGACACGTCGATCAGGTCGGTCAGGCCTTTGAGCGCGCGGAATACCAACGCACGGTGCGCCCAAGGGCAGGCAAGCGACACATACAGGTGATAACGACCAGCTTCGGCCTTGAACCCACTCTCACCGGATGGCCCCGCGCTGCCGTCGGCGGTGATCCAGTTTCGGAACGCCGCTTCGGATCGCTTGAATTTACCACCGGTGCTTTTGGTGTCGTACCACTTGTCTTCCCAGTTGCCGTCTACCAACAGGCCCATTCTTACATCCTTCCATTTCGTTGGGATGCAACCTAGGCCATTTGCAAAAATGAACAATCGCACGGATGCGCAGGCTGTACCTGCGCACACGCACACATGGCTATTTGCGCCAGTGTGTCGGCACGATGATCAACGCGCCGATAGATGCCGCGATGGCATTCGCACCGGGCGATCCAAAGCCGATGCGGAACATGATCGTGACGAAGTAGAACAGAAACGCCCCACCCACACAGATGATGATCGAGGGCAAAACGCCATTGCGGGTAAAGCCCGTCCGTTCGGACGCGTAGCCAACGATGCCCGCAATAACGACGGTACCGATCAGAACTGGAAACATGGCTTATCCTTCACCCAACTGCGTGCCCTTGGGCACGGCGAACCCCCGCAGGAACACATCGGCATCTTGCGCCGCCTTGCCTGCCTTCTGCAAGCGTGTCAGCGCCACAGCCCCGTCGCCACAAGCAATTGTCAGCGCATCATCCAGCGCCACGCCTGCAGCGCCCGCCCCTTGGGCAAGCTTTGAGCCCAACAGTTTGACGCGCTCGCCGCCGATCAGCGTCCATGCACCGGGAAAGGGCGATAGGCCGCGGATCTGGCGATCCACCTCGGCCGCAGGGCGGGACCAGTCGATGGCCGCTTCGGCCTTGTCGATCTTTTTGGCATAGGTCACGCCGTCTTCGGGTTGGGTGTCTGGCGTCAGCGACGGCAGTTTTTCCAGTGCCTGGACGATCATGCGCGCACCCATGTCTTGCAGACGGTCGTGCAGTTCGCCGGTGGTTTCCGTCTCGCCAATCTTGGTCGCTTCACGCAGCAGGACAGGGCCGGTGTCCAGCCCCGCCTCCATCTGCATGATGCAAATTCCGGTTTCTGCATCGCCCGACATGATCGCCCGATGGATCGGCGCCGCACCGCGCCAGCGGGGCAGCAGGGACGCATGGATATTCAGACAGCCATGTTTCGGCGCATCCAGCACTTCCTGCGGCAGTAGCAAACCATAGGCCACAACCACCGCCACGTCGGCGTTCAGCGCGGCAAACTCTGCCTGTTCGTCAGCGCCCTTCAAAGACACCGGATGGCGCACGGTCAGGCCCAGCGCTTCGGCCCGTGCGTGGACGGGTGTGGGGCGGTCTTTTTTGCCACGACCTGCAGGGCGCGGCGGTTGGCAGTAGACGGCGGCGATGTCGTGGCCCGCGTCAACCAGCGCATCCAGCACCGGAACCGAGAAATCAGGCGTACCCATAAAGACAACGCGCATGTTCACCCCACCCTTTTTCTGTTCAACCGGATCAGCGCGCCAGTTTGCGCGACTTCTTCACCAACATATCGCGCTTCACCTTGCTTAGGTGGTCGATATACAGCTTGCCGTTCAAATGATCGATCTGGTGTTGCACGCTGGTGGACCAAAGACCCACGAAATCGCGTTCTTCCATCTCGCCCTGTTCATTCATGAACCGCACCGTCACCGCCCGCGGGCGCGAGATTTTGGCGGAGACACCGGGCAAGTTCGGCGATGCTTCTTCATGATCGCGCAGCTTCACGCTGGCGTGCAGAATTTCAGGGTTCGCCATACGCACGACCTGCCCGCGTTCCTCGGACGCATCCACGACGGCCAATCGCAGCATCACACCGATTTGCGGCGCGCCCATGCCAACGCCGGGCATTGCCTCCATCGTGTCGACCATGTCCTGCCATGTTGCGCGCACCTCATCCGTGATCTCGGTCACGGGGTCTGCAACCGTTTTCAGACGTTTGTCAGGATAAGGGATACAGGGGCGGACGGGCATGTCATTTCCTTGTATTCTGAAAATATACCGTTACTTGGCAGCGCCTTACGTCCGCGCCAGTTCGCGCTTCAGCTTCACCATCTTGCGGGTGATCAACTGGCGTTTCAGCGGCTTGAGGTAATCAATAAACAGCTTGCCGTTCAGGTGATCGATCTCGTGCTGGACACAGGTTGCCCACAGCCCACCAAAGTCGGCCTCTTGCGGGTTGCCGTCCTTGTCGATCCACGTGACCGTCACATCCGCAGGGCGCGTCACCTCGGCGAACTGGTCGGGAATGGACAGGCAGCCCTCTTCGTAGACGTTCAGATCATCCGACGATGCCTTGATCTCGGGGTTGAACATCACGATCGGTTTAGCATCGGTCGTGTCATCTTTTTCGCAATCCAGAACGATCAGGCGCTGAAGCACACCGATTTGCGGCGCGGCCAGACCGATGCCAGGCGCGTCGTACATGGTTTCCAGCATATCATCGGCCAGCGTCCGAAGATCGTCAGTGATGTCCGTAATCGGGTCACAGACCTTTTTCAGACGCGGGTCGGGATGGATCAGAATAGGGCGTTTCATGCAGTGTGATGTAGGCGATGGGGCTTGCGGGCGCAACTGCGCTTCATTCGGGGTTGCGCCTGCCATCCATAGAGATAGCCTGCGGACCAAATCCACCTGTGAGGACAGACATGACCAGCCGCTTTGACGAAATCATCGACCGTGTAGGAACCGCCTGCGCCAAATGGGACAAGATGGAAGCGCTTTATGGTGTTTCGCCCCAGGAAGGTCTGTCGATGTGGGTGGCTGACATGGACTTCCGCCCCCCTGCCGTTGTGCAGAAAGCGGTCGAGGATATGGCCGCGCATGGTGTCTATGGCTATCTGGGCGACGAAAGCGCCTATCGTGCAGCAATCCAGTGGTGGATGAAGAACCGCCATAGTTGGGATGTTCCGGCAGACGCGATTTTCTCGACCCACGGGTTGGTCAACGGCACGTCGATGTGCCTCCATAGCTTCACCCAGCCCGGCGACGGTGTGATCCTGTTTACGCCCGTCTACCACGCCTTTGCCCGCGTGATTAAGGCGTCGGGCCGCGAGGTGGTGGAATGCCCGCTGGCGATGATCGATGGCAAATACCAGATGGATTTCGACGCCTACGACGCGCAGATGACCGGCAAGGAAAAGATGGTCATCCTGTGTTCGCCCCATAACCCCGGTGGCCGTGTCTGGACGCGCGAAGAGCTTCAGCGTGTTGCCGACTTTGCCAAACGCCATGACCTGATCCTGGTTTCGGACGAAATCCACCATGACCTGCTTATGCCTGGTCAGAAACACACGGTGATGTCACTGGTCGATCCGTCGATTTCGGACCGCCTGGTGATGATGACGGCGGCGACCAAGACGTTCAACATCGCGGGCAGCCACGTGGGCAACGTGATCATCGAAGACAAGGCCCTGCGCGCCAAATTTGCAGGCCAGATGGCAGCAATGGGCATGTCGCCCAATTCATTCGGCGTCTTTATGACCACCGCCGCCTATTCGCCGGAAGGGGCCGCATGGGTGGATGAGCTGGTCACATATCTGGATGGCAACCGCCAAGCGTTTGATGAAGCCGTGAACAGCATTCCGGGCGTCACATCGATGCCGATGGAATCCACCTATCTGGCATGGGTCGATTTCCGCGACACCGGTATGAGCGCCGAGGAAATCAACAAACGCGTTCAGGACGGTGCGAAAATCGCCGCGAACCACGGGCCAACCTTTGGCCTTGGGGGTGAAGGATTTATGCGGTTCAACTTTGCGACGCCACGGTCGCGGGTGATTGAAGCGGGGGAACGTCTGAAGGCGGCCTTTGCCGACCTTCAGTAACGGCTACTGGCGCGGCGGGCGCGATTTGTAGACAGGTAGGCTCCAACCATAGCGGATGGAGCCTGCGCGCAACACGAATGTAGAAGCGCCGCACACCAGTGCCGCGATCAGAGCCGACGCGCCCAGTTGCGTGGACACAGAGGTGCCCAACGCACCGACAAAGGCACAGGTGACGTAAAGCTGTCCCTGTTTCAGAACCAAAGGCACCTCGTTCGCCACCACATCCCGCGCCAAACCACCCATACAGCCGGTGATCACGCCCATCACCACCACAATGGTTGCGGGCGCATCCACCGCCACTGCAATGCCAGACCCCGCCGCCACCGCGAAAGACAACGCGGCCGCATCCAGCCATTCCAGCACGGTGTAACGGCTTTCCAGCATATGCGCTGTGAAAAACACGATCACCGCCGTTGCCGCCGCCACGAACAGATAGGTCGGGTCCGCGATCCAGAACACAGGGTTCCGATCCAGAAGAACGTCACGAAAAGTGCCACCCCCGACCGCTGTCAGGCTGGCCAGAAACACAAAGCCGATGATGTCCAATTGCGCCCGACTTGCCACCAGCGCCCCCGTGGCCGCAAAGACCAGGACCGAGCTGTAGTCAAGTATGGCGAAGAGCGTCATCCGGTGCTTTTCTTCGATTTGAAGGGGGCCATCCCAGCGCGCGCCAGTTCATCGGCGCGTTCGTTTTCGGGATGGCCTGCGTGGCCTTTGACCCATTCCCACGTCACATCGTGACTTGCCTGCGCTTCATCCAGACGCTGCCAGAGTTCGACGTTTTTCACGGGCTTTTTGTTGGAGGTTTTCCAGCCGTTCCGCTTCCACCCGTGGATCCAACTAGTCACGCCGTTTTTCACATAGGCGCTGTCGGTGACGATGGTGATCGGGGAAGACCGGCTCAGGCTTTCCAGCGCGTGGATCGCGGCCAAAAGCTCCATCCGGTTGTTGGTTGTCTCGGGCTCACCACCGGAAAGTTCCCTTTCCTTAACAATGGTTTCGCCGTCCATAGCGCGCAGCAGAACACCCCAGCCCCCCGGGCCGGGATTTCCGGAACATGCGCCGTCGGTATATGCAAAAAGTTCTGGCATGGTCCGATGGGGTAAGCCACGCACACCCCGCGCCGTCAAGTCCTGCGTCGCCTAGATGACAACGGTCAGCAGGCAGGCCACGACCAACGTGGTCAGCAAAACGCGCAGCTGCATCCACCATGCGGGTGCCAGCCCCCAGCGCCAGAAAGTGAAATCAAGGCCCAGAAGCGCGATGAAACCCACGATCAGGTTGATCGCCGCAGACACAGGGCCGCCACCCACCATGAAGAACGCCCAGAGCGCAGGCAGAACCGATAGCGCATAGCCCGTGGCAGCCATTGGGCCATCGGCTTTGGTCGAAAAGCCCCATAAAACGCCGGACATGAAAGCAAGGATCACAGTGCCGTAGGACAGTTGCACATATGGCCCGATGAACCGCGGCCCGAGTGTTTCCAGCGTCAGGGTCACAGCCGGATCGGAATAAATTGTCAGCGCGCCCCAGATGAACGGAAGCACACCAGCAAGGCCAAGCAGTAAGGCGGAACGGGGGATTTGTGTCACGTCACTGTCCTAAGCGTTGTTCTGGTCAAGATCATAGGGCAAAACCCGCCCCGCACCAATCACTCAGGCCGGTTCGCGCAGGACGCGGGGCACCTTGAATTCAACGTTTTCCTTGGCCGTTTCGACCACCTCGACGGTGGTGTCATACCGGTCGCGGAAAGCATCGATCACCTCTTGGATCAACACGTCAGGCGCCGATGCTCCGGCAGTAACGCCCACGCTTTTGATCCCGTCCAAGGCGCGCCAGTCGATGTCCGTTGCCCGCTGCACCAGTTGGGCATAGGCGCATCCGGCTTTGGATGCGACTTCGACCAGACGCTTGGAGTTTGACGAATTCGGCGCACCTACAACCAGCAGGGCGTCACACTTAGGCGCGACGGCCTTCACCGCCTCTTGGCGATTGGTGGTGGCGTAGCAGATGTCTTCTTTGTGCGGGCCCACGATGTTCGGGAACCGGTCTTTTAGCGCGGCGACCACATCGGCGGTGTCATCAATCGACAGTGTGGTCTGCGTGACATAAGCCAGTTGATCGGGGTCGCGCACAATCAGGCCCGGCACATCATCAGGCGTTTCCACCAACAGGACTTCGCCTTCGGGCAACTGCCCCATGGTGCCGATGGTTTCGGGGTGGCCTGCGTGGCCGATCATCACCATTTGCAGCCCGTTTTCCGAATGGCGCGCGGCTTCGATATGCACCTTACTGACCAGCGGACAGGTCGCATCGACATAGACCATCTCGCGGCGCGCGGCCTCGGCCGGAACGGCCTTGGGAACACCGTGGGCCGAAAAGATCACCGGGCGATCTGTCGGGCATTCTTCCAGCTCTTCAACGAACACAGCCCCTTTGGCGCGCAGATCATCCACCACGTATTTGTTGTGAACAATCTCGTGCCGCACGTAGACCGGCGCGCCCCATTTTTCGAGCGCCATTTCCACGATCTTGATCGCACGATCCACGCCCGCGCAAAACCCGCGCGGTGCAGCAAGATACAGAGTCAGGGCTGGCTTGGTCATGGCGTCTCCTTCGGGCAGACAGGTATGCGATCAGGGGCGTTCGGTCCAGTACCTAGGGCGTTTTCATTGCGCTCACATGGGTGTGACTTGCCTTCCCCCAAGGGGAAGGATGCATGTATACTCCAAACCAAAGGGAGCCATCATGATACGTGCCATTCTTCTAGCTACCGTTTTGCCTGCGTCAGTCTCGGCACAGGGCATCTTTCCCTATCAGGATGCCGAGCGCGTCGCGAACGGCCAGATCGTCTACGAAAACAATTGCGCAGCGTGCCATGGCGCAAATTTGGAAGGTGAGCCCAATTGGAAATCGCGCGATGAAGATGGCTATCTGCGCGCGCCGCCGCATGATGAAACTGGCCACACGTGGCACCACCCGGATATGCAGTTGTTCGCCATTGTCGCGCTGGGGTCTGAGGCCGTTGTCGGAAACGGATACAAATCCCGCATGATGGGCTTTCGTGACATCCTGACAGAACAAGAGGTTCTGGACGTCATGGCCTATATCAAAAGCACGTGGCCCGAAGAAATTCAGGCGCAGCACAACATGATCAACGCGCGCAGCCAGTAAGGCCTAGACGACCTGCGCCGTCAGCCATGCAAGAATGATGAAGCGGCCTGTTTTGGCGATTGTCACAAGCAACAGGAACAGCCAGACGGGCGTGCGCATGATCCCTGCGATGACAGTGAATGCGTCGCCCAAAGGTGCCCAGCTTAGCAGCAGCGTCCAGACACCGTATTTGCCCCACCATTTGCGCGCACGTTCGATCTGGCTGTCGCTGACCGGAAACCAGCGTCTGCCACGGTAGCGTTCGAAAAATGTGCCAAGGAAATAGTTCAGGACCGAACCCAGAATATTGCCGAAGCTTGAGACGGCGATCATCACCCAGATCGGGACGGTTCCAGCGGCCTGCACGGCCACAAACACGACTTCCGACTGGAACGGAAGAATTGTAGCCGCCCCGAAGGCGGCTACAAAAAGCGAAATTAACGATGTTAAGTCACCCATAAAGCACCCAGACCTTCATCCCTAAGGTCCGGGCGTTATGGTCTTAGCCGGCTGCGCTTGCAACGTCGAACTCACGTTCGTTCGACTGTTCGCGGGGCGGGCGGCCGATGACGTCGCGCAGTTCATCAAGCTCGATGAAGTTATCGGCTTGGCGGCGCAGTTCGTCAGCGATCATCGGGGGCTGGCTGCGGATTGTCGAAACAACAGATACGCGAACGCCTTGACGTTGCAGGCTCTCGACCAGCGGACGGAAATCGCCGTCGCCCGAGAACAGAACGATGTGATCAACACGCGGAGCAAGCTCCATCGCGTCGACGGTCAGTTCAATATCCATGTTGCCTTTGACTTTCCGACGACCTTGGGCGTCGGTGTATTCCTTGGCGGGCTTGGTCACCATGGTAAAACCATTGTAGTGAAGCCAGTCTACAAGCGGGCGGATCGGTGAATATTCGTCGTTTTCCAACAGCGCAGTGTAATAAAACGCGCGCACCATTTTACCACGACGTACAAACTCCGTTCTCAAAAGCTTGTAGTCAATGTCAAAACCCAACGCCTTGGCTGCTGCGTAAAGATTTGACCCATCGATGAACAGCGCCAGCCGTTCGTCTTTGTAAAACATAAAATGTCCTTTCAGTGAATTGCTAGCGCCAGATAAGAAGTGAGTGAAAAAAACTGACACTAACAGACTTTATACAATGTATGGAGCGATCCGGAGGATCAACCCTTGCGAACGTTCAAAAAAGGATAGGTCCTTACTCAAAATGGAGCAAGATATTCTAATCGCCTTAGGCGCGAATCTGCCTCAGTCACACAACCGACCTTCGGACACTCTGAAGGCGGCAATCATCGCTATCGGGCAAAGCACGCTGACGTTGAAGTCTGTTAGCCGTTTCTACAAAACCCCTTGCTTCCCACCAGGTGCAGGCCCGGATTATATCAACGCTGTCATACGTTTACGGGCAAACAAAGGGGAAAAGGCCAGTCAAATTCTCGCTATTTTGCACGAGATAGAAGAGGAACATGGCCGGACCCGCGATGTCAGGTGGGGCATGCGGACGCTGGACCTTGATCTGCTAAGCTACGGAAATCAGGTGGCTCCTAGCCTAGACGATTATCTGTATTGGCAACAACTTCCGGCGGATGAACAAACCGTGCGCGCACCCGAATCGCTTATTCTGCCGCACCCCCGAATCCAGGACCGCGGGTTCGTACTGGTGCCTGCGATGGATGTGGCCCCTGACTGGTGTCATCCGGTGTTGAAGCTGACCATATCCCAGATGTGTGCTGCACTGCCGCAAGAGGCACGAGATGAAGTGGTGCCGATTTGACCTTTATGCCACCTTGCCATTCGGCCTTTGGCGCGTTAAATGTGCGCCTTCTGACAGAAATCCATATGAATGGAGACCTCCATGGCCCGCGTGACGGTTGAAGATTGCGTTGACAAGGTACCTAACCGGTTCGAGCTTGTTATGCTTGCTGCACATCGTGCGCGCGAAATTTCGGCGGGTGCTCCGATCACTGTGGACCGCGACAACGACAAAAATCCTGTCGTTTCCCTGCGTGAGATTGCAGAAGAAACCCAATCTGCCGACGAACTGCGTGAGCGTCTGATTGAATCCAACCAGACCCAGATCGAAGTCGACGAGCCGGAAGATGACGCAATGGCGCTTCTGATGGGTGCAGAGCCGGACAAGCCGCAAGATGACGACATGTCCGAAGAGAAGCTGCTCCGCGCACTGATGGAAGCACAAGGCGAAGGCTAAGGTCCGCTTCTTGCGGGCCGGGTTAAGGAATACTGGCGCATGATCGCGGCCGAAGACCTGATTGCACTGGTCCGCAATTACAATCCCAAGACCAACGAAGCATTGATCCACGCGGCCTATAATTATGGCCGCGAGATGCATGAAGGGCAGTTCCGTCGTTCGGGCGAGCCCTACTTCACGCACCCTGTCGCAGTCGCGGCCATCCTGACCGAACAGAAACTGGATGACGCAACGCTGATCACAGCGTTGCTGCACGACACGATCGAAGACACCAAATCGACCTATGGCGAAGTGGCCGACAAGTTCGGCGACGAAATCGCGTCTCTGGTCGATGGTGTGACCAAGCTGACCAATCTTCAGCTGTCGTCGACCGAGACCAAACAGGCCGAAAACTTCCGCAAGCTGTTCATGGCGATGTCCAAGGACCTGCGCGTTATTCTGGTGAAACTTGCCGACCGTCTGCACAACATGCGGACGATCAAGGCGATGAAGCCTGAAAAGCAGCAGCAAAAAGCCCGCGAAACCATGGATATCTACGCGCCACTGGCTGGCCGCATGGGTATGCAGTGGATGCGCGAAGAGCTTGAGGATCTGGCCTTCCGCGTGCTGAACCCCGAGGCCCGCGCGTCGATCATCCGCCGCTTTATCACGCTGCAGCGCGAAACCGGCGATGTGATCCACCGCATTACATCGGACATGCGCCACGAGCTGGACAACGCACATATCGAGGCCGAGGTTTTTGGCCGTGCGAAAAAGCCCTATTCGATCTGGCGCAAGATGCAGGAAAAGGACATGGGCTTTTCCCGCCTGTCCGACATCTATGGCTTCCGCATCATCACACGATCCGAGGCCGACTGTTACGCAGCCCTTGGTGTGATCCACCAACGCTGGCGCGCGGTTCCGGGCCGGTTCAAGGACTACATCAGCCAGCCGAAATCAAACGGCTACCGGTCGATCCACACCACAGTATCGGGCCGCGACGGCAAACGTGTCGAGGTTCAGATCAGAACCCGCCAGATGCACGAGGTTGCCGAAACCGGCGTTGCTGCGCACTGGTCCTATCGCGACGGTATCCGCGCACAGAACCCCTTTGCGGTGGATCCCGCCAAGTGGATCGCGTCGCTGACCGAACAGTTCGACGCAGAGGAAGACCACGATGAATTCCTCGAAGCTGTAAAGCTCGAGATGTATTCGGATCAGGTGTTCTGCTTTACGCCCAAGGGCGACGTGGTGAAGTTGCCCAAAGGCGCAACGCCGCTGGATTTCGCCTATGCGATCCACACGCGGATCGGTGCGGCCTGTGTGGGCGCAAAGGTTGACGGTCTGCGCGTGCCGCTCTGGACGCGGTTGAAAAACGGCCAGTCGGTCGAAATCATCACCGCCCAAGGCCAGACACCGCAGGCCACATGGCTGGACATCGCCAAAACCGGCAAAGCCAAGACCGCGATCCGCCGGTCGCTGCGTGAAGCAAACCGCGAAAGGTTTATCAAGCTGGGTCAGGAACTGGCGCGATCAGCGTTTGAACACGTGGGCAAGAAAGCGTCGGACAAGGCGCTGGAAAAAGCAGCCCGCACATTGCGCCTTGAAGATCGCGAAACGCTGCTTGCCCGCCTAGGCAGTGCCGAACTGACATCGCGTGAGGTCATTCAGGCAGTTTACCCCGATCTGGCCCCGAAAGATGACGTACAGGTCGACACGGAACGTGCCGTTATCGGTCTGACCCCCGGGCAGGGCTTTACCCGTGCGCGATGCTGTCAGCCGCTTCCGGGCGAACGTATCGTGGGCATCGCCCAGCGCGGCAGTGGCGTGACCGTTCACGCCATCGATTGCGAGGCGCTTTCGGAACTCGAAGACCAGCCGGATCGTTGGTTGGATCTACACTGGGCAGACGGCACGCATCCTGCAGCTTATGACGTGACCCTGATTTTAACGATTGGTAACGATGCAGGCGTTTTGGGTCGGATCTGCACATTGATTGGCGAACGTGGCGCAAATATCTCTGATCTAGAATTTTTGGATCGTAAACCTGATTTTTATCGGCTTCTCGTCGATATAGACCTGAGCGACGCCGAGCATTTGCATTCGGTTATTTCCGCGCTCGAAGCGGAAAGTGATGTTGCCTCGATCGAGCGCCGCCGCGACGCGACACTGTTAAAGCCATCGGTCCCTACCGAATGAGGCACGAGGAAGGATAGAGTTTGGTCTTTAAGCGCCGCGACAGGCAGCCGTTATATCAACGGGCTCTCCGTGCGCTCTGGCCAAAGGGTGGCTGGGCGCGTGCTGCGCGGTACATCAAACACCGAATCCATCGTCTTCCCGACCCCCCCGAAAAAATCGCACGCGGCATTTTTGCCGGTGTCATGACCACTTTCACGCCGTTCTACGGCTTCCACTTTTTCTTTGCGTGGATTCTGGCGCTTGCAGTGCGTGGTAACGTGGTGGCTGCGCTTCTGGGCACGTTTTTTGGCAACCCGCTGACCTACGTTCCGATTGGCGTGATTTCGATGAAGACCGGCTATTGGATGCTGGGGATTGAACGTGATCCCGAACATCACAGTTCGCTAGGTAAAAAGTTTGTGCTGGCGGGTCAGGATTTGTGGGACAACCTGATGTCTCTGTTCACCGGCGCGACACCCGACTGGACCGATCTGGCGATTTTCTATCGCGAAGTGTTCTACCCCTATCTGGTCGGCGGCATTGTTCCGGGTATCATCACCGGTCTGGTGGCCTACTACCTGTCCGTGCCCCTGATCCGCGCCTATCAGAACCGTCGCAAGGGTGCGCTGAAAGCACGCTTGGCCAAATTGAAAAAACGGGCTGACGAGACACTGTCATCAGACTAGGTTCACCCTGAACAGCGGGAGCGAACAGATGACCGAATTCAAAGGCAAATTGCGGCTTGGCGTGAACATCGACCACGTCGCCACGGTACGGAACGCACGTGGCGGGGCCTATCCCGATCCGGTGCGCGCGGCCAAAATCGCCGAAGAGGCCGGCGCTGACGGAATTACCGCCCACCTGCGCGAAGACCGCCGTCACATCATGGACGCCGATATCGATGCGCTGATGGAGCAGCTGTCCGTTCCGCTGAACTTTGAAATGGCCGCGACAGAAGAAATGCAGAAGATCGCCCTGCGCCACAAACCGCATGCGGTGTGCATCGTTCCGGAAAAGCGCGAAGAGCGGACCACCGAAGGCGGGCTTGAGGTTGCGCGCGAGGAAAACAAGCTGGCCCATTACATCGCGCCGCTGCGTGACGCCGGTTGCCGCGTGTCGATCTTTATCGCGGCCGACAAGCGCCAGATTGAAGCCGCCCATCGCATCGGGGCAGAAGTGATCGAACTGCACACCGGTGCATATTGCGATTACCACGCAGAGGGCCGTTTCGACGAACGGGACAAGGAACTGGCCGCGCTGACAGAGATGGCCGCCTTTGCCGACAGTCTGGGGCTTGAGGTGCACGCTGGTCACGGCCTGACGTACGACACGGTCACGCCGATTGCCGCCCTGCCCCAAGTGATGGAACTGAACATCGGCCACTTCCTGATCGGTGAATCCATATTCCGCGGTTTGGCCCCTGCGATCACGGAAATGCGCCGCGTGATGGACGCGGCCCGCGCATGATCCGGTTCACGGCACTGGCCGTCGCCTGCGCGTTGGCAGGTCCGGCCTTGGCCGAGCCTGCAACGCTGTCCGAATGCGACGGTTTCACGGCCAGCGCCCGCAATCTGATGATGCCGCCTTCTGAGAGCATCCGTCAGTTCGCCAATGGCGCAGTGCGTCTTTATTGGCTGGACACAACCGAACCCGCCTGCTGTTCATCGCACCTGATGGTGATCCAGCCCGCGCCGAACGATCCTTATGAGATGTGCACGCTTGTCTCTGCCTCGGAAAACCTGGGCTTCGGGGGCATGGACCTGTCCGGTGCTGCGGCGAACTACGAACCGACCGTTGGCCTGACAGTCAGCATTCCCGTCAACATTTGGGAAGGCGACGGCCCCGATCCTGCGATGCTGTATGTGGTGATCAACCAAGGCGCTGGCACAGTCGAAACCGAGGTCGTTCAATGATCTTGGGGATCGGCAGCGATCTGGCCAACATCGACCGGATTCAAGGCACGCTTGACCGCTTTGGCGACAGGTTTCGCAACCGCGTGTTCACCGAAACCGAACAGCGCAAATCGGAATCCCGCGCGGATGTGGCAGGCACCTACGCCAAACGCTGGGCCGCGAAAGAGGCGTGCTCCAAGGCGTTGGGCACCGGCCTTCGGATGGGGATCAGCTGGAAAGACATGGCCGTGTCTAACCTGCGCACGGGCCAGCCCGTGATGGCGGTTACCGGTTGGGCCAAAGAACGTCTGGATGAGATGACCCCCGAAGGCCATGAAGCCATCATTCACGTCACCCTGACCGATGATCACCCTTGGGCGCAGGCCTTTGTGGTGATCGAGGCGCGGCGGATCACAGCGCCATAGAGGCGCGGCACCCCAAGCAACCTTGACTTCACCATGCCTGCCCCGCAAGAAGCCAGCGACCCAATCGACGAGGAAGCCAAGTCATGACAACCGAGACCAAATCAGGCGGATTTCTGGAAACCGTCAAAACGGTCGTCTATGCACTGCTGATCGCGGGTGTCATCCGCACCCTGTTCTTTCAACCGTTCTGGATCCCGTCGGGATCGATGAAAGACACGCTGCTGATCGGCGACTTCCTGTTCGTGAACAAAATGGCCTACGGCTATTCCTATGCGTCGTGCCCGTCGATCTACATTCCCAACTTTGGCATCGACATCGATGCCGAGGACGTCTGCGGCATGTTTGACGGCGACAACACACGTCTGTTCGGCAGCGAACCCGAGCGCGGTGATGTGGTGGTCTTCCGCCACCCTGTGACGGGCCGCGACTTTATCAAACGTCTGATCGGTCTGCCGGGTGACAAGGTTCAGGTGCGCGAAGGTCTGGTCTACATCAACGACGTTCCGGTCGAGGTCACGCCCGACGGCACGTTCGAAGAAACCGCCGCACCCCAAGGCCCCCATGCGCTGCGTCCGCGTTGTGCGAACGGCCCTGTCGGTGATGGCGGCGTTTGTATCAAGCAGAAATTCGTTGAAACCCTGCCAAACGGTGTCAGCCACAGCATCCTGAACATCGGCACGCAAGGATCCGACAACACCCCCGTCTACGAAGTGCCCGAAGGCCATTACTTCTTTATGGGCGACAACCGCGACAACTCGTCTGACAGCCGTGTGCCGACCATCGCGAATGGCGTGGGCTTTGTGCCGTTCGAAAACCTCGTCGGTCGTGCCGACCGCGTCATGTTCTCGTCTGCGGGCAGCTCGATGCTGTTCTTCTGGACATGGCGGGGGGATCGTTTCTTTAAGGCGATCCAGTGAAACGCTCGGCCGAAATAAGCGCGCTTGAGGGCCGCATCGGCTATGAGTTCAAGCAGGTCCAGCTGTTGCAGCGGGCCCTGATCCATTCGTCCATGTCCGGCCCCAACCGCGAAGACAACCAGCGGCTGGAATTTCTGGGCGACCGCGTTCTTGGTCTTGTGATGGCCGAAGCGCTTCTGGACAAGGACAACAAGGCAACCGAAGGCCAGTTGGCCCCGCGCTTTAATGCCTTGGTGCGCAAGGAAACCTGCGCCGACGTCGCGCGCGAGTATGAATTTGGCGAAGCGTTGAAGCTGGGCCGATCCGAACGCCTGTCCGGTGGCCGCCGTAAGATGGCGCTGTTGGGCGACGCGATGGAGGCGGTGATTGCGGCCGTCTATATGGACGGCGGGTTTTCCGAGGCCAAATCGCTGGTCCTGCGTTTGTGGGGCAAACGGATTGATGCGGTCGAAGAAGACGCGCGCGATCCCAAAACCTCGCTTCAAGAATGGGCCCAAGCCCGCCGCATGCCGCCCCCCGCCTATGTCGAGGTGTCCCGCAGCGGCCCCGACCACCAGCCGGTCTTTACCATCGAGGCACGTCTGGAAAACGGCGAAACCTGTCGGGCGACAGCGGGCAGCAAACGACTGGCGGAACAAGCCGCCGCAAAAGCACTGCTTGAGCGGTTGGAACAGTCGTAATCCTGTCCCTACTCCCCACCAACCCGCATCAACTCTCGGGCCACTTTGCGCACCACGCGTGAGCGGTTGGTTTCATTCAGCAAGATACCCAGCGGGCGCATGCGGGTGGTCGCAGGGGTGTCAAGAACAGTGACCAGCCCTTCGTTCTGCCATGGGATCGTGACGCTTTTGGGCAGAAACGCCAGACTGTTGGTCCGCATCAGCATGGCAAGCGTCAACATCGGGACGTGTGTGACCGTGCCGCGGCGGTGACTGTCGGGCAGTTGGATATCTTCGGCCAGATCGTCAAAGCGGTCGCGTGCAACTGAGCCGCGCCTCGTCATCAGCCAGTTCGCGTTGCGCAGCGCCTCTTTGTCGGCTTTTCCTTCGGCGGCCAAGGGGTGTTGCGACCCACAGGCCACCACCAGTTCGTCATCGCACACGACCTCGAACGTCCAGTCGGCGGGCACTGTTGGCTGCTGACGACTGCACAGGATATCGCAGGTTCCGTTGGCAATGGGTTCAAGCGGGTTGGCCGACACGACCTCGGAGATTTCCAGATGGATCGAGGGGAAGTTTTCCGACAGCCGTTGGATCGCGGGTTCGACGATGCCACTTAGGCCTGCGGGGGTTGCGGCCAAGCGGACAAAGCCCGCGTTTTCGTTCAACACACTCGAGACGATTTCCGACCCGTCCCCAAGCGCCGCCATGATCCGGCGGGCGACAGGCACCAGTTCGGTCGCGGCCTGGGTCGGCTCGACACCGCGCGCATGTCGCAGGAACAGGGTGACGCCCAACAGCTTTTCAAGTTCCGATACCGCAAGCGAAACGGCAGGCTGTGTCAGGTTCATGGATTCCGCTGCGCGTTTCATGTTGCGCAGGTCGTTCAACTGGATCAGCAGGCTAAGATGCCGGAACTTGGCCTTGTTCAAAAGGCGGCGGTAAATGATGTCGGCGTCGGGCTGCATTGGTATTCGATTTACTCATATCAAATGGCCATTCATTATTATCTTCATATACCTCTTCTGTCTACTTTTCTGACTGGATTAGGAGAGGCCAATTTATGCCACTAGACACACTGCAGCCCACTGTCGCGACCCTGCCGGACGGTGCTGAAATCAACTACGTTCGCGCAGGTCAGGGCCCCGTTTTGATCATGATCCACGGGGTCATGGGCGACTACCGGTCTTGGGCACCGCAGTGGGCGGCCTTCACCGAACACTACGACTGCATTTCGCTGAGCTGCCGGTTCAATTGGCCCAATAAAAACACCATGGACGCCCCCGATCACAGCGCCATCGACAACGCTGCGGATGTGGCGGCGTTGATGGACAGCCTCGGGATCGACAAGGCGATCATCGTCGGGTCGTCCTATGGCGGGTTTGCTGCACTGGCGATGGCTGTGCACCACGCAGACCGCGTTCGGGCCGTTGTCGCCGTCGAACCGCCCATGATGAAATACGCCGAGATGTTCAAAGACACCGCGCCCGCTGCCGACGCCTTCCGCGACGCGGTTGTCGTGACTTCACGCGCCGCATTCGAACGGGGCGATGATGAAGAGGGCGCGATGCTGCTGACCGGCGGCATCCAGAATAAATCGGTCGATACGATCCCCGAAGAAAAGCTGCGTCAGCGCCGCCAGAACATGTTGGCCGGCAAACGTGTCGCGCTGTCGTCGGATGAGTTTCCGCTGCTTCCGCCGGAAAAACTGGCTGCACTGGATATCCCTGTCATGATCCTGACCGGCGCGAACACAGGGCCGATTTTCAAGGCGATGATGTCCGGCATTCACCGCACCATTCCGCAGGCACCGTTAGAAGTGGTCGAAGGCGCAGGCCATTCCGTCCCGCAGGATCAGCCCGAGGTGTTCAATCGACTGGCGCTGGATTTCCTGAAAGACCGACTGACAAACTGACGTTTCACGCCATCCCCGAAACGTCAAACCCCAGCCCGTCACCGGACTGGGGTTTTTTCGTGTCTTGGGTCGCCGCCTTAGCTGGATTTGCCGAACACCAGATCCGGCAGGAAGGTCGTGATGATCGGCACGTAGGTGATCACGATCAACAACACCAACATCAGCAGGAAGAAAGGCAGCGTGCCGCGAATAACCTCGCCCACGGGGCGGCGGGTGACATTGGCCATGATGAACAGGTTCAGGCCAATCGGCGGCGACAATAGCGCCAGTTCGATATTGATGATCATCACCACCGCAAAGTGAGTCATGTCGATGCCCAAGGTGCGCACAATGGGGGCCACGATGGGCAGAACCACAAGGATGATCACCGCGCCTTCAAGGAACATGCCCATCAGGACAAGGAAGATGTTCATGAAGGTCAGGAACTGCCAAGGCTCCAGCCCCGTATCTGCCACGTATTGCGCCAAAGACTGGGGAAGGCCGGACTTGATCACCCAAGCCGACAACAGGAACGCGCCGATGATTTTGGCGGTCACAACGCCTGTTCGGTCGATGGCCTCGGAAAACAGGTTGATCAGGTCCTTGATGCTGCCCGTACGGTAGACAAACAAGACCGCGATGATCGCGGCTGTGGCGCCCAGAACGGCCGCCTCGGTCAGCGTGACAAAGCCGCCATAGATACCGCCCAGAACGATCACCGGGATCGCATAGGCGGCCAGAGCGTGCGTGTTTGTCTGAACCATTTCCTGCATCGTTGCGCGCGGCATAGGCGCGCCGCCCACGCGTTTTGCCACGACAAAGATGTAGGCCATGAACAGACCCGCCTGCAGCAGGCCCGGCACAACGCCACCCAGGAACAGACGCGGCACGGATTCCTCGCCGATGATGCCGATCAACAGCATAGGCAGAGATGGCGGGATCAGAATACCCAGCGTGGCCGAAGCCGCCGTCAGGCCCATCGCAAAGGATGGTTTGTATCCCTTTTCGATCATTAACGGCACCAGAAGCGTGCCCATCGCCAAAGCCGTCGCCATAGACGACCCGTTAATCGCTGCAAAGATGGCTGTGGCCGCGACGCCCGCGATGGCCAGACCACCACGCACCCAGCCGAACATGGTCAGGGCGGCGTCGAACAGGACCTTGGCGATCCCGCCGCCCCGCATGGTGACGGCAGCGAGCAGGAAGAACGGTACGGCGATCAGAACCGGCGAATTCAGGTGATCAAGAACGTGCTGGCCAAAACCGGCATCGGAATAGCCTTCGCCCAGCAACAATGCGATCGCGACGGTGCCCAACACAAGGTAGATCGGCGCACCAATCGCCAGCAGGCAACATACTGCGATGAAGCCCAGTACAAGCAGAAATAGGGTCAATCCGAAAGATCTCCGGTACGTTGGATGGTCACGGCCAGATCGCCGGTTTCCAGTTCCATTTCACCGCGCGCCAGTATGCTGATGCGGTGCAAGACAAAGGCGGCATGAACCGAAAGCGAGACACTGAGGGCCGAGTAATACACCCAGAACGGCAAGCGCAGCGAACTGTCGGTGCGTTCGCCCCACATAATGCTGTCCTGAACGACCAGCCAGCCGGACCAGACCAGAAACAGGCTGAACGCCAGACCCAGCAGCAGCGACACATATTCGGCCCGCACCTTGTTTTGGTGCGAAAGCCTGCGCCAGAGACTGTCCATCCGGATGTGCGCGCGGCGGTGTTCGATCCGCGCCACAGACAACAGAATGGCCCAGACCACGACGAAAATAACCACTTCATAGATCCAGTCAGTGCCGGAACCGGAAATGACATAGCGCTCGACAACGCCAAAAACGGACAGGGCGTAGGCCACAGCAAGCAAGCCTGCCGTGACCCAGCCAATCAGGCGGTCGAAACCGTCAAAGAAACGATCAATGTGGGTCACTTCACGAACTTTGTAGCAGCTTCGACAACCTCGGGAGAAATCTCGAGCTTTTCGATCATCGCGTCCTGTACAGCCAGCATCGATTCATTGGCCTGCGCAACGTCCGCATCTGTCGCCTCGACGATCTTAATGTCCTGCTCTGCCAGCTTGGACAGGAAAGCGGTTTCTTCTTCGGCCACTTTCTGGCGCTGCTCGATAGTGATTTCGTTCCAGGTGTCACGGAACATCTGCTGTTCTTCGGTTGTCAGGCCATCCCAGTAACCCTGATAGACCAGCGGCGCGAGGAAGCCGACAACACCGCCATCCCAAAAGCCGTGCTTCACGCCCGCATCCCAGAACTTGTTGTTGTACATATAGTCAGGGCCACCCATCGTCGCGTCCACTGTGCCCTGCTGCAATGCCAGCGGAACGTCAGAACCCGGCATCGACACCGCCGAGGCACCAACCGCATCCAGACGCATCACCAGCGCCGCACCACCCGGAATGCGGACCTGCATGTTTTTCAGGTCAGCAAATTCATCCATCTTCTTATCTGTGGACCACAGCCAGACACGGCCCATCGACCAGAACTGGCCGGGGATCACGATACCCAGCTTGTCTTCGGCCTGTTTGGTCAACATATCGCCCAATCCGCCGTCCAGCATGGCGGCGCGTTCGTCGGCTGTCATGCCGTTCAGAATGGGCAGATCGAACACGTTGTAATCCGATACAACGCGGCTCAGGTACGGGGTGACCAGAATGGTCATGCCGGCGTCGCCCCGCGCCACAGCTTTCATCGCGTCGCGCGACGAATACAGCTGGTTCGAGTCGAATACCTCAAAGGTCAGTGCGCCGCCGGATTTCTCTCCCAGCGTTTCCGTGAACTTCTTGATCATACGCGTCCGGATGTGACCCGGCGGGGTGTCCAGCGTGATGACAAGCTTATCCGCAGCAAACACGGGCATCGCCGTTCCCAGCGCCAGCACAGCAGCAAGTCCGGTGGTGGTGAGTTTCTTGAAAATAGACATGGATCCTCCCTCGGGGCGAATTTTTGGCCCCTTTCCTAGTGAACAAGCTAAAGACCTGTGATATAAAGGAATAATAAATTTAGCCCATATTCGATAAGGGTTTCGAAACCCTGAAATACATCCCTCTGAGAGAAAAACATGACGCCGGAACAGATCCTTGAAGCCAAGCCTCCTGTCACCCCGCAACTGTCCCTGATCTGGACAGCCGTTGTCGACATTGCCCCGCGCGAAGACTGGGGAATGACCCCGAAAGGCCAGCGATACGTCGTTCCCATTCTGGGTGGCAAGGTGTTTTCCGGTCCGGGGATCGACGGGTTGTCCGGCGTTGTGCTGCCCGGCGGCGCAGACCGGCAGCTTGTGACATCCGATGGCTTTAAAACGCTGGATGCGCTGTATGAGATGCAGATGGATGATGGGTCTGTCCTGACGGTGCACAACCGCGTCCGGATCGATGAAACCGTTGCGCCCGATCCCTACAAACTGTCGGTCATCGATGTCACCGCACCGGTGGGCAAACTTGAGTGGATGAACCGCCGTATTTTCGTGGGCACGCTGAAAACGGCCAAACCCGAGCGCGACGCTGTTATCATCCGTGGCTGGGGCCTGAAAGAATAAGGGCAGCCATAAAGGCTGCCCCATTCCAAGATCTTCATGCGACGCGGGGAGAAGGGTGCGCCGCATTTTCTTAGCGGCCGTTTTCGGCACGCCATTTTTTGAAGATCTCAAGGTTTTCTTCCTGTGTCGCAGGATAAAGACCGATGATCGTCGCCCCGCCTTTGACGCGCTCCACGACAAAGTCTTCGTAGGCCGTCATCTCAACCGCTTCATCGGCGATCTCGTCGGCGATTTCGGCAGGGATCACGATGACGCAGTCTTCATCACCCACGATCACATCACCGGGGAAAACCGGCGCGTCGCCACAGCCGATCGGTCCGTTGATTTCGATCGCTTCGTGCAGCGTCAGGTTCGTCGGGCTGGACGGCTGTGTGTGGTAGGCGGGAATATCCAGTTCGCCAATCGTTGCCGCATCACGGAAACCACCGTCGGTCACGATGCCAGCACCGCCACGTACCATCAGGCGCGTGACAAGGATATCGCCCGCAGACGCGGCACGCGCATCCTTGCGGCTGTCGATAACCATAACGTGGCCTTCGGGGCACTGTTCGATGGCGACGCGCTGGGGGTGTTCCGGATTGCGGAATTCGACCAACTGGTTGCGGTCTTCGCGGGCGGGCATATAGCGCAGGGTAAAGGCCGGACCGACCATGTTTACGCCTTTGCCTTTGACCGGATGCACGCCCTGAATGACCTGATTGCGCAGGCCGCGTTTGTACAGCGCCGTGGCAAGCGTCGCGACGGAGACACCCATCAGCTTTTCGCGGGTTTCCTGTTTCATTTCTCGGTTCTCCTCGACCGTCGTAATCGTTGTGTGGCTTAGGCCAGATCTTCGGGAAGAATGCTGGCAGGCAGGTTCTGGTAACAAACGGGGCGCAGGAAGCGACGGATCGCCAGCGTGCCGACCGATGTCGCACCAAAGTTGGTCGAGGCAGGGTAAGGCCCGCCATGGACCATCGTGTCAGCCACCTCGACCCCTGTCGGGAAGCCGTTGACCAACACGCGACCAGCCTTGCGTTCCAGAACGGGCAGCAGGCGGCGGGCAAGATCGGTGTCGCCCTCATCCATATGCATGGTTGCTGTCAGCTGGCCTTCAAAGCCACGGGCCAACGATTCCATCTCTTCCGGTCCGGACACGCGCACGATCAGACCAAGCGGGCCAAACACCTCTTCACCCAGCGCATGGTCCTGCAGGTAGTTTTCGGCGTTTGTTTCATACAGGTTCGGGCTTGCGTTGCGGCCTTCGCTGTCAGTCACCAGAACCGGTTTCACCGCGTTGCGGCCATCGAAACGGGTCTTGCCGTCTTTGTAGGCCTGCGCGATGCCGTCTGTCAGCATGCACTGCGTCTGAACACCTTTCAGCGCTTCAGCGGCGGCACTGACAAAGGCGTCGCCTTCAGCACCTGTTTGAACCACCGCGATACCGGGGTTGGTACAGAACTGGCCTGCGCCCATGGTCAACGATCCGGCCCAACCTGTGCCGATATCGGCACCACGCGAAGACACGGCGTTCGGCAAAACGAACATCGGATTGACGGACCCCAGTTCACCAAAGAACGGGATCGGTTCGGGGCGCGCGGCGCACAGATCGAACAGCGCACGTCCACCACCCAGCGAACCGGTAAAGCCCACGGCCTTGATCAGCGGATGCTGAACCAGCGCGGTGCCCACGTCACGTTTACCGCCCTGGATCAGGCTGAACACACCAGCGGGCATGCCACAGGCCTTGATCGCTGCGTGAATGGCTTCGGCAACGATTTCACCGGTGCCGGGGTGGGCAGAGTGGCCTTTGACGACAACGGGGCAGCCAGCGGCCAGCGCGGCGGCGGTGTCACCACCGGCAGTCGAGAACGCCAAGGGGAAGTTCGATGCACCGAAGACGGCCACAGGGCCAATCGGGCGCTGCATCATATACAGCTCGGGGCGCGGCAAAGGCTGACGATCCGGCAGCGCCGCGTCATGGCGACGGTCCAGAAATTCGCCGCTACGGATGTGCGATGCGAACAGGCGCAGCTGGCCCGTTGTACGGCCGCGTTCGCCTTCAAGCCGTGCGGCGGGAAGACCGGTTTCCGCGCTGCCGATCCATGTGATCTGCGGGCCGCGTGCCTCGATCTCGTCTGCGATCTTGTCCAGAAACGCCGCGCGGGTTTCGCGCGATGCATAGCCATAGGTCCAGAAGGCGTCTTCTGCCGCTTGGCTGGCCTGATCCACCAGATCGGGTGTCCCGACCGAGAAATCAAAGGCGTCGCCAGTCGCAGGTTCGGAAGCAAAGGTCTGTTCGCCCGCAACCCAATTGCCCGCGATCAGATGTTTGCCGTGCGGCGTGAATGTTTCATCAAGCATGTCTTAAATCCTTGTTCAGATCAGGCCGTTGGCCTTCAGGAAATCACCAAGTTGGGCCTGCTGCGTATCTGTCAGCGGCCATGCCGATGGCGGGCGGGTCGGACCACAGTCCTGCCCCAGTGCCTGAAGCGCCGCCTTCACACCGGTCACGTTGGTGCCATTCATTTCTTCGGCGCGGATATCTTCGAACGCGCGCATTTCGCGGATCAGCTGGTTCGCGGTGTCATAGTCACCACCATCCAGTGCTGCGTGGATCGCAACCGACCGTTCCGGCCAGACGTTGATCAGGCCCGAAGTAAAACCACGTGCACCAACTGCATAAAGCGGCGGGGCCCAGACCTCGGCCAGACCACCGACCCAAACGATGGACGGATCACAGGCCGCTTTGGCCTCGGCCAGTTTCAGGGGGTTCGGGGTCGCCCATTTGACGCCCTTCACACCGGGGATGGCGCAAAGATCGGCAATCGCTTTCGTCCCGATGGCGTCGTTGCGCAGATACAGCATCATCGGCAGGCCGCCAGAGGCATCCGACACGGCCTTGATGTAGTCAACCGTGCCGCGCGGGGCCACGAAGGGATCCGGCGGCTGGTGGATCATCAGCGCAGACGCACCGGCATCAGCGGATGCTTTCGCCAGACGGCAGGCATCACGAATGCCACGGCCAACGCCCGCCAGAACAGGCGCGCGGTCGCCGACCATGCCGCAGACCTCTGTCGCCATGGAGACGGCTTCGTCTGTGGTCAGCGCATAGAATTCGCCCGTGTTGCCGTTCACCACAGGAATGTGCATGCCCGCGCCCAGCGCACGGTCGATGATCGGGTTCAGTTTCGACGGCGCGATTTCGCCCGCGTCATCATAAGGGGTGACCAAGATGCCGGAGATACCGGTCAGGGCCTTATCAAGATCATGAGCCATCTGCGGTCTCCTCAGAAAATATCGGGCTCGCCTGCGACCTTGCCAAAGCCGCGTTCGAGGTAGTCAAAGTCGCAGCCCTTGTCGGCTTGCAGAACGTGTTTCGAGAACATCCAGCCATAGCCGCGTTCGAAACGGGGTTCGGGCGGTGTCCACGCCGCGCGGCGCTTTTCCAGCTCTTCTTCGTCGACCAGCATGTCGAGCGTCCGGTTCGGCACGTCCAGTTTGACGATGTCACCTGTTTTCAACAGCGCGAGCGGACCGCCGACAAAGGATTCCGGCGCAACGTGCAGAACGCAGGCGCCATAGGACGTGCCGGACATCCGCGCGTCAGAAATACGCAGCATGTCACGGTGACCCTGTTTGATCAGCGCCTTGGGGATCGGCAGCATGCCCCATTCCGGCATACCCGGGCCGCCCCGCGGACCTGCGTTGCGCAGAACCATGATTGTATCCGGCGTGACATCGGCGTTTTCGTCGTCAACGAAGGCTTTCATTTCGGGATAGCTGTCAAAGACCACAGCGGGGCCTTCGTGCTGGTAGTACTTCGGATTACACGCAGCGGGTTTGATCACCGCGCCATCGGGGCAAAGGTTGCCGCGCAACAGGGCGAGCGAGCCTTCGTGGTAAACAGGGTTCGACAACGGGCGAATGACGTCGTCGTTATAGACCTCGGCCCCTTCAAGGTTTTCACCCATCGTCTTGCCGTTCACCGTCATACAGTCGGTGTGCAGGCGTTCTTCAAGCTGCTTCATCAGAGCGCGCAGACCGCCCGCATAGAAGAAATCCTCCATCAGGTAATCTTTGCCCGACGGACGCACGTTCGCGATCAGCGGCGTGGTGCGGCCCAGCGCATCCAGATCATCTAGCGTGAAATCAACGCCCGCGCGACGCGCCATGGCGATCAGGTGGACAACCGCGTTGGTGGAACAGCCTGTCGCCATTGCCGTGATTGCCGCGTTCTGGACAGCTTCGCGTGTCACGATCTTATCCGGTGTCAGTTCCTCGCGGACCATATCGACGATACGGCGACCGCAGTCTGCTGACATCCGCTGGTGGCCCGAATCGACGGCAGGAATCGATGACGCGCCGGGCAATGTCAGCCCCATCGCATCGGTGATCGCTGTCATGGTCGAAGCGGTGCCCATGGTCATACATGTGCCTGCAGAACGCGCGATGCCGCCCTGGATACCCAGCCATTCTTCGTCGGTGATATTACCCGCGCGGCGTTCGTCCCAATATTTCCACGCGTCCGAGCCGGATCCGAGGATCTTGCCCGCATAGTGGCCTCGCATCATCGGACCGGCAGGCAGGTAGATCATCGGGATGCCAGCGGTCAGCGCGCCCATCACCAGACCCGGTGTGGTCTTGTCACAACCGCCCATCAGGACAACACCGTCGAACGGGTGCGACCGGATCATTTCCTCGACTTCCATGGCCAGCATGTTGCGGTAGAGCATCGAGGTCGGCTTGGTGAACGATTCGTCGACAGACAGCGACGGCATCTCAACGCCCAGACCACCGGCCTGCGCCACGCCGCGCTTCACATCCTGCGCGCGTTCGCGAAAGTGGCTGTGGCACGAATTGATCTCGGACCATGTGTTCAGAATGCCGATAATCGGCTTTCCGCGGAACTCTTCTTCGGAAAAGCCCAACTGCATCATCCGCGAACGATGGCCGAACGACCGCAAATCATCCGGCGCGAACCAGCGGTCGCTCCGCAATCCCCCGGCAGGCTTTTTGTCCGACTCTGACATGTTCGATCTCCAAATGACGCAAATTTCTGACACTTTTGTATGCGCATACATAAATAAACGTCAACGCGAAACAGCAACGAGGTACGCAACAATTATTGAATTAAAACTTTGCTTGACAGGTATAGTCGAGTCGTGATCAACAAAAATGTATGCGCATTCATTTACGCATCCGGACGGGTCCCACACACCCGAAACCTGATCTTTCGCCGCATCGCGGCCCTTGGGAGGAAACCATGAAACTTACACGCAGAACCCTTCTTGCTGCCGTATCGGCAACAGCGCTTCTGGCGCAGCCGGTCACAGCATTCGCACAGGACCTGCCCCGCAATATCCGTATGGTGATCGGTTCGACATCGACCGGCGGTGACACATACCAGAACTCGGCCATCGTTGCCGAAGCGCTGTCCGAAAAGCTGGGCGTGAACATCAAAGTTGACGCCGTCGGTTCGTCCGAAGGCTTTAAGGCGCTGAGCCGTGACAAGCGCGGCACAACCATCATGATCTTCCACGATCAGGCGTATCTGGGGAACCTTTATGGCCGTCAGGGCTATGACGACCCGTTCGAAAACTACGCTGTTGGCCCGACCGTCGCGATCAACCCGGGCAATGCCTATCTGGTGCCGGCAAACAGCCCCTACCAGTCGATGGAAGACATTCTGAAAGCCGCTGAAGCAGGCACAAAGGTTCGCGTGGCGATCCAGCCGGGCGGCGTGTCCGAAATCGGCTTCTCGGCCATGAAAAACGCGGCCAAAGTGCGCGCACCGGGTTCCGAGGAAAACATCGTCGCGGTCAACACCGGTTCGCAGTCTGACAAGAACCAAGCGATGTGGGATGGACTGGCAGACGTGATCAACGGCTCGATCCAGGCGAACGAACAGTTCACACAGTTGTCGGCAGACGACCAGAAAGCCATGCGCTTTGTCTGGATCACAGCGCGCCCCGCAACCTTGGGCCAAGCGCCTGAGGCAGGCATGGGCGGCACCACACGTGACGACATGCTGGCATATGCCAGCCCGCAGACAAGCGTGACACTGGACGGCACCGAAGATTTCACCTTCGACAAGGAATTCTTCATGCTGTTCAACAAAGACATGGATCCGGCCATCGCGGAAAAGATCGACACAGCGCTGAGCGAGATTTTCGCAGAAGGCGCCATTCAGGAACGCCAGAAAGCGTCGTTCTTTATTCCGAACTATCTGTCCATCAAGGATGCAAACGAGCACCTTCTGAAAAAGCGTAACACCTACGGCAAGGTTATCGCGGACATCACCGGCGATTCCTGATCCTTGATCAGGTGAAAATCAGGTCCCGGCCGGGTTTCTGGCCGGGGCCGTTGTGCTTACTTTCAGGGAGGTAACCATGGGTCAGCTTACCCAGGTCACGATCGATTTCGAAACGTCCCATCTGCTTTTCCCCACCATCATTGCCTGCGTGCTTGGCTTGCTTGGTCTGGCCATCGTGATCCGTGATCGCGCCAAAATCGCGACGGCAGGCACATATTGGAGCGGGATTTGGCAGAGCATGGACCAGCCCCGCTTTCTTGGCACGATCGTGCTGACCTTGCTGTACTTTTCCCTGATGGTTCCGGTGGGCGACATCTGGCCCAACACAGGCCGCGGCTTCCTGTTCTGCTCGATCCCGTTTGTGTTCCTGACCGGCCTTCTTTTCATGCACGAGCGGACGATGAAATCGATCCTGCCACTGGCTGTCGTGTCTGTCGTCGGCCCTGTTTTCGTGTGGTGGCTGTTCACCTACCCGCTGTTCCTGACCCTTCCCTGAGGCGCAAAGTTCATGTTCGAGATCCTTACCCCCATGTTCCTGTCGCTGATCGTTGGCGGCACTCTGATCGGCATCATCTTTGGCGCAATCCCCGGCATGACGGCGACCATGGCTGTGGCCGTATGTTTGCCGCTGACCTACTCGCTGGGTCTGGAAAACGGTCTGGCGCTGCTTTTGGGCCTATATGTCGGCGGCATTTCTGGCGGCCTTGTGCCCGCGATCTTGCTGGGCATTCCCGGCACGCCATCGTCGATCACCACCACCTTTGACGGCTACCCCATGGCCAAAAGGGGAGAGGGCGAGAAGGCGCTGCGGATCGGCATCGTATCGTCCTTTGTCGGTGGCATCATCAGCCTTGCGATCCTGTGGTTGTTTGCACCCACGTTGGCGGATTTCGCGATCAAGTTTTCCTACGTGGAAAAGTTCCTGATCATCTTCTTTGCCCTGACCGTCATGGCGGCGCTGTCCTCGGACATGTTGCTTGGCATTTTCTCGGGCGTTTTGGGGATTTTCGTGGCCCTGATCGGCACCTACGACATCACCAAAGGCGGCAACGGCAACATGCGCCTTGTGCCACCGGGAACGGAATACTGGCTGGACAGCGGCTTTTCCTTGCTGCCCGTTCTGATCGGCCTGTTCGGACTGGCTGCCATCCTTGAGCAGGCAGAGATTGGTGTTCCGAAGGGCCATTCGCTGGACGACATCGACGTGGGTAAGAAATCGGGCTTTTCGTTCTCGATCTTCAAAGGCCAGTCCGTAAACCTGACACGCTCGTCGCTGATCGGCACCTTTGTTGGCATTCTACCCGGCGTTGGCGGCTCTGCCGCGTCGATCATTTCCTACACCAACGCCAAGACCTTTTCGAAGACCCCCGAAAACTTTGGCAAGGGCGAACCCGCGGGCATCATGGCGTCTGAATCCGGCAATAACGGCCTGACAGGTGGCGCGCTGGTGCCCCTGTTGTCCTTGGGCATTCCGGGCGACTCGACCACAGCTTTGCTGATCGGGGCGTTCACGCTTCAGGGCATTCAGGTGGGTCCGCTGTTTATCGGCAACAACCCCGGTACGTGGGATGCCATGATCATCGCCATGCTGATCGCCAACATCGCGATGCTGGTCATGATGTATGTGGCGATCCGCTACTTTGCGCTGGTCGTGACCATCCCCAAGCACATCCTGTTTCCCGTCATCCTGATGATGTGCGTGATTGGCGCCTATACGATCAACTACGGCATCATGTTCGATGTCTGGACGCTGCTGATCTTCGGCCTGTTCGGCTGGCTGGTCGTAAAGCTAAAACTGGAGGTCGCGCCTTTCATCATCGGCTTCATCCTTGGGCCCTCGGCCGAGGTCTATTTCGTCAAAAGTCTGGAAAGCTTTGGCGACGTCACGATCTTCTTCACCAAAAGCTGGATCGCGGTTGTTCTTTGGCTGTTGATCATCGGATCGGTGACTGGGTCGATCATGTTGTCGCGGCGTGCGAAACAGAATGCGGCGATCAGCTAAACCTTGTATTCGGGGGCGAAAATCAGAACTATATCGCTCATGGATCAGACAAAAGACACCCGGCCCGAGGCCAGTGAAAAGCGCCAGCGCGGCGTCACAATGGAGACCGTCGGCCGTATGGCCGGCGTGTCTCAGGTTACGGTGTCGCGGGCGCTGAGCGACCCGTCCAAGGTATCCGCCAAGACGATGCGCAAAATTCAGGATGCCATCGCGGCGACCGGCTTTGTGCCGAACGCCATCGCGGGGGCGCTTGCGTCAAACAAAAGCAAACTGATCACGGCGCTGGTGCCGTCGATTACCAACATCGTCTATTCCTCGATGATCCGGTCTTTCAGCCTGCGGATGCGGGAAGAGGGCTATCAAATCCTGCTCTCCGAAACCGGCTTTGACCCCGAAGACGAAGAGGCGGCGATTGCCGCCCACCTGTCGCGTCGCCCGGATGCACTGTTGCTGACAGGTATCCACCATTCGGCACAGGCACGCCGGATGCTTCTGGCCTCTGGCCTGCCGGTGGTCGAGGTTTGGGATTACACGGAATCACCCATTGATATGTGCGTGGGCTTCCGCCACGCCGAAACGGGCTATGCCGCCGCGGACTATGCGATCGAGCGCGGCTACACCAAGGCTGCCACCATCGCGGCGGGTGACGAACGCGCGCTGCGCCGCAAGGATGCGTTCAAATCCCGCTACGAACAGAAAACAGGCAACTCGGTTCTGGAAATGAACTTTGAATCCAACGCGACACTGGCACGGGGCCGCGAAGGGCTGGCGGCGCTATTGGACAAGGGCTTTGAAACCGGACTGATCTTTTGCAGCTCGGATATTCTGGCCCACGGCGTGATCATCGAGGCCACAGCGCGCGGCATGCGCATCCCCGAGGACCTTGCCGTGATCGGTTTCGGCGATCAGGAATTCGCCGCAGACGTCGAACCGTCAATCACCACCATCAAGGTCGACCGCGAAGCCTTTGGCAGCGCCGCTGCCGATGTCCTTCTGGCCCGTTTCCGCGGGGAAACCGTCGAACAGCCGGAAATCGATCTGGGATTTGAAATCATCCGCCGGAAATCCGCGTAACGGATTACAGGCCTCATGAGGGCCGCGTAGAGGCCTCAGAATACTAGCGCTGGCACAAACAAACCAATTAGGCTAAAGGCGACGCTTCACTAGGAAAGTAGCACCCATGAGCACACGCGCAGGATTTGTCGCCCTGATCGGAGAGCCGAACGCAGGCAAGTCTACACTGACCAACCGCATGGTCGGTGCCAAAGTGTCTATCGTCACCCATAAGGTTCAGACGACCCGCGCCCGCATCCGTGGTGTGGCACTGGAAGGTGATGCGCAGATCGTGTTCGTGGACACCCCCGGCCTGTTCAAACCGCGCCGCCGTCTGGATCGCGCGATGGTAGCTGCTGCTTGGGGCGGTGCTGCGGATGCCGATATCACTGTGCTGCTGATCGAGGCCCATCGCGGCATCACCCAAGGCGTCAAAGCGATCATCGAACGTCTGAACGAATTCGAAGGCAAACAACGCGTCGCGCTGGCCATCAACAAGATCGACCGCGTGAAGGCCGAAGAACTGCTCGCGCTGTCCAAAGCCATGAACGAGGCCTTCCCGTTTGAACAGACCTTCATGATCTCTGCTGAAAAAGGCCACGGTGTTGACGGTCTGAAAGAATGGCTGGGTCAGGAAATGCCGGAAGGCCCGTGGCTTTACCCCGAAGACCAGATTGCCGATTTGCCCATGCGCATGATCGCCGCGGAAATGACCCGCGAAAAGCTGACCCTGCGCCTGCATCAGGAACTGCCCTACCAACTAACGGTCGAAACCGAAAGCTGGGAAGAGCGCAAAGACGGATCGGCCCGCATCGACCAGATGATCTATGTCATGCGCGATGGTCACAAAGGCATCGTGCTGGGCAACAAGGGCGAAACGATTAAGGCGATTTCCAAAGCGGCCCGCGAAGAGCTGGAAGAATTCCTTGGCCGCCGCGTGCATCTGTTCCTTCAGGTCAAAGTCCGCGAGAAATGGCTGGAAGAAGCCGAGCGTTATTCGGAAATGGGTCTGGATTTCCGCGACGGCGACTAAGGTGGCGTCATGACACCCAGACTGACCGCCCGCTTTTGGGTCGATGCCTATCGCCAGCGCCTGTCGCTGCTGAATATTCCCTGTTTTGTGGTGGCCCACGGCGACGACACCGCCGGTGCGGTGTTGGTCAAACTCTCCACGCTGGACGGTCAGGCCCGCGCCTATACCCGCACCTTCGATCTGATGTCAGGTGACCGTGTATGGGCAGTTCTGTCGGAAGGCGACGAATACGCCGTGGATGAAGCCATCAACAAACAGCGCAGCTTTGACCCCGATCTTTGGGTTATCGAAGTTGAGGATCGTGAAGGGCGGCATCTGCTGGATGAGGACGGGCTTTCGTAAGTCCCTTCGCAACCGCGATCAGCGCGATGCCGCCAACAAAGAACGCAGCACACAGGCCAAGCGACCAGCCCGCAACGCCCAGCCAGCCGGACTTGACCGGATTTAGGAAAAAGTACGGGTACACGCCGTCAAGCGACCCACGCCCCAAGGCATAGACCACGTACAGCGCAGGCCACCCGAGCCACGACAGCCCGTCAACAAAGCGCAGGCCCGCCTTTGGTGCGAACACCAGCCACCAGAGCACGTAAGACACAGGCACAAAGGTGTGCAGGCCAAAGTCCGGCCACCAATCGATGCCGGACAGATCCCTCGCCAGCAGCAGGTGATAGACGATCCCCACAATCGCAATCCACAGTGCCACAGCCGCCGTCCAGAAAGGGGCCACACGACGCCCCGACGCCACCCAGAAACACAGGCCCGCCAGCATCAGGTTGGTCAGGATCGTAAAATACCGCAGCAAGCGCCAGAACTCAGCCAGAAAGGTCCGGTCGGGATGGGCCGACAGGCTGATCCACATGTCCAGACCGATCGAGCCTACAGCAAAAAGGCCAATCAATCCGGCGGTGATGCGGGCAATCGCTGACATGGGTCCTCTGAATCAGTGGTTCCTAAACACTCACATGGGTTGAATAGGCGAAATTTCATCCCCTTTGCGAATGACCTCGCGTCAGAGACTTGTCGCCATGCGAAACGGGGTAAATAGTGCCGCAATGGAATGGCGCGACACTGGGATATTGCTATCGGTCAAACGGCACGGCGAAACGTCGGCCATCCTGGATGTTTTTACCAAAGACCATGGCCGACACGCAGGCGTTCTGCGCGGGGCATCGTCACGCAAGATCGCAGCCGCGCTTCAACCGGGGTCCGATCTGGACGTCAGTTGGCGCGCACGTCTTGAAGATCATATCGGGTCCTACACCATCGAACCCGTGAAAACCCGCGCAGGTATGGCGATGGCCAACCGTCTGACACTGGCGGGGCTGAACAGCGTGATGGCGATCCTTGCCTTTGCGCTGCCCGAGCGGGAAAGCCAGCTACGGCTTTATAACGACACGGTCCTGTTGCTGGACCTGCTGGATCACGCAGATGTCTGGCCGCTGGCCTATCTGAAGTGGGAACTGGCCCTGCTTGAGGAATTGGGCTTTGGACTTGATCTAAGCGAATGCGCAGCGACGGGCCGGAATGACGAACTGATCTACGTCTCGCCCAAAAGCGGGCGGGCGGTGTCACGTCATGGGGCGGGCGAATGGGCGGACCGTATGCTTCCCCTGCCCCCTGTTCTGGCGGGCAAGGGCCACGCGCCTGATGACGAAATCCTGTTGGCCCTGAAAACCACGGGCCATTTTCTTGAAAACAAACTGGCGCCCGCGCTTGGGTCCAAGCCCCTGCCCTCGGCCCGTGCGGCGTTCATCGACCGTTACCACCGTCATTGCGGAACCCTGCCGCAAAGTGACGCCAAACCGGAATAGGCCTATAGACGGGCTTCCGCCTGTCTCCGAGACGCGCTAGGGATGTTTTTATGATGTGGACTGTACCCAATATCCTGACCATGCTCCGGCTTCTGGCCGCGCCCGGCATTGCTGTCATGTTCCTGTATTTCGCGCGTCCTTTTGCAGATTGGTACGCGCTGGCGCTCTTTGTCGGTGCCGCCATCACCGACTGGTTCGATGGCTATCTGGCGCGCAGCTGGAAACAGGAAACGAAACTGGGCGCGATGCTGGACCCGATCGCCGACAAGGCAATGGTGATCATCGCTCTGATGGTCATCGTTGGGTATTCGTCGATGTCGCCTTGGCTGGTTCTGCCGACAACCGTCATCATGTTCCGCGAAGTGTTCGTCTCGGGCCTGCGCGAATATCTGGGGGATACGGCGGGCACATTGAAGGTGACCGCCTTGGCCAAATGGAAAACCACAGTCCAGATGATCGCCATCGCCGTCCTGTTTGCCCAAGGGGTGTTCGAACACTATCTGGGTATGTCGGTGATGGGCATGGACGAACAGATCGTCGAGGGCATTCTGAACGGCAGCATCACGGATGAAATCGGTCTGTGGTGGAAGAAAATCGGCATGATCTGGACAGGCAACGCGGGCATCGCCCTGTTGTGGATCGCAGCCGCGCTGACACTGATCACAGGCTGGGATTACCTGAACAAAGCGCTGCCTCATCTGTCGGAGGAGACATGATGGATATTCTTTATTTCGCTTGGGTCCGTGAACGCATCGGCGTGCCGCGCGAAACGGTGACGACGGAGGCCAAGACGGTAAACGAGCTTGTGCAGGAACTGATCGCCAAGGAAGAACGCTATGCAGCAGCCTTCGCCGACATCTCGGCGCTGCGCGTGGCGCTGGATCAGGACCTGTCAGATTTTGACGCCCCGCTGGACGGTGTGCGTGAAGTGGCCTTCTTCCCGCCGATGACGGGCGGCTAAACCATGAAGATCGTCGTTCAGGAAGCCCCATTTGATTTCGCCGCCGAGGTTGAAGAGTTCGGCCAAGGCCGCGCCGATATGGGGGCGATTGTCACCTTTACGGGCGTGGTGCGCGACAATGATGCTGGCGATCTGGATGCGATGGAGATCGAACACTATCCCGGAATGACCCAAAAAGCGCTTGAGAAGATCGCAACCGACGCAAGCGCGCGCTGGGATCTGGGCGACGTGCTGATCATCCACCGCTATGGACGGCTTGAGCCGGGCGAAAAGATCATGATGGTCGCGACGTCGTCGCCCCACCGCAAAGACGCCTTTGAGGCCGCTGATTTCCTGATGGACTACCTGAAATCCCGCGCGCCGTTTTGGAAGAAAGAACATACCGGCGGCGATGCATCCTGGGTGGATGCGAAAGACTCCGATGAGGATGCGCTGAACCGTTGGTAAGCGGCGCGGCTTCGCCGCACAGGTCATCTCGTCCTTGGCCTTTGGCCTGCGTCCTCGGGTTTGGCGCTCTGATCACAGATATTTTCTGTCCCCAAATACCTTGGGGGAATTGGCCGAAGGCCAAGGGGGCAAAGCCCCTATAAATCCAGCAACTCAGCCGCCAGATACGCGGGTCGCATCAACAAACGGCGGTTTTTGCCCAATGGGAACCTGCGCGGTTCTTTCGCCATAAGGGCCGGAATATCTGTGCTATTGCCTGCGATCAAATCTGCGGCCAGCTTGCCGGAATGGCTACCCATCGCGACGCCGTTGCCATGATACCCGAAGGCCGCGAACATGCCCTTCATCCCCGAAACCGGCCCGACGTAGGGCGCAAGCTTGGATGTCAGGCACAGCAGGCCAGACCATTCGTGGGTGATCGGCACGTCGGACCATGCTGGAAACAGGCGATGGAAATTCTCTCGGATTTTGCGGGAAATCTTGGCCTGTTCACGCGGCGTTGCCGTCAGGCCGCCCCGCATGCCGAACAGGAACCGTCCATCGGGCAGCATGCGGAAATAGTGCAGCATTGTGCGGGTGTCGTAGCACATCTGCGATGACGTCCAGCCCTGCGCCTGCTTTTCTGCATCGCTTAGAACATGCGTCAGGATTATAGAGGATTGTACTGGCATTGTTCGGCCAGACAACCAGTCTGGCACGTCCTCTGACGAATAGCCGTTGGTGGCGATCAGCACTTTATCGGCCTGCACCTGCCCCTGTGCCGTTTTGCAGGTCCAATGCCCGTTTTCCTCGCGGATACTGTCGCAGGGACTGTTCTGGAACAGCCGTGCGCCTGCAGATTGTGCCGCAATCGCCAGCCCCGCGTGGTACTTTCGCGGGTTCAGGGCAAAGCCGATCGGCAGTGTCAGCGCCCCATAAAAATCACCGCCAATTCCCAGCCCTGCCAGATCGGATTTGCCGGCCAATTCTGGCGTCACGCCGTAAAGCGTTTTCTGTTCGATCGCGTGTTTCTGAAGGCCAGCAAAGGCCCGCGCATTGTGGGCCAGCAGCGTTTCGCCGTCGCTATGGACATCCGCGTCGATCCGGTGGTCGTCCAGAATACCACGAACGGTGTCTATCGCCGCGACCTCGGTTCTTGCCCAATCGCGTGCGCCCTCCGGCCCGTGTTGTCGGGCAATGGCGCTGTGGGACAGCTTTGATCCACCAAGGCAGCAGAACCCTCCATTGCGGCCCGAGGCACCGTAGCCAGGCGTTTCGGCCTCTAGCACAACCACGTCCATGCCCGCCTGCGCCAGATGCAAAGCCGCCGACAGGCCGGTGAACCCTGCACCGATGATCACGACATCCGCACGGGTGCTGTCCTGCAAAACGGGCCAGTCTATCGCAGGCACCGTTTCCGCCCAGAAACAGCCCTGTTGCGGGCCATAGGCGGCAGCTTCGTAGAGGCGATTCATCCCGTGGCCTGCGCGGCCGCCTGTTCGTCCCTTTGCTGCGCAACCGCCGACCGTTTCGACAGGATCGACGCGGTGATCACGCCGACGGTCACCACACTGATCATGATCGTCGACAGCGCGTTGATTTCGGGGCTGACGCCAAGACGCACCGCCGAGAAGATCTTGATCGGCAGGGTCGTGGCCGACGGACCGGTGGTGAAGCTGGCGATGACCAGATCGTCCAGCGACAGAGTAAAGGCCAGAAGCCAGCCGGAAATCACCGCAGGCGCGATGATCGGCAGGGTCACAAGGCGGAAAGCTTGGAAGGGTGTGCACCCTAGGTCCAACGCGGCCTCTTCCAGCGATTTGTCAAAGCTGACAAGGCGCGAGGATACAACGACCGACACATAGCACATCGCAAAGGTCGTATGGGCCAGAACAATGGTGAACACGCCGCGATCCAGACCGATGCCGATGAACAGCAGCAGCAAGGACAGGCCTGTAATCACCTCGGGCATCACCAGCGGCGCATAGATCATGCCCGAGAACAGACCGCGCCCCATAAAGCGCCCTGCGCGGACCAGAACGGTCGCGGCCATCGTGCCCAGAACCGTTGCCAGAACCGACGAAAAGAACGCCACGCGGATTGTGACCCAAGCGGCATCAAGGAAGTCTTCGTTCTGAAGAAGCTCTCCGTACCATTTGGTGGAAAAGCCCGCCCAGACTGTGACCAGTTTCGATGCGTTGAAGCTGTAGATGACCAGAATGACCATCGGCAGATAGAGGAACGCAAAGCCCAGTGTCAGGGACGTGGCGTTGAACCATGAAAAGCGTCTCATCCCTCGGCCTCCCGCTGAAGCTGCTGGTTGCGCTGGAACAGCACAATCGGGATCACAAGGATCAACAGCAGGATGATCGCCACGGCAGAGGCCACCGGCCAGTCGCGGTTCGAGAAGAACTCTTCCCACAGGACCTTACCGATCATCAGCGTATCAGAGCCGCCCAGAAGCGACGGGATCACGAATTCACCGATGGTCGGGATGAAGACCAGAAAGCAGCCCGCGATGATGCCGCTTTTAGACAGCGGAATGGTGATCAGCCAAAAGGCGGACATGCGCGAACAGCCAAGGTCCTCGGCTGCTTCGATCAGGGAATCGTCCATCTTTTCCAGCGCGGCATAGATCGGCAGGATCATGAACGGCAGATAGGTGTAAACGATGCCGATATAGACGGCGGTGTTTGTGGACAGGATTTTCAGTGGCTCGTCGACGATCCCCAGAAACGACAGGAACTGATAGAGCACGCCTTCGGACGCCAGAATGCCCATCCACGCGTAGACGCGGATCAGGAACGACGTCCAGAACGGTAGGATCACCAGCATCAGCAACGTCGGGCGCCATTCAGGGGCCGCACGTGCCATGCCGTAAGCAATCGGATAACCCACCAGCAGCGTCAGAACCGTCGAAATCAGCGCGATTTTCAGGGATGACAGGTAGGCTTTCCAATAAAGCGCGTCTTCGGTCAGGAAGACGTAGTTTTCGAAATCCAGCTTGGACAGCAGATCCTTGATCCCCTGCCAGCCAGCCGAGAAATCCAGCGTCGGCGCATAGGGCGGGATCGACAAGGCGTAGTCGGACAGCGAGATTTTCAGAACGATCAGGAACGGCACCAGAAACAGCGCCAGAAGCCAAAGGTAGGGAACCGCGATCAGGGTAAAGCGACGCATGCCCCTAGCCCTCCAACAACACGCCGGCGGTTTCGGTAAACGTCAGCCAGACGCGGTCTTCCCATGTGATGTCACGGTTCGCCAGACGACGTGTGTTGGCGCTTTGGGCCTTGATGATCTGGCCGTTGCCGACCTTGACGTGGAAGGTCGAGATGTTGCCGAGGTAGGCGATATCGATGACTTCACCTTCCAACAGGTTTCGGCGATCTTCGGGTTTTTCCTTGGAAATTGTCACTTTTTCAGGGCGGATCGCAAAGCTGATCCGCTCGCCGGATGCGACGGGTTTTTGCGCAGTGCCCCAAATCGCAGGCTGGCCTTCTGCCCAGTCGATACGAACGCGGTCGCCATCGGGTGTGGCGTTGCCTTCGATGATGTTCACGTCACCGATGAAGTCGGCAACATAGACGGAATTCGGGGCCTCGTAGATATCGGCGGGCGTTGCGACCTGCACAAGGCGGCCTTCGTCCATGACGGCAACGCGCGACGCGACGGTCATCGCCTCTTCCTGATCGTGGGTCACGATCACAAAGGTCGTGCCGGTCTTTTCCTGAATGTCCATCAGCTCGAACTGCGTTTCTTCGCGCAGCTTTTTGTCCAGCGCGCCCAGCGGTTCATCCAACAACAGCAGCTTGGGCGATTTTGCCAGAGAACGGGCCAAAGCCACGCGCTGACGCTGACCGCCGGAAATCTGGTGCGGTTTGCGTTTCGCGAATTTGCCCAGACGGGTCAGGCGCAGCATTTCCTCGACGCGGGCCGCGATGGCATCCTTGTCCTTGCTTTCGCGCTTCAAGCCAAAGGCGATGTTTTCCCAGACCGACAGGTGCGGGAACAGCGCATAGCTTTGGAACATCATGTTCACTGCGCGTTTGTTCGGCGCGGTCTGGCCAAGGTCCTGTCCCGAAAGCCGAATGCTGCCCGACGTCGGCGTCTCGAACCCCGCCAGCATCCGCATCATCGTTGTTTTCCCGCATCCCGACGGCCCCAGAAGGGCAAAGAACTCGCGTTCATAGATGTCCAGGCTAAGGTCGTCGATCGCGGTGAATGTTCCGAACTTTTTGGTGACGTTCTGAAACTGGATCAACGGCTTCTGGTTCGGGTCATCCCAAGGGACAAAGACCTTTTGGTTCATGATCAGTCCAATACTGCATAGAAAAACGGCGCGCCCCGTGGGACGCGCCGCGAACAGGCGAGGTTAGACGCCGGATTTGATCTCGGTCCACATACGGGTGACCGTGCGCTGCAGGCGCGGGTCGTAGGGCGAGAATGTATAGAGGTTTTCCAGCGTGGCTTCGTCCGGATAGATCGCGGTGTCGCCGATCACGTCCTCGATCAGGAATTCCTGAGACGCTTTGTTGCCGTTGGCGTAGTAGACATAGTTCGACGCCGCCGCCATGTTTTCCGCGTCCATGATGAAGTTCAGGAACTTGTGCGCGCCTTCGGGGTTCGGGGCATCCACCGGAATGGCCATCTGGTCGAACCACATCAGGGCACCTTCAGACGGTGCGTTGTACGCAACCTCGACGCCATTGTCGGCCTCTGCCGCGCGGTCACGCGCCTGCAGAATGTCGCCGGACCAGCCGAACGCCACACAGATTTCGCCGTTGGCCAGCGCGTTGATGTATTCCGAGCTGTGGAACTTGGCGATGTAGGGACGAACCGCCTGAAGAACCGGTTTGGCCTTTTCAATGACGTCCGCATCCTTGCTGTCGGGATCTTCGCCGATATAGGCCAGCGCCGCCGGGATCACCTCGGTCGGGGCATCAAGGAAATGCACGCCGCATTCGGCCAGCTTTTCCATGTTTGCGGGGTTGAAGATCAGATCAAGGCTGCCGATCGGGGCATCTTCGCCCAGAATTTCCTGAACCTTGCCAACGTTCACACCGATACCTGTGGTGCCCCACATGTAGTTGATCGAATATTCGTTGGCGGGGTCATACTGCGCTGTGCGCTCTTCGATGACCGACCACAGGTTGCCTTTGTTCGGCAGCTTGGAGGCATCCAGTTTCTGGAACGCACCCGCTGCGATCTGGCGCTGAAGGAAGCTGCCCGTGGGCACAACCACGTCGTAGCCGGATCCACCGGCCAGCATTTTGGTTTCAAGAACTTCGTTGGAATCGAAGACGTCGTAGACCAGCGTCAGGCCGGTTTCTGCCTCGAACTTCTCAAGAAGGCTTTCGTCGATGTAATCGGACCAGTTGTAGACCCGCACTTCTTCGGCACCGGCGACCCCGGCGACCAGCGCGGTTACGGCGGTCATTGTCATCAGCTTGGTTTTCATCTGTGGCTCCCAGTTGGATACGAGGTCTTTCGCCCCGGCTGCCTGTGAATTTGATCAAAAATATTCAAACAGAGCAACAAGAAGATGTTTTCATGACGTTCAGACCCATGCAAGATAGACAGAACAGGCGACATTATGCGGATGATTTGATGAATATTCAGGCAGAGCAAAATCAGGGCACAGCCAAGGCAGGTTTGCCAGTGCACGAGACGGTTTACCGGTCGTTGCGCGACATGATTTTGTTCGGAGAATTGGAACCCGGACAGCCGGTGACCATTCAGGGTCTGACCGAACATCTGGACGCCGGCATGACCCCCGTCCGCGAGGCGCTGCGCCGCCTGACCGCCGCTGGCGCGCTCGAGTTTATGGGCAACCGAAGAATCATCGTTCCGGTGCTGAACCGCTCCGCGATTGATCAATTAAAGACGGCTCGTTTGGCACTCGAGCCCGAGCTGGCCGGGCGGGCGACTGCGTTGATTAAAGACGAAGATATCGTTGCCATGAAGCAGGCTGACGACCGTCTGGACCGCGCCATCGCCCGTGGCGATGTGCATGGTTACCTGGTCGAAAACTACCTGTTTCACAGCCACCTGAACGCCGCCGCGCAGGCCCCGATTTTGCAGGGTATGGTCGAAGGTCTGTGGCTTCGGTTCGGCCCGTCGATGCGCGTTGTGTGCGGCGTGATGGGCACCAGCAGCCTGCCTGATCTTCACAAAGACCTGATCGATGCGCTGGAATCACGTGACGCTGCCGCCGCGTCAAAGTCGATGGCCGAGGACGTGAAACAGGGTATGGATCAGATGCTAGCCGGAATAAGCGATTCGATTGACACGGAATAATTTGATCATATTCTAGTGGGCAGTCGCCATTTTGATCGAAAGGCCCCCTGGAAATGGTCCAATCCCCGAATCTGTTGCCCACCGCCGAACTTCAGGCGCGTGACGCCGCGCACCACATGCACCCGTTCACGCACGGTGCCGAGCTTGGCAAAAAGGGTGCGCGCATTATCACGTCTGCAGATGGCTGCTGGCTGACAGACAGCGACGGCAACCGGATTCTGGATGCGATGGCGGGCCTTTGGTGTGTGAACATCGGCTATGGCCGTCAGGAACTTGTCGATGCCGCCGCGCGCCAGATGCAGGAACTGCCGTTCTACAACACCTTCTTCCAGACCACCCACGTGCCGGTCATCGAACTGGCCGAACGTCTGGCGCAACTGGCGCCCGATGATCTGAACCACGTTTTCTTTGCATCGTCCGGCTCTGAAGCGAACGACACCAACCTACGGATGGTGCGCACCTATTGGGAGATGAAAGGCCAGCCGTCGAAAAAGGCCATCATCTCGCGTTGGAACGCCTATCACGGGTCGTCTGTTGGTTCAGGTAGCCTTGGCGGCATGAAAGGTATGCACGCCCAAGGCGGCATGCCGATCCCCGACATTCATCACATCGACCAGCCCAACTGGTGGTCCGAAGGCGGCGACATGACGCCGGAAGAATTCGGTATCGAACGCGCCCAACAGCTTGAAGCGAAGATCAAGGAACTTGGCGCGGATAACGTGGCCGCGTTTATCGCCGAACCCGTTCAGGGTGCTGGCGGCGTGATTGTACCGCCCGACAGCTACTGGCCGGAAATCCAGCGTATTTGCGATAAATACGATATCCTGCTGATCGCGGATGAGGTCATCTGTGGCTTCGGCCGGACCGGCAACTGGTTCGGGTCGCAAACCATGAACATCAAGCCGCACATCATGACAATCGCCAAGGGCCTGAGCTCGGGCTACCTGCCCATCGGCGGGTCGATTGTCTGTGATGAGGTGGCCGAGGTCATCGGTTCGGGCGAATTCAACCACGGCTACACCTATTCGGGTCACCCTGTGGCCTGTGCGGTTGCCTTGGAGAACCTGCGCCTTCTGGAAGAAGAGCAGATCATCGACACGGTCCGCACCGAAACTGCGCCCTACCTGAAGGAAAAGTTCGAAAGCCTGACAGATCACCCGATGGTGGGCGAGGCCAAGATCGTTGGCATGATGGGTTCGATCGCGCTGACACCCGACAAAGCCACCCGCGCGGCCTTTGCGTCCGAGGCGGGCACTGTCGGCTACATCTGCCGCGAACGGTGTTTCAGCAATAACCTGATCATGCGTCACGTGGGTGACCGCATGATCATTTCGCCGCCGCTGGTGATTTCCAAAGGCGAGATCGACACATTGATCGAACGCGCACGCCTGTCGCTGGACGAGGCGATGGCCGAGGTTGAAAAGCAGGGCCTGATGGTCGCTGCGACACGTAACTAAGAAACTGGCGGGTCAGCCCTGTGGGGTCAGGCCCGCCTTTCGCGTTTGGCCACGCTTCAGGCCCAGTTTGCGTTCGCGCCAGATGATCAGAACGCCCGCCGCAATCACGACGCCCGACCCGACCAACGTGTAAACCGTCGGCACCTCGGCAAAGACGACATACCCCAAAACCACCGCAAACAGCATCGACGAATAGTCAAAAGGCGCGACCACGCCAGCCTCGGCATAGCGGTAGGCGGACGTCAGCAGGATTTGCGCAAAGCCGCCGATCAGGCCCGCCCCGATCAGCATCGCGGCCTCTTGTGCGGTGGGCATGACCCAACCGAAGGGCAGCGTGAACAGCGACAGGATCGATGCCGTCAGCGAGAAATAGAACACGATCGCGGATGTTTCCTCGCGCCCGGCCAGGCGGCGGATCTGGATTTGTGCCAATGCGCGGAACACAGAAGACAGCAGCACCACAACAACCCCGATCATCACGGCACGATCCAGATTGTCGACGGACAGTAGCGGCCACAGGATGATCAGAACGCCCACCAGACCAAAGGCAACCGCTCCAAGCCGGAAGGCCCGCACGCGTTCGCCCAACAGGAAGGCGGCGAAAACAACTGTCAGAAGAGGTGCGGCAAACCCGATGGCGGTCACCTCGGGCAGCGGCAACATGCCAAGGCCGGTAAAGGTAAACCCCATCGCCGTCACACCGATCAACCCGCGCCACAGATGGCCCATGGGGTTTTTCGTTTTCAGACCTGTCTTCAGGTCATGGCGCAGCAGCAGCCAAACAATGATCACCGGCATCGCAAACAGCGACCGGAAAAACACCGCCTGACCGGACGGGATGTGGTCTGACGTTGCTTTGACCAGCGCAGCCATCACTGTGAACAGCGCAACTGATCCGAGTTTAAGAAGAATTCCGCGCGTAGGAGACATAGGTTACCTGTAAATCCGCAGCGCCAACGTGATGTCAGATTGTCGCAGGGTCAATCCCAATGCAGTGCAATCACGCACTTACACCAGTGATTTACATGGTTTCCACGCAATGGCGCCGGAACGCACGTTTCAGCATGTCGAGTTCTTCGCGAAGCAAAGCCATTTCAACGCGGATATCATCCGCCAGAACATCCCCGCCCATCAGCGTGAAAGACCCCAGAACCTGCGACGTGCCTGTATCGTGCAGCAGGAAGGTGAATACACCATCGCCCACGGCAAAGTCCGGAACCGGTACATCGACCAGCCATTGGTTGGTTTCATCCGTTTCAATGACATTCACGCCATCGACCGCAATATCCAACACGGTGACCGAGATTTGCGGCGGCGGGCATTCCTTGCCCTCGCCCTGAAGGCTGCCCTGCCAGATGCCATCCTTGAACCGCAGCTTGGTCAACTTGTAGGTGCTCATCGCTGATGTCCTTTACAGCTCTGCTCGGGGGCGACGACTGAATGTCAGGTCGCGCAGGGTGACTTGGTTCATTTCGGGGCCTTCAAAAATCAGGTCCAACCACAGTTTCTCGACGCGCTTTTCGTTCAGCTTGGTATAGGCAAGGTCGAATTCGACCATGACTTCCTTTTCGTGCAGCGGCAATTCACGCACGACCTGTTCCACGTTTGGCCCGTGCTTGATGTTCAGACGCGCGAAAATTTCGATGGGTTTTTCCATCTCGAGGATGGTGTCGAGACGGATCAGGTGACGGCGCTTCAGGCCCTCGGCGGCCTCAGGCGGCAGGTCCAAAGCCAGCGACAGATAAGAACCGTCGAACCGGAACACGTCCAGACGCACGCCGAATGCTGCGAGGTCAGCTTCGCGCACGTTGCGGATCTGGCGCAGGGTGATCTCGGAGCGTGCACAGTCATGGAACATCGTCGCTTCGCGGCCCAGCATCGCCTTGCTTTCGACCGAGGCGATGCCCGGAGACGGCAAAGGGCCGGTCCATAATTCGGGTCGCCAAGACCAGTCCGCGTCATGGGGTTTCGGGAAGGATTGGTTACCAATGGCCGGCAAAGCCAGCCTCCCGTCTGCGTAGAAAATCAATTCGTCCAGATGACGTTTGATTTCACGCGCCTGCGCACGCTGTTTCCGCAAATCACGCAGATCGGCAACGGTGGCCTCTTTTGCCAGTTTGGCCCAGCGCCGGACGGACCGTTTGGTCAAAATCCGGCTAAGAAATCCGATATCTTCGGCCATACGTCAGGTCGATCTCTCTGGGCCGGAAATCCGGCAATTGTTCACAAAAACGGGTTAACGCACATCGTTAAGTTTACGCGCGTTAGCTTACGGGCAAGTACGAGTCGCGATCAAGAGCTTGATTCGTCGGATTTTTCACGACTTGCGTTTTTGATCGCTTCTACGACCGTTTCCAGAAAGTCCGCGCCGTCGCTACCGGCAAGATGACTTCCTTCTGGAAGGTACATAGCCAAGCTTACAAGGTGTTCGGCCTGAATAAACGCCGCGCGCCAATAGCGGTCTTCGCCATCGGAAATCAGGGCTTTTCCACCGCCAGCCAGTTGCACAAAGACGCTGCCATCACGTGTTTCGGACTGTTGCAGGGTGCCACCCGCCAAAGCTGCAATTGTTTCCGCACTGGGAACAGTTGCTTCGTCCTCACGCGGGCCGACTGTGACAGTGACAAGCAACGCCGGAACCCGCGGGCCGGTCGCGCCGTCCGACAGGATGTTGCAACTGGCAATCATGGCAAAGCCGCTGTTGCCACGCTTTTCGACCGTAACAGGATCTACGCAATAGCCGCGCGGGCCTTGGACAACGACATCGCCACGCGCCAAAGCTGTCCACACCATCGGCGCACCAGCGGCACGGGCCTGACTTTGCGCATCGTTCTGAGGGGAAGACAGGGCAGCCAGAAACCCGGGCGCACCGCCGCCGGTTCCTGTGGTGCTATCGCAGGCCGCAAGACCCGCGATAGCCAGTATCATAAGCGCTTTGCGCAGCACTGGATCACAGATCCATGTAGATGTGCTTTTCTTCCTTGGCGCCCGGATGCGTGACCGCGCCCTTGTAGGTTTCGCCAACCAGCTGCGCGTACTTCCAAAGAGCACCGGACGAATAGATCGTCTCTTTCGGGCCCTTCCAGCTTTCCTTACGCTTGGCCAGTTCCTCGTCAGACAGCGCCACGCTGATTTCACCCTTGATCGCATCGATGGTGATCACGTCGCCATCTTGCAGCAGGGCAATCGGACCGCAGTGCGCAGTTTCGGGGCCAACGTGACCCACGCAGAAACCACGGGTCGCGCCCGAGAAACGGCCGTCTGTGATCAGCGCCACTTTCTTACCCATGCCCTGACCGGACAGGGCCGCTGTGGTCGCCAGCATTTCGCGCATACCCGGGCCGCCTGCGGGGCCTTCGTTGCGGATGACCAGAACTTCGCCTTCTTTGTACTGGCGCGCTTTAACCGCTTCGAACGCGTCTTCTTCGCATTCAAACACACGTGCCGGACCGGTAAAGACCTGCTCTTCCTGCGACATGCCCGCGACCTTTACGATCGCGCCTTGCGGGGCAAGGTTGCCCTTCAGGCCGACAACGCCGCCTGTCGGTGTGATCGGCTTGTCGATCGGGTAGATGACCTTGCCGTCCGCTTCGCGTTCGATCTTGTCCAGCTCTTCGCCGATGGAATAGCCCGACGCGGTGATGCAGTCTTCGTGGATCAAACCGGCTTTGCGCAGTTCTTTCATCACAACCGGAACGCCGCCTGCCTCATAAAGGTCTTTCGCGACATAGTTGCCGCCCGGCTTCAGGTCGACAAAGTACGGCGTGTCGCGGAAGATTTCGCAGACGTCATCAAGGAAGAAGTCGATGCCTGCTTCGTGCGCGATGGCAGGCAGGTGCAGACCGGCGTTGGTCGAACCACCGGTACAGGCCACAACGCGCGCCGCGTTCTGCAGCGATTCCAGCGTGACGACGTCACGGGCGCGGATGTTTTTCTCAAGCAGGTTCATAACCGCCAGACCGGACGCAGTCGCGTACTGGTCGCGGCTTTCATACGGCGCGGGCGCACCGGACGAGTTCATCAGCGCAAGGCCGATCGCCTCGGACACACAGGCCATGGTGTTCGCTGTGAACTGACCACCACAGGCACCAGCGGACGGACACGCCACGCGCTCCAGCGCGGAAAGCTCTTCGTCCGAGTTCTGGCCCGCCTGGTGACGGCCAACGGCCTCGAACACGTCCTGAACGGTCACGTCCTTGCCCTTGAACCGGCCCGGCATGATCGAACCGCCGTAGATGAAGACGGACGGCACGTTCAGACGCACCATCGCCATCATCATACCCGGCAGGGATTTGTCACAGCCAGCCAGACCGACAATCGCGTCATAGCAGTGGCCGCGCATTGTCAGTTCAACGGTGTCGGCAATCGCTTCGCGCGATGCCAGCGACGAACGCATGCCTTCGTGGCCCATCGCGATACCGTCGGTCACGGTGATCGTGGTGAATTCGCGCGGCGTGCCGGAACCTTCTTTGACGCCCAGCTTAACAGCCTGCGCCTGACGGTTCAGCGAGATGTTACAAGGCGCTGCTTCGTTCCAGCAGGTTGCAACACCAATCAGCGGCTGGTGGATTTCATCTTCGCTCATGCCCATCGCGTAATAGTACGAACGGTGCGGCGCGCGGGCCGGACCCTCGGTTACGTGACGGCTGGGCAGTTTCGTCTTATCGAAGGGGCGCTTTAGCATGGTATCCTCCCGCTGGAGCGTGAACTTTCGCACCGGAATACAAAAGCGACCCTAGGTTCACAAGCGTGATGGTGCAGATCAAACGGCCCGTTGATCGGTTTTCCACGGTTTATCGCCCTTGACCCGCCATTGACGCAGGCTGGCAAACCGTCATTTATGCTGCGCATGTTCAAATCATACGCCCCTTACGAAGTGTTGGCCGCGCCCGGTCGGGAGAAACCCGAAATCTGGCGACTGGTTGTTGGTATCGTCCTGTGCCTGATCGTCATGATTGCGGGCCAAGGTATCCTGATTGCGATCTATGGCTTTGCGCTTGGTAGTCATGGAGAGGCCATGTTGCAGATGGGGCTGCTGGACACCCCCGGCGCGATGATCGCCGCCTTGCTGGGGATTGCCTGCTTTATTCCCGGCGTGATGCTGGCGCTGCGCTGGCTGCACAAACGGCGGTTCTGGGGTACTATCGGCGATCCGGTCCGCACCCTGAAACTCGGCGCGCGCGTTGCGGCCTATGCGGCTGCTATCCAGTTGTTGCTGATGCTGCCCGCTGTGCTTTTTGCCGAAGAAGCGCTGATCCTGAACACACCGCCGATGCTGTGGCTGGTTCTTCTGCCGATTGGCGCGTTGGTGGTTCTGCTTCAGACCTCGGCCGAGGAAATCTTTTTCCGCGGCTATATCCAAAGCCAGATGGCCGCCCGTTTTCAAAGCCCGATCATCTGGATGGGCATCCCCGCAATCATCTTTGCCATCGGCCACTATGCGGCCGTCATGTACGGAGATAACGCAGCGATGGTTGCCATTTGGGCGGGTCTGTTCGGCCTTCTTGCCGCCGACCTGACGGCACGCACAGGTTCGCTTGGTCCTGCGATGGGGTTGCACTTTATGAACAACGCGCTGGTGATCCTGTTCGTGTCCATGGATGGCCCGATGTCCGGCCTGTCGCTTTACGTGCTTCCGTTCAGCGCACAGGACGCCGAAGAGGTTGCCAAGGTGATGCCATTGGACTTTGTCGCCCTCGGGGTAAGCTGGCTGGCCGCGCGGGTCGCTGTGCGCGCGTGATTGCAATTCAGGCGTCGCAGGCTTAAGTGACGCCACGACACTGACGAACGGGGCACCCGATGAACTGGATCAGCAACTACGTCCGCCCACGGATCAATTCGATCTTTTCGCGCCGCGAAACGCCGGACAACCTTTGGACCAAGTGCGACGAGTGCGGAACCATGTTGTTCCACCGCGAACTGTCGGACAATCTGAACGTCTGCAGTAACTGTAACCACCACATGGGCATCACGCCCCGTGCGCGGTTCCAGGCGCTGTTTGATGGCGGTGTGTTTGTCGAAGTGGACGTCCCCGAACCCGTCGCTGACCCGCTGCATTTCCGCGATCAGAAGAAATACCCTGACCGCATGAAATCCGCGCAAAAGAACACCGGCGAAAAAGAGGCAATGTTGGTCGCGACCGGCGAAATCGGTCGCACGCCGATCGTTGCCGCCGCGCAGGACTTTTCGTTCATGGGCGGGTCCATGGGCATGTATGTCGGCAACGCGATCATCGCCGCTGCGGAAGAGGCCGTGAAACTGGGCCGTCCGCTGGTTCTGTTTTCTGCCGCTGGTGGCGCGCGTATGCAGGAAGGCATCCTGTCGCTGATGCAGATGCCGCGCACGACCGTTGCGATCCAGATGCTGCGCGAAGCGAACCTTCCCTACATCGTTGTCCTGACACACCCGACCACAGGTGGTGTGACCGCGTCTTACGCGATGCTGGGCGACATCCAGATTGCCGAACCCAACGCACTGATCTGCTTCGCGGGCCCCCGCGTCATCGAACAGACCATCCGTGAAAAGCTGCCCGAAGGCTTCCAGCGTGCGGAGTATCTGCTGGATCACGGCATGCTGGACCGCGTGACCGACCGTCGTGAAATGCGCAAGGAACTGATCACGGTTCTGCGCATGCTGATGGACATGCCGCCGCCGGTCTGGGGCGATCTGCCTGCACCGACCGACACGCCGGAGCTTCCGGCGCCTGACGAAGCTGCCAAAAAATGACGACAGGTTCGGACGCCATCCTTGAACGGATGATGGCGCTGCACCCCAAGGTCATTGATCTGACTTTGGATCGCGTCTGGACGCTGCTTGAAAAGCTGGGCCATCCCGAACGCCAGTTGCCGCCGGTCATTCATTTGGCAGGCACCAACGGCAAGGGATCGACCCAAGCGATGATCCGCGCGGGTCTTGAGGCCGAGGGAAAGCGCGTGCACGCCTATACCTCGCCCCACTTGGCGCGGTTTCACGAACGTATCCGTTTGGCGGGCGAGTTGATCAGCGAAGAGCATCTGACCGAGGTGCTGGACGAATGCTATGTCACCAACGGCCCTGACCCGATCACCTATTTCGAAATCACGACCTGCGCCGCGCTTCTGGCCTTTGCCCGCACACCTGCGGACTATGTGCTTTTGGAAACCGGTCTGGGCGGGCGGCTGGACGCCACCAACGTGGTTGAAACACCCGCGCTGACGATCCTGACGCCGATTTCGATGGATCACGAACAGTTTCTTGGCAACACCATCGCCAAGATCGCGGGCGAAAAGGCGGGCATCATCAAACGCGGCGTGCCCTGCGTTGTCGGCCCGCAGCCCGATGAAGCGCTTGAGGTGATCGAGGCCACTGCCGCGCGCCTTGGTGCGCCTGTGATTGCGCAAGGCCAGCACTGGCATGTCTGGGAAGAACGCGAACGCCTGATCTATCAGGACGAAACCGGCCTTCTGGACCTGCCTCTGCCGGTTCTGCCCGGTCGCCACCAGTACGAAAACGCAGGCGCGGCGCTGGCCGCTTTGCGCCACCTTGGTTTTGGCGAGGCCGCGTTCGAAGGCGCGATGACCAATGCCCAGTGGCCCGCACGCATGCAACGCCTGCGCACCGGTCCGCTGGTTGAGGCCGCTCCTCAAGTGGAACTGTGGCTGGATGGCGGTCACAACCCCGCTGCGGGCATTGCGCTGGCCGACCACCTTGGTCGTTTGCCGAAACGCCCCACCCATCTGATCTGCGGGATGCTGAACACCAAGGATGCCAGCGGCTACATGATGCCCTTGGCCAAGGTCGCCGACAGCCTGACAGGCGTGTCGATCCCAGGTGAGGCAAACACCCTGAGCGCCGAGGATACCGCCCGTTTTGCGTCCGATGCCGGCATGCCCGCCACCATCGCAGACAGCGTGCTGGACGCGCTGCAAACGATCACCGCGCAGGACCCACATTCAAGGGTGCTCATATGTGGGTCTTTGTATCTGGCGGGCGCGATCCTGCGCGAGAACGGGTAAATCGCCCTCAAGCCTTGAAAAAACGCCATTATATTGACGAAATGGCGTTTTCACCCCTATATATGGCGTAACAAAAAGTACCGCGCCTGTATTGCGGATTTCGAGGACGAGTAGATGCGGAATTTTCTCTGCCTGATGGCCGCGATGGCCTTCTTGCCAAGCGTGCCTGCGCTGGCGCAGGACAGCGCCATCACCCCCGATCTGCCCCGTTTTGAAACGAACCTGTCCGGTCTTGCTGTGTCGATCACACGGTCCGGTCCGAACTGCCCGCCCGCCTGTGTGGAACCACTCTACATCATGGACGGGGTCGAAACGGTTGCGGAACTGGATGTGATCGAATTTCTGGATGTAACCGCCAGCAACGGCACCGGCCTGTTGGTGGATACCCGCGCGCAAACCGATTTTGCCAAAGCGACCCTGCCCGGCGCCGTCAGCGTGCCAGCGGCGACTGTTTCGCCGGAAAACCCCTATCGTGGCGATCTGTTGGCGGCGCTTGGGTTTAGCGGCCAAGGCGGATCGGCCAGCACATACACGCTGTTGGTGTTCGATCAGAACGCTGCTTCGCCTGAAGCGGCGCAAGCGGTTCGCGATCTGGTCCAGGCAGGCTACCCTGCCGACAAAATCCTGTACTATCGGGCCGGCCTTGACGGCTGGACGGCGCTGGGGCTTTCGACCCAGCCCGGAACATAGGGGGCCTGCAGATGATCCGCGCCGCGCTTTACTTCATCGGATTTGTCGCCGTCACTGCTGCGTTGATCTTCCTTCAACCAGCGGCCAAAACGTTTGACGATGCACCGGTTCAGGCCGTGACCCGTAACGAACCGGACCTGACCGCGATCACACCCGCATTTGACGCAAGCGGCGAACGTCGGATCGTGGCCGAGATGGTGGATGCCACAGAAGACGCGCAGATCGCCGTCGATCTGCCAGATGTCGAACCGGTTTTGACAACGCGCCAGCCCATGCCGCCCACCGCAGACCCCAGCGACATGCGTGCGCTGACATGGGACACCGTTGCACGTCTGAACGCCGCCACAGGCCGTGACGCGCCCGCAGGCCGCCCCGGCAGCCTGCTGCATACGATCATCAAACGGTCGGTCGCGGACGCAGGCAAAGGCGGCACCGTGCAGCGCTATGTGGTCAAGCCCGGCGACAGCCTGATCAGCATCGCGCAAGAGGTGTATGGCGACGCGAATATGACCGGTCCGCTGTACGCCGCGAACCAGTCTTTGCTGTCCGGACCGAACGATTTGAAGGCCGGACAGACGCTTATTCTGCCAAATCGCTGAGGTCTGAGTGCCACTATATGTGGCTTATCAATGGCTTGTTAGTTAATTGCCTTGACGGCAATACTAAATATTGACGGCGAATCGCATTAGTCGCTATGATTCGCTGGAAAGGTGTCAGGAATTACAACGCGTACACCTTCGAACGGGGACGAGCATGACCAGAAGACTGCCTTCATACCAAGGCTTCTTGCCTGATTGTACTTACGCACCCGTTCCGTTTTCCGCTCTTACCTTTGCGTATTCCGGCCAATCCCGATTTGGCCGGTCTGCGGACGATCAAGACTTTCCTCAATAAAACGACAGGCACGTCAGAAACTATCAAGAGCAGCAAACTTCAGGGGTCCTTCGGGACCCCTTTTTCTTTGGCGCTCAGGCGTCGTTGCCCCATGTTTCGGACTGCATTTCGCGCAGACGGCTGGCGGTGCGTTCAAATTCGAACGCGCCGGTGCCTTCAAGGTACAGAAACTCGGGCTCGGCTGCGGCTGTGACGATCAGTTTGGTGCCTGCCTCGTACAGCGCGTCGATCAGAGTCACAAAGCGTTTCGCTTCGTTGAAGTTATTGCGCCCCAGTTGCGGCACGTTTTCAAGGATCAGAACCCGCACCGTTTCGGCCAGCTTCAGATAATCCGCAGGGCCAAGCGGCTTGCCGCAAAGATCAAAGAACGACACGCGCGCGACACCGTTGGCAAAACGCGGCAGTTCAACCTCGCGTCCCTTCACGGTCAGGGTCAGCGCGCCTTCCTTGCCACCTGACAAGTCCTGCCAGATCGATTCAATCGCCGCACGGGATGCTTCGTTGGCAGGCGAGAAATAGCTTTGCGCACCTTGCAGGCGATCCTGCCGGTAGTCCTTGGCCGACACCAGTTCATGCACGACCATTTGTTCCTTCAGAAGCGCGATAAAAGGCAGGAACAACTGCCGGTTCAGGCCGTCTTTGTACAGATCGTCAGGGATGCGGTTGGATGTCGTCACCACAACGCAGCCCGCCGCGAAAAGCTGTTCGAACAGTCGGCCCACGATCATCGCGTCGGCGATATCGGTGATCTGCATTTCATCGAAGGCCAGCACCTTGACCGCGTCAGACACCGCCTTGGCCACCGGTTTGATCGGGTCCTCGGTGCCCTTTTCGCGTTCGGCATGAACGCCAGACTGGATTTCCTGCATGAAGGCATGGAAATGCACGCGACGCGCAGGCACATCCAGCGTTTCCACGAACATATCCATCAGCATGGATTTCCCGCGCCCGACTCCACCCCACAGATACAGCCCCTTGGGCGGTGGCGGGGCCTTGCGGAAAAAGCCGCGTTTGACGGGTTGGTTCAGTTCATCGCGGATACGGTCGAACTGCGGGATCGCCGCAAGTTGCACGTCATCCTGCATCAGCGCGCCGCTTGCGACCCGCTCTGCGTAAACCTCGGCCATCGACTTAGACATTGGGTTCGCCCTGCAGCCCAAGGATCTTGCGGAAGGTCGTCCAATAGCCCGGAAGGCGCGGCGGTTCGTTCAGTTCGACCAGCGCCACTTCCTGCCAGCGGGGCATCCGGCGGGCGACGAAATCGCGGCCCCAATCCAGATAAGCCTCGGCATCGTCAGGGCGCAAACGGCAAGCAGAGCCCACCAAGCCAACCAGCGTTTCCGGCGCGGAGTACCATTCGTCCTGAATGCCTGTGACTTTCTTTTGCAGGAACGGCCCCACAATCCGCATCAGGCGCTTTTCTGAAAACAGCAGCAACATTCGACCCATTTCTTCACGCGTGTAATGGATCAACGGCGGAAATGTATCAAAGAATACCGCTTTGCCGTCGATGATCGCGAAATTTCGGATCGACGGGTGGAACCCGATGCGCGTGTCGAACTGGTCGGCATTGTTCCAGAAGGTCGCGATAACGTCGCCCGCAGCCTCCATCATGGCAAGCGTTTCAGCCTGCGTTCCCGTCTGCATCAGCGGCCGCATCAGCGACGGGATGGGCAGCGCCTCTTGCACGATCACGGGAATGCGCGCGCCGTCGATGTCGAGCAGGTGAAACTCGGTCTCGGGCAACGGTACACCGGCCTTCAGCAGTGCCGCGACATAGTCGTCGTGGCATACCTTCAGACGGTCAAGGGCCGCTGGGTCAGACAACCCGCGATAGACCTTGATCACGCGGTCCGCCAAGGGGCCGCTTTTGGGCTGGAACGGGGTGCAGAAATAGCCAAGCTTGGAAATCGGCTTGCCGCGTGCATCGCTGTCGGCACGGATCACATCGCGCAGCGCATCAAGATCGGTCATGGGCACCCTCGTTGAAAACTTGTGCCCCGTTTACCGCGAAGCCCAAGGGGGTGCCATACCCCTAAGCCCTATTGCGCGGATGCTGGACCATGCACGCCACGGCACCTAAGATCAGCGCATGGAAAAGAACCCGATCAACCCCACCGATGACGACGCCCGCGCACTGGCCCGCAATCTGATCGGCGCGGCCCGTTTCGGCGCGTTGGGGGTGATCGATCCGGACACAGGCAGCCCCATGGTCAGCCGCGTCGCCGTGGTGCCGGATCAGGCAGGTCTGCCTATGTCACTGGTGTCGGACCTGTCGCACCACACCAAAGCGCTCAAGGCTGATCCGCGTTGTTCGCTGCTGTTGGGCGAACCGGGGGATAAGGGCGATCCCCTGACCCATCCGCGCATCACGCTGATGGCCACGGCCCAGTTCATCCGTCACGGTGATCCTGAACACGAAAAGCTGGCGGCGCAATTCCTGCACCACCAGCCCAAAGCCAAGCTTTATATCGGGTTCGCCGACTTCCAGATCCTGCGCTACGATATCAGCGCGGCGCATTTGAACGGCGGGTTTGGCAAGGCCTTTGTGCTGACGCCCGACGACCTTGCCTAAACGCCCTTAATCCATCCGGATCAGCGCGTTGATATCGCCCAGAACTGGTTCCGGGAAAATCACATGCACCTGATTGTCTGCAGCACCCTGCAGGGTCGAGGTATAGGGCATGAACCACTCACTGACATTCGCCACGTTCCGCAGACGCGAACGAAAGACAAGGCTGTCCACCTCGGTCGCATAGCCATCAAACGGCAGTTCGTTGCCCGTATCCAGAACCCACGTATCCGCATGGCTGTTCTGGTCATGGCTAACCAAAAGCGGGTTTTGCGACGCGTATTCGATGTTGTGGAACGTGTTGTTCGAAAAGCTCAGGCGCTTCATTCGATTCAAGTCCAACGGCGCATAACTGTCATCGACGCGTTCGACCCGATCAATCTTGCCTCCTGATGACCGGAAGGTATTGCCGGACACGTTCATGCCATTCACGAAATGCCCGCTACCGAACGGTTTGACCACGATATAGCTGAACCACGGCGCGACGTTCGAACACAGGAACACGTTGTCCGTGATCGACAGGCCCGCAAAGCCAAAGCCAGCCACATAGTCCGGCTCGGGTTCCCGTTCGTTCGTCCATTCCACAAAACAGTTGTCGATGTAGTTGCCGGAAATCTGCGTGTTGCACGCCCGCAGCGCGACGACGATGCCCGCGGAACGGATACCATCCGCCTGCTCGTCCCCTTGGAAAAAATGGTTGCCCGAAATCAGACCCTGAGCCCCCGACATCACAAGGAAGTGGCGAAACTGCGAGGCACGACAATCGCGGATTTTCACGTCATTGCCGTTGGTATTGATCGCAACCGACTGGCGGTTCTGCGTCAGCTCGCCACCTTCGTGGCTGATGAACTGGCAGTGCTCGACCAGCATACCCTGACAGCCTTCACCATGGCTGGAAATGCCGCGATGGGCGGGGCGGTTGAAGACACAGTTACGGATGTGCATGACCGTGCCGCTCGGGGCCAGCAGAACGCCGTTCGCCACCGTGCTGCACTGAAGTTCGATGTCATGCAGCTGGAACACGTCCAGACGGTTGAACCCCGAGAAATCCAGCATGTATTTGTAACGCGTGAACGTATAACTCTGCGTTCCCACCGCATCGGACAGGGGCTGGGACAGGGTGATTTGCTGCGCTGATTCATCCTTGGACTTCACATAGATTTCGCGCCCGACACCGGCCCCTTCGACCAGCGAGCCCACCGCGATATTCGCGATGTTGGTCACCCCCGTCAGTCGCGTCTGGTTCGCCGCAGAGTAGGTCGCGATCGAGGTCACCACATCAGGATCCCACGCCGCGCCTGAATTGGCCTGCAACTGGCCATTCCGGATCACACGACGCTGGGCAAAACTGTCACGGTTGGGCACCGCCGCCTGCACGTCCAGCGGGCCGGACAGCGCCACACGACGCCCGCACATATCCAGACTTTCATGATCCGAGTTGTTCATCAGCGCCTGAATGGCCTTTTTCAGACCGGTTTCTTCATCGCCGAACGCATCGATATAGGCGGGCAGATTGTAGCTTTTGGTCAGCGACAGGATCGCCGTGCTGGGCATCGTCACGGTGCCCTCAAACTCGGCCCGATTGTCCAGCGTCACGCTTGATCCAAGGAAATAGGTGCCCTTCGACACCAGAACCGTGCGCCCGTCAGCGGCGGCATCTGCGGCCTCGAACGCGGCGGCATCGTCGGTGATCCCGTCACCCACCGCACCGAAATCGCGCACATCGACCCAGTTCATCATGGTGCGCAGGAATACACTGGTGACATCCTCGATCTCGATGTCGTCAACGCGCACAATGCCACCGGTCGGACCGGTCAGATCAATGCCGAAATGGCCGTAAACCGGTTGCGGTCCCCAAACCATATCAACGCCGGAACGATGGCCTGCACCCACGATGGCCGACACCTCGACCACCTCGCCATAGCTGGTCAGCGGCTTGGCCGGCCCCACCTGCACAACGGACACCACATTGGCCCCGTTTGCATCGCCAGCCCAAGCCGCGATCTGCACGTTGGGCAGATTGCCCGCGATCGCCTTCACCCGCGCCGTCACACGCAGATAGCAGCCGGGCAGCATTGGCGTCTGACCCATGTAACGCAGCTTTTGGGTTGCGGTCAGCTTGATGATCTCCAGCGCGCCGCCGAAGTCCTGATCTGCGGGCACAAAGGACGCGCCAACCACGTTTGCGTAGGTATCCGATCCCGGAGTGCCGTCGCCGCTCGACCAGACACCCAGACCCGCCGAATACGGGGTCGGCATCAGCACCACGCCATCTGTAACCGCCTTGTTCATGTCATCCCTTTCCTATGCGCTTTGCACGGCCCAAAACGGGGCCATTCGCGAAAGGGTGTCTCAGGTTTTCGGTTAAAGCGGCTTTGGACCTACGTGACGGTCCCCGTTGCGCACAGGCCTCAGGCGGCCACATCCGGCGCAGGGATCAACTGTACGCCCGCAATGCGCCACTGTCCGCCAATGTCTTCCATCGCATAGTCCAGCACATGCAGACGGCCTTCCTGATCTGTGACGATCACTTGCTGCCACAGCGTGCCATCAATGGTGCGTAACGGACCAAACCGCACTCCAGCCGGACGCCAGACCATAGGATACCCGCGACGCACCATCATTCCGAAGTTGTCCGAGTTCCGGAAAATCATCTGGATGTTCGGGGCCGCAAAACCGAACGCGGTGTCGAAATCATCGGCCTCAAAGGCGGTCATCTGATCACGAATGACACTTTCAATCTCGGGATCCGGCAACATCTCGGCCCGCACGAGCGTGGTCATAGCAAACAGTGCCGGTATCAAAAAGGCCAAGATGCGCATGCCGAAATCCTCTGCGTGGTTCCAGTATGCCTGAGATATCTAGCGTGGCGCGGAGTTTGGGCAAATCTGGCAGAACACATCCCGCCCTTCAAAAAAGAAAAAGGCGGGGTCGCCCCCGCCTTCAGCATTCCATTTGTCGGACCAAATCAGCCCAGCTCGCCGTTCAGGCCCTTTTCGATCAGGGCAACGGTTTCCTGCACGCCGTAAAGCGCGACAAAGCCACCGAAACGCGGGCCTTGGGACGCACCCAACAGCACTTCGTACAGCGTTTTGAACCAGTCGCGCAGCGGATCGAACTCGTGGTCCTTACCGACCGCAAAGACAAGGCTTTGCAGCGTTTCGTCATCGGTCGCACCGTCATGCGCGGCCAGACGATCCGCCAGATCACGCAGCGCTGCGGCCTCTTTTTCAGTCGGGGCGCGATATGTTTTGCCCGGCTTCACAAAGTCTTCGTAGTACTTGATCGCAAAGCCAGCCGCCTGATCCAGATCAGGGTTCGCTTCGGGTGAGGCCTCGGGCGCATAGCGGTTGATAAAGCCCCAGAGCGTTTCCTTGTCCTCGGCACCCGATACGGACGCAAGGTTCAGCAACATCGAAAACGGCACGACCATTTTGGATTCGGGCACGTCACCTGCGTGAATGTGCCAGACAGGGTTGTTGGCCTGCTGCTCAGGCGTCTGCCCCGGGAAGGCGCGCAGTTGCTGGTGGTATTCGTCCACCGCCTTGGGGATCACATCCCACCACAGACGCTTGGCTGTCTTGGGCTTCTGATACATGAAGTACGACAGCGATTCAGATGCCGCATAGGTCAGCCATTCGTCGATCGACAGGCCATTGCCCTTGGACTTCGAAATCTTCTCGCCCTTGTCATCAAGGAACAGTTCATAGGTGAAATGCTCGGGCTTCTTGCCGCCAAGGATTTCACAGATGCGGTCATAGATCGGCGTGTTGGTGGAATGGTCTTTGCCGTACATTTCGAAATCGACATCCAGCGCCGCCCAACGCGCGCCAAAGTCAGGCTTCCACTGAAGTTTGACATTGCCGCCAGTGACAGGAAGCGTCCATTCCTTACCGTCTTCGTCGTCAAAGGTGATCAGACCGTCCTTCGCGTCAACGTTCTTGATCGGAACGTACAGAACGCGGCCGGTTTCTGGATGGATCGGCAGGAAGATCGAATAGGTCTGCGCCCGTTCATCCCGCAGCGATTTCAGCATCACGGCCATGACATCATCATAGCGTTCGCAAGCACGCAAAAGCACCTCGTCGAACTGGCCGGATTTGTAGAATTCGGTCGCCGAGTAGAATTCGTAGTCAAAGCCGAAGGTGTCCAAGAACCGCTTCAGCATCGCGTTGTTGTGGCCGCCAAAGCTGTCGTGCGTGCCGAACGGATCGGGCACGGATGTCAGCGGCTTTTGCAGATGTTCGTGCAGCATCTCTTGCTGTGGCACGTTTTCAGGCACCTTCCGCATGCCGTCCATATCGTCCGAAAAACAGATCAGACGGGTCGGAATGTCGGAAATCACTTCGAACGCGCGACGAATCATCGTTGTGCGCGCGACCTCGCCAAAGGTGCCGATGTGCGGCAAACCCGACGGGCCATAGCCCGTTTCAAACAGAACGTGGTCCTTGGGTGTCTTCGACGATTCCACCCGTTTAAGCACCCGACGTGCCTCTTCAAAAGGCCAAGCCTTTGACTTCATGGCAGCGTCACGGAATGCGGACATCGGTTTTCTCCTGTTTGCGCGGCAGGCCGCCGCACGGGGTTTCAGCGTGCGCTACCTATTGCGGCAACGGTGCAGCGTCAATATTTTGCAATTGCAGAACACCGAATGAAAGCAAGTGACGCATGTCTGACAATATCGAACACCCGCTAAGCCCCCAGGATTGTCTGGTCGCAATCATGATCGCGATTTCCGCATCGGATGAAAACATCCGAACAGCCGAGCTGGTCAAAATCCAAAGCGCCGTAAACACGCTTCCGGTCTTTGAAGACTACGACAGCGACCGGACCAAGCTGGTGTCACAAACCGTGTTCGATTTGTTCGATCAGGAAGACGGGCTTGATGCCCTGTTCGGCCTTATCCGTGACAACCTGCCGGAACGCCTGTTCGAAACTGCCTATGCGCTAGCCTGCGATGTCGCGGCGGCGGACGGGTCACTGGCCGAAACCGAGCTGCGCCTGCTGGAAGAAATGCGATATGAGCTGAACATCGACCGCCTACACGCAGCAGCCATCGAACGCGGCGCGCGCGCACGTCACCTGCGTATGTGATCTTTTGCAACGCCACTCTTTCCGTTTGGATGATTGACCTTCCCGGTTCTGACGCGCAGTGTCGCGCCGTTCCGGGAGGGTTCTCATGTCGAAATCTCAAAGTATCTTCACGCCTGTTCTGATCGCAGGCGCACTGATCATTCTGGTGTCTTTCGCCATTCGCGCCAGCTTCGGCGTGTTCCAGATCCCGATTTCCGAAGAATTCAACTGGCCCCGCGCCGAATTTTCGCTGGCCATCGCCATCCAAAACCTTGCTTGGGGTATCGGCCAGCCGCTGTTCGCGGCCTTTGCCGAACGGTTTGGCGACCGCAAGGCGATCTTCCTTGGCGCAATTTTCTATGCGGTGGGTCTTGTCCTGTCGTCCTTCGCCGTCTCGCCCGGCGCCATCCAGCTTCTTGAGGTGATGGTGGGCTTCGGTGTCGCGGGTACCGGTTTCGGCGTCATCCTCGCGGTTGTTGGCCGTGCCTCGACCGATGCGAACCGATCGATGTCCCTTGCCATCGCGACAGCAGCAGGCAGCGGTGGGCAGGTCATCGGCGCACCCATTGCGGAATGGATGCTAGGCTTCATGAACTGGAGCGAGGTCTTCCTGATCTTCGCCGCTGCGATCCTGTTGGTGCTTTTGTCCCTGCCGATGATGCGCGCACCGGTTCAACCCAAGGCTGAGGTTGATGAAAGCCTGCGCAAAATCCTTGGCACCGCGCTGCGTGATCCGTCCTACGCGATGATCTTTATCGGCTTCTTTTCCTGCGGCTATCAGCTGGGCTTTATCACGGCCCACTTCCCCGCCTTCGTCACCGAAATGTGCGGCCCGATCCAACCGGGCGGCGTGCTTCATACACTTGGGATCACCACGACCTCGACCCTTGGTGCGGTTGCGATTTCCATGATCGGTCTGGTCAACATCGGCGGCACACTTTTGGCGGGCTGGGCTGGCAACCGCTACAGCAAGAAATACCTTCTGGCAGGCATCTACCTGACACGCACCATCGCGGCGGGCCTGTTCATCATGATGCCGATCACCCCGACGACAGTCATCGTCTTCTCGGTTGTCATGGGTGCCACATGGCTGGCGACCGTGCCTCTGACTGCGGGTCTGGTCGGTTACATCTTTGGCCTGCGCTTCATGGGCACGCTTTACGGCATCGTGTTCCTGTCCCACCAAATCGGCAGCTTTATTGGTGTTTGGCTGGGCGGTCGTCTGTACGACATCTACGGCGATTACACGCTGGTCTGGTGGGTTGGCGTGGGCGTTGGCCTTCTGTCGGCAATCATCCACCTGCCCATCCGCGAAAGCCGTTCGCCCGCGTTGGCGCAGGCGTAAGCCAGACTATTCGTCAGACACATCAAGCAGGGTGGCCAGCACTTCGGCCACCTCTGCGGAATGCGTGTAGGGCACGCCGTGCCCCGCACCATCAATCACCTCATGGACCGCATCGCGGTGCCACTGTGCCAACTGTCCTAGCGCTTCAATCGGGATCGTCTGATCGTCCCGCGCCCAGATCGCATAGACGGGCAAAGGAAGCTTGGCCAAAGCCTTGAACAGCTTCGGTCCAGGTTTGCGCAGCGACCCGCGCAGGCTGGATAGAACCGCCCGCAGAAATCCACGCCGGTGCAATTCGCCCTGCTGTTGGTCGATTATATCGCCCACCTCAGGATGCTTCGCGCGTTCGGCCTCAGTCGCCTTAAAGAACGCGTTCGGGAACACCATGTGGAACAGCCAATCGCCCACAAAAGGCCAGTTCATAGCCCAAGCGATCACCGGATGAAAATTGATCAGCATCCCCGCAGGGGCCAGTAGCACCAATTGGCGCAACCGGTCCGGATGGGCCACGGCAAAACGCGACGCGATCACACCACCCATCGAATAGCCCAGCAGAGTGATGTCATCTTTGATCTCAAGATGATCCAGCAGTTCTTCAAGCTGATCGGTAAAAAATTCGGGCGTCTGTGCACGACGGGACCGATCCGAAAACCCACGTCCGTAAAGGTCATAGACCAGCACCCGAAACCCGAGGTCGCCCAACATCGGCGCGAGCCTGTCCCAAACGAAAGACGGCGTCGTCAGACCATGCACACAGACCAAAACAGGTCCACGCACACGCCCGAGCCAGCGGTAATGCGTTGTGCCGGATTTCAGCTTGGCAAACGATCCCGGCGCAGATTTCCGCATTCGCCGCCCTACGGGCTTGCGCCACCTATCCCTAAAAAACGGGATTAGCGCGATGCCGATCAATATGACCCAGATCCAACCTGTCATGTGCTGTTCCAGCAATCCAGAATGTAGCGGCTGGTCATCAAATCCAGATGCGCCCCGCCGCCGTTTTTGAACAACGTGATGTCATCATCCGTGCGTTTGAACGAGGCCAGATCGTAGTAATCCGCCAGCACATCGCCCCGCGTGATCACGCCCTCGGACAGAGGAATTTTCAGCTCACCGATATGATCAATCGTCGTGTCGAAGCTGTCGACGAAGATACGGGCCCGCTTCAATGCAACATCATCCGCCTCTCGCATATCCGGACGATAGGCCCCGATCAGATCGACGTGCTGTCCCGGACGCAGCCAGTCACCACGCAACACCGGCTGGGTCGTCATGGTGGCGCAGCAAACAATATCCGCCTGCCCCACGGCCGTCTCCAAGTCGGTCGCTACCGAAACATTGCCAAACCGCGCTGCGGTCTCTTCAGCGCGCGATGTTGTGCGGTTCCAGATCGTGAACTGCGCATCTGGGAAGCCCGCGCCGTAAGCCTCGATCAGTGACGCCGCGACTGTGCCCGCACCAACGATCAGGATGTTCCGGCTGTCCGGCCGTGCCAACCGCCGCGCGGCCAACAGGCTGTCGCCGGCGGTCTTCCACTTGGTCACCAGATGGAAATCGATCAGCGCCTGCATCGTGCCATCCTGATCGCTCATGACACAAACCGCGCCGTTCACCCCCGGCAGGCCGAGCGCATTGTTCCCCGGAAAGATCGTCGCCGCTTTGGTTGCGATCCCCAGACCATCGATCCATGCCGCGCGACTAAGCAATGTGTCGTCGCCACGATACAGGAAGCTGTCCGACACTTCGGCCTTAGGCAGGTCATGCCCCGCCGCTAGCGCATCGGTCAGTGCGATCCAGTCCAGTCGCGCCTCGCCTTCCGCAAAGGGGATCACAGTAGGCCCACTCATTGCGCCTGCTCCTCGGTCAGCAAACCATCCTCGACCAACCGCTTGGCAAAGCCTTCTGGCCCGTCAAACAAATGCCCCTGCCAGCCCCGCGCCACTGCCGCCGCGATGTTTTCGTGGCGGTCATCTGCGAACAAAAGCGCTTCGGGCGGAACCCCGCAATCTGCTTCCACGGCGGCGTAAATCTCGGCATCCGGCTTTGCCATCCCCATGTAGCCCGAAATATAGCGGCGATCGAATTCCGACAGAAACGGGTACACAGGCTCGGCCAGTTCAAACGTGCCGATCCCGAAATTCGACAGGGCAAAGACAGGTACGCCGTTCCCTTTCAGCGCCCGCAGAATACGCACGGAATGCGGAATGTCGGGGCCGGCAATATCAAGCCAACGATCATGCCACATCATGACCTCATCGTGCCAATCGGGGTGCTTGGCCGCGCAGTCGGCAATGGTGGTTTGAAAGTGCCCGCCCCGATCCACAAGGTCGTTGGCGTAATGCAGGTCCACGCTGGCAAACAGGTCTTTGCGGCGGGCCTCTCCGATCTCGGCATCAAAGAACCGCTCGGGCAGCCATTCGATCAGAACGTTGCCGATATCAAAAACCACGGCCCTAGGCGTCATCCGTCAAACTCCTTTAAGCGCGGCCCGCATTTCCCGTTCCAGCGCATCCAGAAACCGCGACCTGTCGGCCTTGGTAAACCCGCGCCCACCGCCCTGTCGAAACGGGTCAGCGGCGCGCAGATCAGCCATCAGATCACGGGTGGCCAGCGCCTGACCCACATTCACCTGTGTCAGCGCCTCGCCATTGTGTTTCAGAACCCGCGCACCAGCAGCGACGCATTTCGCAGCCAAAGGGATATCGCCGGTCACAACAACATCCCCCGCACCACACCGGTCCGCGATCCACATGTCGGCGACGTCGGGGCCTTCTGGAACGATAACATGTTCGACCAAAGGGTTGCGCGACGGGCGCAACCCACCGTTCGATACCACTTTCATCGGCACCTTATGACGGGTCGCGACACGCTCGGCCTCTTCCTTGACCGGACAGGCATCCGCATCGATGAACAGGGTGGTCATACTGGCCTCAGGTATACAGCGCCTCGGCGTGGAAGGTGACGTGATCTTCCATGAACGACGAGATGAAGAAATAGCTGTGGTCATAGCCTTTCTGCATCCGGAACAGACCCTCCTGACGGCGCGCCATCATGGCATGTGCCAGCGCCTCGGGGCGCAGCAGATCAAGGAAGTTGTCCGAGGCGCCCTGATCAATCAGGACAGGCCCATCAAAGCCCACTTCTTTCATCTGCAACGACGCATCGTGCTTGGCCCACTGGCCTTTGTCTTCGCCCAGATAGGCACCCAGCTGTTTCTTGCCCCAGTCGCTGGCCATCGGGTTCGCGATCGGCGCGAACGCAGACACGGATGCAAAGCGATCCGGATGCGCCATGGCGATGGTCAGCGCACCGTGGCCTCCCATCGAATGGCCGGTGATCGACTGGCGATCCATATCCAGTTCGAAATTCCGCCCCAGCAGAGACGGCAGTTCGTCGGCGATATAGCTCCACATTTTGAAGTTCGGGGCCCACGGATTTTCGGTCGCGTCCACATAAAAACCCGCGCCCTTACCCAGATCATAGGCCTCGTCATCGGCGACGCCTTCGCCGCGCGGGCTTGTGTCGGGGAAAACAATCGCGATGCCCTGCTCGGCGCACCACTGTTGGGCTGCGGCCTTGGTCATTGCGTTTTCGTGGGTGCAGGTCAGACCCGACAGATACCACAGAAGGGGCACAGGGCCGCTCTTGGCGTCTTCCGGCAGGAACAGGCCAAAGGTCATGTCACATCCACAGACCTCGGACGCGTGGGTGTACACACCCTGCACACCATCAAATGACTTGTTTTCGGATACCGTTTCCATTGCCCTAATCCCCTCGAATTGCAGTTACCAACTGGCTAACGAACGGGGGCCGATGCAGCAACCTTTTTCCCGTCAGTAGGCGGTGACCCACGCGATGACAGCAGACACCGTAAAGATGCTGAGCGCGGTCGAAATCAGGATGGATGCAGACACCCGTTGCGGGGCGACGCCATAGTGCTGCGCCAGAATGAATACGTTCCCCGCCACAGGCAAAGCCGCAGCCGACACAACAACCGCGGCCAGATAGGGATCGACCGGAAAGAACAGATAAGCCCCCGCCGCAACAAACAGCGGATGCAGCACCAGCTTACAGAAACTCAGCCAACCCGCGATTTCGATCCGTTCTGCCGATTTGCTGGCCAGTGACGCGCCGATGGCAAACAACGCACCCGGCGTCGCGGCAGCGCCAAGGATCGACAGGAATTCATTTGCAGGCACCGGAATAGGCAGGCTTAGACCCGATACAATCAGGCCCAACGTGATCGACACGATCATCGGGTTTTTCAACAAACCCACGCCCACGGTGCGAAAAATCTTGGGGCTCATGCTGCCTTCGCGGGAGCCGACCACAAGGATCACCAGCATCGACGAGAAGACGATCAGATCAATTGCCAGCACAAGGATGATCGGGCCAATCGCTTCTTGCCCCAAAAGAAGCGCCAGCATCGGAACGCCAAGAAATCCGGTGTTCCCGATGGCCGCGCATTGCGCCTCGATCGCAGCGATTTCCACCGACGCACCGCGCCAGAACGCCACCGCCATCGCCACACCATAGGCAAAGGCCGTGCCCCACAGATAGGCCGCCGCCAAACGCGGATTGAAGATTTCTGCCATCGACAGGTTTGCCGAAAACCTGAACAACATTGCCGACAGGGCAAAGTAGAAAACAAACTTCGTCAGATAGGCAGTCGCCTCTTCGGTAAAGAACCGCGTGCGTCCTGCGCCATAGCCCAGACCGATCAGGGCAAAAAACGGAAGCGTTTTCAGGAAAATCTCAAACATGTGATTGTGTTAGCATGACGCAAGGATAGGTCAATCTGCCTTCTGCCCTAAAAGATCGACATAACTCGCTCTAGCGGTTTCTTTCGCTTCGCCGCTGCCGGAACAGTTGCGTCGTCTGCCGGATAGCCTACCGGCAGGATCATGACCGCCTTTTCCCGTTCAGGGCGCCCGCACATTTCGGGCAGGAACTTCATCGGATTGGGCGTGTGTTCTAAACACACAAGCCCCGCGTGATGCAGTGCCGCAATCAGAAACCCTGTCGCGATCCCCACGCTTTCCGGCACGTAGTAGTTCTTATACCGCTCACCATCGTCATTCACGCCCCAGCGTTCGGCAAAGACCACGATCAACCACGGTGCGGTCGTCAGATGCGGTTTGTCCACGCCCGTCCCGATGGGTTCCAATGCAGAAAGCCATTCGTCACTGGCGCCGCCGCCATAGAACTTGCGCTCTTCTTCTTCCGCCGCTTCACGGATGCGCGCCTTCATATCGGGGTTCCGGATGGCCGCGAAATGCCAAGGCTGGTGGTTGGCCCCCGACGGCGCACTGACCGCAGCCTCGATACAGGCGCGAATAACTTCTTCGGGAACATCCCTGTCAGAATATTCGCGCACCGAATGGCGTTTACGCATGTAATCGCGAAATGCGGTCGCGGCCGCGATGGCATCGGCCTCGTCCAATTGCACACGATCCGGCAGCGGCAGAGCCTGATACGTCACTTCGCCTTTTTTATACATTGCGGGCCTCCCAATTCCTCAGAAGGCATTTGTTCCCCGCAATTCAGGTGCCGTCAACCTAGCCTGAGCCGATCAACACGCCTGCCGCGAAGACAAGCGCGCCACCCAGAACCACCTGGAATGCCGCACGGAAGAACGGTGTTTCCATGTATTTGTTCTGGATCCACGCAATGGCCCAAAGCTCGACAAACACCACGACAAAGGCGGTCAGCGTCGCTGTCCAGAAATGCGGGATCAGATAGGGCAACGCATGCCCCAACCCGCCAACGGTCGTCATAACGCCGGATGAAATCCCCCGTTTGAACGGCGATCCACGTCCCGAAAGCTGCCCGTCATCTGATGCGGCTTCGGTAAAGCCCATCGAAATACCCGCACCCACAGACGCGGCCAGACCGACTAGAAACGTGGTCCATGTATCCTGTGTGGCAAAGGCCGTCGCAAAGATCGGCGCCAGCGTCGAAACCGATCCGTCCATCAACCCTGCCAGACCGGGCTGGACCCACGTCAAAACAAACTGCCGCTTGGCGGTTTCCTTTTCCGTGTCCAGCTGTTCCTCGCCCAGATTGGCTTCGGTCAGATGTTCAGCCTTGTCCTGGTGCCCAGCCTCTGCAGCAGCCAGATCGCCCAACAGCTTCCGTGTCGCCGCATCCGTACTGCTTTGCGCGGCAGCCAGATAGAACCGTTCGGCATCACGTTCCATCAACGCCGCTTCTTCGCGGATGCGTTCGAGACCAAGGTTTTCAACCAACCAAACAGGGCGTCGCGCATAATAGCCCGCCACATGTTCACGGCGGATCAGGGGGATCACCTCGCCAAATCGTTCGCGATGCAGCTCGATCAACCGGCGACGGTGATCGTCTTCTTCCTCGGCCATGCCGTCAAAAATCTTGGCGGTGTCGGGAAAGTCGGGACGAAGCCGTTCCGCATAGCTGCGATAGATGCGCCCGTCATCCTCTTCGGAGGAAATCGCAAGAGCGATGATTTCCTGTTCACTCAGATCTTTGAAATGCCGCCGCTGTGCGAAAAAGCGCATACCGAGCCCCCAGCTTAGATTACTTTGACCGTATGATTTTTAAATTTGCCCGCAAGTCAAAAAAATGAACTGATCAGTTCAGAATCGTGTTGAAACTAAACTGATCAGTTCATATTAGTAAACCATACAGTTTAGAAAGGAATCGATATGATCCGCCCCGCACTGACCGCCATCATGCTTTTCGCCCTTACTGCGCCGGCCTATGCCAACTTCCCGTCCCCGATCCCCTCGGATATCTGGTGGCCGCAGGACGGCGCGCCCGTCGTGACGCAAGATAAAGGCGGCATTTGACCGACTTTCCCCCGTTCTGCTTGTCCCATCTGAACCGAACAGTTTATACTGAAGGTCCGGTAAGGGGATGAACATGGACGGCACAGAGCCTCAGGCCCGCAAGGGTCGCAAATACGATCAGGTTATCGCAGGTGCCCTTGAAATCTTCCTTCGGGACGGCTTTGAGGGTGCAAGCGTCGATGACATCGCCAAAGCGTCTGGCGTGTCCAAGGCCACGCTATACAGCTACTTCCCCGACAAACGCTTTCTGTTCATGGAAGTTGCGACATCGCAATGCCTGCGCCAGGCCGATGACGCGATCCTGACGATCGACCAGTCGCGCGACCCTGAATACGTGCTGACCCGCGCGGGTGTCAGCCTTCTAGGCATCCTGTTCTCGAAACTCGGCCTGCAAACCTTCCGCGTCTGCGTGGGCGAGGCTGAACGCTTTCCCGAACTCGCCCATGAATTCTACCGCACCGGCCCGATGCGCCTGCGTGGTGAGTTGATCAAGTACTTCGTTAAGGCGATGGCCCGCGAAGAACTGGTTATTCCCAACTGCGAACTGGCCGCCGATCAGTTCGGTGAACTGTGCAAAGCGCGGCTTTGGCCCGAATTCCTGTTCGGCATCCGCAACAGCGCAACCGATGCTGAAATCCGCGATGTTGTGGACGAAGCGGTTAAGACATTCCTTGCCCGCTACGCGGCCAAGTAATCACAGCATCTTGTACATGACATAGGCATCGACCAGCCCATGTTCGGGGTGGTCGAACGCCTTTGGCAAAGTGCCGACCACGTCAAAGCCAGCCCGCTTCCAGATATCCACCGCCCGCGTGTTCGTGGACACCACGAAATTGAACTGCATGGCGTAGAAGCCCATCGATTTCGCGGTCTCTAACGCATGGGCCAGCATCATGCGGGCAATCCCTTTGCCACGCGCGGCGGGGCCGGTGACAAAGCCGCAGTTGCACACATGCCGCCCGCCACCTTTCTGGTTGGGCGTCACATAGTAGGTGCCCAGAACCTTCCCGTCGTCCTCGACCATGAACACAGTACGCGGTGCGCCGGTCCAATAGGTCAGCGCCTCTTCGCGGCTGATATCGGCGTCGATGGTGTATGTGTCGCCCGCGCGAAACGTCGGCTCTAACAAAGCCCAAAGCGCGTCTGCTTCGGCCTGATCGCCAAAAAGAAAGGGGCGGATGGTGACCGCCCCTTGGGATTGCTCTGTCATAGCACTGGCCCTGTCATGCGGTGTTACCAAAAGGCGTAGCTTTCGGTGACCCCGCCCGCAAGGGCGCTTGGCTCAAAACTCCACGACGGCGCGGATTGATTTGCCTTCGTGCATGAGATCGAAG